>JBOGTU010000051.1:0-22338 GCA_050695655.1 Chloroflexota bacterium | reverse complement strand
GCACCGAGCAGTTTCCCAACAGCAGCGACTGGTTTGGACGCTTCCGCCTGACTGCCAACAGCCAGAACGACTACAAGCTGGATCGCGCCAAGCAGCGAAGCGGGCAGCAGTATACCGGCATTGAGGGCATCAACCTGCAGGACCAGGCCATCACAGAGAGCATGGGCGCGACGTTCGATCGCAGCATCGAGCACCTGGGCACGAGCGACGCGATGATCATTCGCGTCCGCCGCCGCCTTCTGGCCGCTGCGCGCGAGCTGGCCGCCAATGGCACACCACCGCCTGGCGCCGAGAACCCCGGGGCCTACGCCGTGCGCGCGGGAGGCGTGATCCTGGCCAAAGGGACGGACTGGGTGAAGGAAACGCGAGACCTGGTGAAGGCCTACCTGGAGCACCCGGAGATCGACGTCGCCATAGGCGGCTGACCCTCCGGCGTCACACCTCGGCCTTGAGTTCGCGCTGCATCAGCTCCAGCACGGCCGAGCGGGGCGAGCGACCCTCGAACAGGATGGCGTGCATCTGCTGCGCGATGGGCATTTCCACACCGGCGCGCCGGGCCAGCGCCACGGCGGCGCGGGTGGTGGGTACCCCTTCCGCCACCTGGCCTAACCGCGCTTGAGCGGCCTGCCAGCTTTCCCCGCGGGCCAGCGCCTCGCCCAACCGCCGGTTGCGGCTCAAGGGGCTGGCACACGTAGCCACAAGATCGCCTACGCCCGCCAGTCCAGCGAAAGTGCGCGCCTGTGCACCCAGCGCCACGCCCAGTCGGGATATCTCGGCCAGCCCGCGCGTGATGAGCGCCGCCTTGGCGTTGTCGCCCAGTTCCAGCCCATCGGCTGCGCCCGCGGCCAGCGCGATGACGTTCTTCAGCGCCCCGGCCAGTTCCACACCCACCACGTCGTCCGAGGTGTAGACGCGCAGCATGCCGCCGGCGAATGCGCGTTGCACGGCCGCCGCGGCATGCGCCTGGTGACTGGCCACCACCGTGCTGGACGGCAGGTCGCGTGCGATCTCGCGCGCCAGGTTGGGGCCGGAAAGCACGGACACGGGATTCGCAAACCGAGCAGCAATCACCTCGGAAAGGCGCCGCTGGTCATTGCTCGCCAAGCCCTTGCTCGCGCTGACGATGACGCTGCCAGGCGCCACGTAGGCATCCAAACCTGCCAGCGCTGCTCCCACCGTGTCGGAGGGCACGGCAACGATGACGATGGCCGCGGTGCCAGCCAGCTTCCAATCCGCGCTGACAGTCAGTTGGGGCGGCAACGCCACGCCTGGTAGAAAGCGCTCATTCTCGCCAACATCGGCCAGGTGCTGCGCCTCCTCCGCCGTTCGCGCCAGCAAGATCACTGAATGGCCGATGCGTGCAAGCACGACAGCCAGGGTGGTCCCCCACGACCCTGTGCCCACCACGACGTACGAGCCCGGTGCTGCCGCAGCGGCGGACAGGTACGCCACGTCAGCAGGCACGTACAGCCCATAGGCGCCGAGGAGCGGCACGAAGGCTCGCCTGGGCGTTACAACTGAATCTTGCGCTCAGTACCGGACGCCAGTCGCTGGATGTTATCCCGATGCGCCACCGCCACGATGGCAAACGCGAGCAGGCAGTAGATGAGCGGCAGCAGGGTTTCGGTCCGGTGCAGGAACAGCACCAGCATGATGGCCAGAGCCAGGCCGCCGCCCACCAGCGAGCCGAGCGAGGCCACGCGGGAGCGGGCGATCACAACGAGCCCAATGGCCAGCGCCGCCAGGCCCACCAGCGGGCTGATGACCAGCAGTGCGCCGAGGGAGGTGGCCACGCCGCGCCCACCGCGGAACCCGGCAAACAGCGGAAAGATGTGCCCCACAATAGCCGCCACGCCGGCCGCCGTTTCCGCGCTCAGGGTGTGCGCGGCCAGCAAGGCCAAGCCAACCGCCACAATCCCCTTGCCCATGTCGCACACCATCACCACCGCCGAGGCGCGCGTCCCCAGGGTGCGCAGCACGTTGGTGGCGCCCGTCTTGCCGCTGCCATGCGTGCGGATGTCGATACCCTGCGAGCGGCCAATCAGGTAGCCCACTGGCACGGAGCCCACCAGGTAGCCCACCAGCGCTCCCAGCAGCACCAGGAACACGGCCTGCGGCGTCATCGCGCTCACGAGTTCCCCCGCGGCTTCAGCACCAGTTTGATGCCGGTACCGGCGAAGCCCAGCTGCTGGCGGATGTGGTTCTCCAGGTAGCGGCGATAGGAGAAGTGGCACAACGCGGGATCGTTCACAAAGAAGATGAACGTGGGCGGGTTGGCGGCGGCCTGCGTGGCGTAGTAGATCTTCAGCGCGCGCCCGTGGCTGCTGGGCGGCTGGTGGCGGCGCACAGCATCGGCCACGAGCTCATTCACTTGAGACGTTGAAATGCGCTGCTCACGTTGCTGCTTGATTTGTAATACCAAGCCGGGCACGCGGTCAACCCGCTGGCCATTCTTGGCAGAGATGAACACCAGCGGCGCATAACTCATAAAGTTGAGCGCGCGCTTCACCTCTTGCGTGTACTGCTCCATCGTCTTATCCGTCTTGGGCACGAGGTCCCACTTGTTTACCACCACCACGGCGCCTTTCGTTGCATCGCGGATGAACCCGGCAATGTGCACGTCCTGCGCGGTGAGCATCTCTGTCGCGTCCACCACCAGGCAGGCAACATCCGAGCGGTCAATCGCGCGCAGTGCGCGGATGACGCTGTACTTCTCGATGCCGCGATCCACGCGCCCGCGCCGCCGAATTCCAGCCGTGTCGATCAACACGAAGCGGTGGCCGTCGACCTCCAGGAGCGTATCGATGGCATCGCGCGTGGTGCCGGGGATTTCGCTCACAATGGATCGCTCCTCACCCAGCAGAGCATTAAGCAGCGAGGACTTACCTACGTTGGGGCGGCCCACGATCGCCACCTTCACGGCGTCCGGCGCATCCTCGTCAGCCTCCGCCGGGAAGTGCGCGGCCACAACGTCCAGCAGGTCACCGATGCCCAGGCCATGGGTCGCCGAAATGGCCAGTGGATCGCCCAGGCCCAGTCCCCAAAACTCGTTCGCTTGAAGCTGGCGAGCCTGATTGTCGGCCTTGTTCGCGGTGAGCACCACTGGCTTATTGGAGCGCCGTAATTGCTCGGCCACGTCCGCATCCGCCTGGTTCACGCCGCTTCGCGCATCCACCAGGAAGACGATCACATCGGCCTCGTCCATTGCCTGGCGTGCCTGCTCTTCAATCATGGAGGTGAAGCCGTCCGCGCTGTCCGTAGCAATGCCGCCGGTGTCCACGAGCGTGTAGGTGCGGCCGGCCCAGTCCGCGTCGCCGTAGATGCGGTCGCGCGTGGTGCCGGGCACATCCTCCACAATGGCCATCTGGCTGCCAATGAGCCGGTTGAACAGGGTGGATTTGCCCACGTTGGGACGGCCCACCAGGGCCACCAGCGGTTTCACGCCGCGTAGCGCGAAGGCAGCGGATAGGCCCCGCGATAGCTCGGCGGCAGCAGCTCGGAAACGTGCATCATCATGTCGCGCGTGGCCTGCCGCAGCGGCCCGCCCGAGGGGACCGTGAACGCCGGCCCAACCCTCACGCGGATGGCCCAGCGCGGCCGCCCCCGGAAGACCGCCTCAGTGCCCACAATAGCCACCGGCAGCACGGGGGCGCCTGTCCGCCGGGCTATCAGCGCGGCGCCATCGAACGCCGGCTGCAGCGCGGCGCAAGGCGACCTGTGGCCTTCTGGGAACATCCCAACTACCTCGCCGGCGCGCAGCAGCGCCTGGGCCCGAGCCAGGGCCCGGCGATCCACCATGCCGCGGTGAACCGGGAAGGCGCCGTAGGCGGTGGCGAAAAGGCGACCCCAGGGCGAGCGGTACAGCTCCTCTTTGGTCATGTAGTGGATGAAGCGGGGCAGGACCGCCCCCAGCAGTGGCGGATCGGCGTTGTTCAAGTGATTGCTCACCACTATCAGCGGTCCCTCGGCCGGCACGTTCTCGCACCCGCTCAGACTGAGGTCGGCCAGGCCTGCCAGCAGCAGGCGCATGGTTGCCCGGCTGAAGCGGTAGAACGGAGTCATCGCGGCGAGCCCGCGCCCAGCCGCTCGTCCGCCAGTTGCGTCAGCGCACCGCGGAGATCCTCGAGCGAGCCGCTGTTATCGATGGTCACGTCGGCCAGGGCAATGCAGGCAGCAACGTTGAAACCGTAGTCTGGCTCGTCGCGGCCCATTTCCGCCTGGAGCAGAGCGCGTGCACCCTCCGCCGTCAGTTCATCGTCGCCGCTACGGCCGCGGCTCCGCAGGCGCCGCACGAGCACATCCTCGGTGGCAACCACGGCCACGAGCGTCAGCGAGTCCCTGAGCCGCCGCCGCAGCAGCTGCAGCTCCGCCGGGGTTCGAATGGCGTCAATCAGCGCTACGGTCGCGCCCGTTTCGGCATCCAGGCGCGCCAGGACGCGCTCCGCCAGTACGCCGTGGCCCTGTGTCATCCGCAGCTCATGGCCCACGGCGCGCAGGTTCGGTCGATCGGTGGACAGGCCGCGTTCACGCACGGCAGCGCGCAGCTCGTCCGACAGGCTGACCGACACGTGCGCCACGCCGCGCGCGTCGAGCAGCTCCTCCAGGAGCTCTAGGACCGTCCCTTTGCCGGCTGCCGGCAGGCCGGTCAGCCCGAAGTAGCAGCTCGTAATTGATCGATCTCCGTCTCTGTCAGCGGTCGATAATGGCCGCTGGGCAGGTCTCCCAGGACCAGCGGGCCATACCGGACGCGCGTCAACCGGACGACGCGGGCTCCCACGGCTTCGAACATGCGGCGGACCTCTCGCTTCTTGCCTTCACCCAGCACCACCCTCAGGCCCGTTACCTGAGCAGCCGGTGGCGGGCTCTCCAGGCGGCGCGCTCGTAGGGTCTCCCCCAGCGACACGATGCCTCCTCGAAGTCTATCGAGGTCGGCCTGGCTGACCGATCGGGCGGTTTCAGCCAGGTACTCCTTTTCGACGCCGTAGCGCGGGTGGGCTAGGCGGTGCGCCAGCTCGCCATCGTTGGTCAGCAGCAGCAGCCCCTCGGAATCGCGATCGAGACGCCCCACGGGGTACACCCGTTCCGGCACGTCCTTCAGCAGCTTCAGCACAGTGGGCCGGTGCTGTGGATCATAGGCAGTGGTCACTACTCCGGCCGGCTTATTGAGCATGTACCAGGCGAGTTGGTGCCGCTGGACCGGCTGACCATCGACCCGCACCAGATCGCGCTTGGGATCAGCCCTGGCGCCCAAGTGATCGACCACGGTGCCATTCACGGTCACCCGACCCTGCGTGATCAGCTCCTCCGCGCGCCGGCGCGAGGCGACGCCCGCGTCCGCCAGCAGCTTCTGCAGGCGGACAAGCGGCCCTGGCTCGTTCTGCGCGCTCACCCTACAAGCGTAAACGCCTCGGACGCCAGCGGCGTTCCGCCGAGAGAGTAGCTGGCGCTGCCATGTTGCGTATCGAAGTACGCGCTCGCTTGGCCCATCTCCCAGGCCGGCAGCAGCAGCGGCGTCCCTGGATCCGCGCTGACCGGCTGCCAAGCTGCCACCTGGGCCGGCTGCCACCAGGCAAAGGCCTGGAAGCCGTAGTTCAGCAGCGCCTGAGCATCCGCGTAACGGCTGGTGCTGTGCAGCACCACAACCAGCAGCTGGCGGCCGTTACGCTCAGCCGCGCCCACCAGATCCTGCTCAGCGGCGGGCGTGGTGCCGGTTTTGATGCCTATTGCGCCGGGATAGGTGGACAGCAGCTGATTGAGGTTCCTCAGATTGAACGCCGCGTGCTGAGCCGTGGCCGGAATATCAAAGGCCGCTGTGCCGACGATGTGCCGAAACAGGGGCTCTCGCTGGAAGGTGAAGCGCGCCAGCACGGCTAGGTCTGCCGCGCTGGAGTAATGATCCAGCGCATCCAGGCCAACGGGGTTGCTGAAGTGCGTCTCGGTCAAGCCCAGTTGCTGGGCACGCGCGTTCATCAGCGCAACGAAGCCAGGCACGCTGCCACCAACCTGCCCCGCCAGCGCCATGCCCGCGTCGTTCCCTGAGGGCAGCAGCAGGCCGTACAGCAGATCGTGCTCGGTGAGCTGCTGGCCAGCCGCCAGGCCCATACGCGATCCTATTTCCGCCGCGGCCACCGCGTCCACGGTCACCACACGGTTCAGCTCGCCACGCTCCAGGGTCAGCAGCGCCGTCATCATCTTGGTGGTGCTGGCGGGTGGAAGCCGCTGCGCGGCGTTCAGGGCGAACAGGACTCGCCCCGACCCCAGGTCCACCAGGATCGCACCGCCCGCGGCCAGGGCCGGCGCGGCGTCGTGCTGCGCCAACGCCAGTTCCGGCGCTCGCACTACGAGGGATGGCACATCCACGGCATTCGTCAGGGCCGGGCGGGAGAAGCCGCAGAGCGGCCAGGCTGCGAGCAGCAGGAACAACCCCAGCCGGCGCACGACCTCGACGGTAACACAGCACTTGTGGTACATCTGTTCTAGGTATGCTGGCTGGAATAGACGGCGATGGCCGGGCGAGATTCGCCCGCAGCGCCGTTTGATTTCGAAACTGCTGCTCGGAAGGGCTGGCCGAGAGCCACTGGTTGCGCTCCGGCCACATGCGCAGTGTCCGAGGCCCTGACCAATCGCGCGCTCTGCCATGTGCAGGAGCATGGCCCCAGCACACCGGCCGAGCTGTCGCGCGCTGTATTCGGCGGATCCGGCTTTGGTGGGCTGCTGCCGCAAATCGCCGGAAGCAGGCTGCGCTTTGACGGTGAGCGCTGGCATTTGCCACAGCCTGGTCCCGAGATCGCCTTTCTCCAGCTGCTGACATCTGGCCCCCAGCCCGAGCGCCACCGCCTGGTGGAGGTTGCCGCCGCGCGGGGGGCTACCCGCTTCCACGCCTTCGTCAGCGGGCCGCCGCCTCCGGCCTCGCTCCGCGTACTTGGCCTGCCGGCCGAGCCGGCGGATGCCCTGCCCCCGGACAAGGTGCAGGCAGTGCTGCGCGAGCTGCTCGCTGGCAGCACCGTGGTGGGCTTCGCCCTGCCCGCGGCGTTTCTCGACCGGTTGCTGGGCCCGGCCTGGCCCGCCCTGGATGTGCTGGCCGCGCTCCTCGCCCTCACCAACTTCCCTGGCAGGCCCGACCCGCTGCGAGTGGCGAAGCATTTGGGGCTCGCCGCACCCAAAAATGTTCGGCCAGAGGAGCTGCTGCATCTGGCCCAGGGCGTGCATGCTGTGCTCCTCGCTCAGCATGGTCACGAGGCACTGCGCCGGGAAGGGCTGCCGCGCCGCACCAACGCGACGATGCCCGCACAGGCCGACGACGGTCCTGGCGTGTACGTGATGGCCAGCGCAGCGGGCGATCCGCTGTACGTCGGCAAGAGTGTGAGCCTGCGACGGCGGGTGCGGAGCTACCTCGGCAGTCCCATCGCTGAAACGCGGAGTCTGTACCACCTGCTGCCTATGACCACGGCTATCGAGGTCATCCCCGTGCAGGACGACGTGCAGGCGCTGCTGCTGGAAGCGGCGCTCATTGGCCGCTGGCAGCCGCGTTTCAACACCCAGCGGCAGCGGCGCGCTGGCCCCTGCTACCTGAGGTTAACCAGCACGGAACCCTTCCCTCGCCTCACGCTGGCGCTCCAGCCAGTTGCGGACGGCAGCTGCTGGTTCGGCCCCTTTCAGTACCCCACGGCCGCGCGGCGCATGCGCGACCTGGTGACTGAAGTGCTCCGTTTGCGCACCTGCACGCGTTCGCTGCCGGCGACACGAAAGCCGCGGTTGGCGTGCGCCCTGGCCGATTCCGGCCGCTGCTTGGCGCCCTGTGTGCCGGGCCCGCCTCCAGCGCCTTACGACGGCGAGGTGACGCTGGCGCGCCAGCTCCTCGGCGCCGAGGCCGCCACCTTCTGTCGCCTGCTGCTGGCCATCCTGCGCGACCGCCCGCCCAGCGACCGCCGCGCGCACATCCTCAAAATGAAGTTCCAGCGCCTGCACCAGACCATGCCGCAACTGCAGCCCGACCCACCGAAGGAGCGGGCGTTGAATTTGGAAATCATTGACGCACAGGTGCACCTCAACCAGACGAGTGGTGGACTGGCGCACGACCCCGACCAGCGGAGTGATGAAGAGAAGGAGCGGCTGCTGGGCCGGACCGTCCGCGTGGCGCTGCGCTGGCCAGCCTGACCGCCACGGCGCCCTCCAGGCTTGACACGCGGGCACTCCCGGCGGTCCAATCGGGGCGGCTCGCGGGATGATGAGAGAGGAGAACTGGCCGATGAGTGACACGCAAATCGCCGCCAACACCAGCATCCAGGGCCTGCTGGAGGAGATGGTGCGGCAGGGGCCGGAGGTGGGGCTGCAGGTGTGCGCCTACCTGCACGGCAAGCTGGTGATCGATGCCTTTGCCGGCCAGGCCGATGAGGCCAGTGGCCGCAAAGTGGCGGGCGACACCATGTTCACGGTGTTTTCGACCAGCAAGGGGGTAGCCACAACCTGCGTGCACCTGCTGGCGCAGCGCGGTGAACTCGACTACGACGACCCTATCGTCAAATACTGGCCGGAGTTCGGTGCCCACGGGAAGGACAAGGCCACCATACGGGATGCGCTCACCCACAAGACCGGCCTGCCCACCACGCCACCTATCCCTGAGAGCCACTGGGATGAGATGTGCGCCGCGCTGGCGGCGGCTGAGCCGGAGTGGGAGCCCGGCACCAAGACCGGCTACCACGGCTTCACCTGGGGCTTCATTGTCGGTGAGGTGTTCCGCCGGATCGATGGGCGCGGCATCGGCCGCTTTCTGCAGGAGGAGATCTGCCGCCCGCTGGGCATCACTTCCCTCTACTTTGGAGTGCCGGACAGTGAGCTGGACCGTGTCGCCACCGTGAAGCCGCTGCCGCCGGCGCCAAGCCCCGCGGCGCCCGCACAGAGATCGGCGTCCGAGGCAGGCGTACGGTCGCCTTCTGACCCAGGCGGCCGGCCGCGATCGCAGGCCGACGTGGACCCCTTCACCAACGCCTTGAAGTACAACACGCGCGAATACCGGCAAGCCATCATTCCCGCCGGTGGCGGCGTGATGAGCGCACGCGGCCTGGCGCGGCACTACGCCATGCTGGCCGAAGGCGGCACGCTTGACGGCGTCACTCTCCTCTCGCCGCAGCGCATCCGTATCGCCACCACGCTGCAAACGGCCGACTATGACCAGACCTTCGGCCGCCCGGCGAAAAAAGCGCTGGGCTGGTGGATCGCGGATGGCCCCATGGGACCGCGCGATACCACGTTTGGCCACGCCGGACTGGGCGGGTCCATTGGCTTTGCGGATGGCAGCCGGCATTTCGCCTTTGCCTTCACCAAGAACGTGATCGGCAACGGCGGCCCCAAGGCACCGGCCGCTGTGCTCGTGAAGGCGGTGGAAGAAGCGCTGGGCCTCGCCGGCTGAGTCGTCCCCCCGGAGCGAAGAGGCACGCCGCCTGGGCCTGGTAGCGTTGGAAGGTCATGAAGGTTCGAGTTGGTTTGCAGCTGGGTGGCGCCGTGAGCCCGGCGGATAGCGCGCAGCATTTTTGGAGTGTGATCGACCGCTGCGAGGCGTTGGATGTGGACTCGGTGTGGCTGAGCGAGCGTATGTCCGGCCGGCTGCCGGACACGATGGCAGCCATGGCCGCTATCGTCGGGCACACGAGCAACCTGAAGGTAGGCACCAGCATCCTGGTGCTGCCCGCCTACAACCCTGTGCACGTGGCGAAGTTCCTGGCCACGCTGGACGTGCTTTCCAACGGCCGGGTGCTGCCCTCAGTTGGCGTGGGCATTGACGATCCGCGTGAAGTTGAGGCGCTGGCGCTGGACAAACCCCAACGCGGCCGCCGCTTGGATGAAGCGATCACACTCATGAAGCGCCTGTGGGCAGAAACCGACGTGACCTTCGCCGGCGAGTTCTACCACGTCACCAACCTCACGCTGTGGCCGCGCCCCACGGGTCCACTGCCTCAGGCGGTGTGGCTCGGCGGCACCTCAACGGCCGCGCACCGCCGCGTGGGGCGCCTGTGCGACGGCTGGCTGCCCTCCGCCCGCACGCCCGCCGAGGTGGCCGAGGGCATCAGCGCCATTCGCGCTTTCGCCCGGGAAGCCGGCCGCGAAGTGCCAGAGGACCACTACGGCGCGCTGGTGCCCATCAGCTTCGCGGAGGAGCCGCCGGCTCAAACGGCCGCGCGCCGGCCGGGCGTGGATCCGCGCGAGTACGCGGCCTTCGGCTCCTCAGCGAGCATGTGTGCCCTGCTCCAGCGCTACGTGCGCGCCGGCGCCACGAAGCTGGTGGTCGCCCCCATTCGCCCGGAGGACCTGGCTCAGCTGGACCGCATCCGCGAAGAGGTTATGGCCCCACTGGAGGCCGCCGGCGCCGAGATAGGCAACACGTGAGCGCGACAGCGCTCCAAGTTTCTGGCGGAAGCAGAGGCGTTAGGCGCTGGCAAGGGCTACGCCGCCCCTCTCGATGTGGTGCTGGACGAAGAAAACGTGGTCCAGCCGGACCTGCTCTTCATCCGGCGCGAGCGTCTGCACATCGTCACCGAGGACAACATCCAGGGTGCGCCGTACCTCGTGGTGGAGATCTTGTCCGAATCCAGTGCCCGGCGGGACATGGAAACCAAACGCCGACGCTACGCCGAATTCGGCGTAGCTCACTCCTGGGTTGCCGACCCCGCCACTCGCCGAATCTTTCGCTTCCATCTGGAAGGCGGCCTCTCCGTCGAGGACCCAGTCGTCGCCCCGGAGGATACCCTGTCCTCGCCGCTGTTCCCGGGCCTGTCCATCCTCGCCGGCCGCCTCTTCGACTGAAGGAAGCAGAATTGGCGCCATTGGCTGAATCGGATTGATGACGCCTTGGCGAGATGAACAACCCACCAGCCAGCGTGGGGCAGAGCGCCCATCGGCCACGTGAGGACGGGCGCGTTCTCAGACCCTCGGCGCCTGCTTGCGCCTCGTCTCGCTTATGTAAACCTCTCAAGATCCGCATCGACCATCAAGCCGATCAGTTCCTTGAACTTCACTTTCGGCTTCCAGCCGAGGATCTGTTCGGCGCGGGCGGGATTGCCGCAGAGCGGGCCTGTTTCCAGAGGGCGTACAAAGGCTGGATCCACGACGACGTGGTCTTTCCAGTTGAGTCCAGCGTGGGCGAAGGCGACCTCGCACAGTTCGGCGATGCTGTGCGTCTCGCCGGTTGCCACCACGAAGTCGCTCGGAGACGGCTGCTGGAGCATAAGCCACATCGCCTGCACAAACTCCTGAGAGTAGCCCCAGTCGCGGCGCGCCTCCAGATTTCCCATGGGCAGCTTCCAGTCCGCGGTGACGATGGGCTGTCCGGATTCATTGAGCGGCGGATTGCTCACGCGGTTCGCGATGCAGGCCACGCCCACAGTGACCTTGCGCGTCACGTACTGCATGCCGCGCCGCGGGCTCTCGTGGTTGAACAGGATGCCGCAGGCGACGTACAGCCGTTCGGTGCCATCGCGTAGGATGTGCGCGTTGAGGTGGGCCGATACTTTAGCCGCGCCGTAGGGATTGTTCGGGATGAGATCCGTCGTCTCATCCTGTGGCGTCACCCGTGGGACACCGAACATCTCAGAACTGGATGCCTGATATACGCGCACGTCGCGGCCGGCCCGCTTGAGCCGCAGCGCGGCTTCAAATACACGCACGGGCCCCAGGGCGTTGATGTCCGATGTGTACACCGGCCGCTTGAATGACTCGGCCGGCGCGGCCTCAGCTCCGAGGTTGTAGATCTCGTCAGGCTCAAAGTCGCCGATGGCGTACTGGATGCTCGGTTCGTCGTCCAGGCTGCCGCGGTAAAAGTGCAGCTGTCCGCGCAGATGCTCCACGTTGCCGAGATGGCCCGTGCTGCTGGAGCGCAGAAAGCCGGCGACCTCGTAGCCCTTCCCCAGCAGCAGTTCGGACAGGTACGACCCATCCTGCCCGGTAACGCCCGTGATCAGGACGCGCTTTGCTGCCAACACTTACACTCCTCGTTCCACTGGACTCTGCCCACCGGCACATCTGTGCCCGGGCGAGCTCACAACCCCCGCACCGCGTGGTACGGCACACTCGTCACCACAGTCCCCGGCCGAAAGAGCAGCGCGGCCTTGAGCCGCAGCGCCGTCTGGTTGTGCAGCAGGTGCTCCCACCAGTGGCTGGCCACGTACTCTGGCAGGATAACCGTCACTGTATCGTGCTCGGCTTGCTGATCGATGGCATCCAGGTAGCGCAGCAAAGGCTGGATGATCGATCGATAAGGCGACTCGATGGTTACCAGCGGCACCTTGTCACCCCACGCATCCCAGCGCTCGCGGAAATCGTGCGCGGCATCTTCATCCTCGGCGATGTGCACGGCGGTGATATTGGGTGAGAGCGACCGCGCGTAGGCCAGCGTTTGGATGGCCACGCGGTTGAGGTCCGCAACGGGCACGATGATGGTGTGCTGGATGGCTGAGGGCTGCACTGGCCCGGTGCCCTCCATGACCGTCTGCACCTTGCTGTAATGGCGGTGGATCGTCAGGAACATGAGGATGATGAGCGGTATCAGCAAGCATACCAGCCAGGCGCCGAACAGGAATTTCGTGGCCACGATGACCACCAGCACCAGGCCCGTGGTGCAGGCGCCCACCGCGTTGATGATCCAGCTGCGCTGCCAGCCCGGCTCCCGCAGCATCAGCCAGCGCCGCACCATGCTGGTTTGAGAGAGGGTGAAGGCAGAGAACACACCCACGGCATACAGCGGGATCAGCGCGTCCGTCACGCCCTTGAAGGCCCACAGCAGCAGACCGGACAGCAGCCCCAGCGTGATGATGCCGGTGGAGTAGGCAAGCCGCTCGCCGCGGTGCGCATATTGATGCGGCAGAAAGCCATCGCGCGCCAGGAAGTAAGAGAGGCGGGGAAAATCGGAGAAGCTGGTGTTGGCCGCCAGGATGAGAACCAGCGTGGTGGCTGCCTGCACCACGTAGTACACCGGCCCAACGCCAAACACGGCTTTGTTGATCTGCTCCAGCAGCGTTTCGCCCGGCCGCGGCAGCACGCCCAGCACGTGCGCCAGCAGCGAGATGCCAGCGAACATGCAGGCCAGCAGAGACACCATCCACAGCAGCGTGGCCCGCGCGTTCCGGGCCTGGGGGTCCTTGAACGCGGGCACGCCATCGGAAATGGCTTCTACGCCCGTCATGGCGGAGCAGCCCTGGGTGAAGGCGCGCAGCACGAGGAAGATGCCCACATCCTCGACCGCGTGCGGCACCAGCGGTGTGGCAGCCGGGTGCAACCCTCCGAAGAAGAACATCTTCAAAAAGCCCCAGGCGATCATCGCGAGCATGCTCACGATGAAGAGGTAGGTGGGGACCGCGAAGATGTTGCCCGACTCGCGGATGCCTCGCAGGTTCGCCACAGTGACGAAGATGATGAAGAACAGGCCAATGGGCACGGTGTAGGGCAGCAGCACCTGGTCCACGGACGTGATGGCCTGCACGCCGGATGACACGCTCACGGCCACGGTGAGGATGTAGTCCACCAGCAGCGAGGCGCCAGCAACCAGGCCCGGGATGTCGCCCAGATTGTCCTTGGTGACGATGTACGAACCACCGCCCTTGGGATAGGCCATGATGGTTTGGCGATACGAGAAGCCCACGATGAACATGAGGGCCACGATGGCTGCCGCGATGGGCAGGTCGATGCCTACCGCGGCGCTGCCCGCGAGCACCAGCACACTGAGCGTGGCCTTGGTGGCGTAGGCGACCGACGAGAGCGCGTCCGAGGACAGTACGGCCAGGGCCTTGGTTTTGCTGAGGCGCTCATGAATGGCCTGGCTGCTGGCTAGCGGCTGCCCAATCAGCACGCGGCGCACGCCAGAAGAGAACTTGCCGAAGCCGCTGCGCGCGGCGTTGGCCTCGGGCGTGGCTTCGAGCAGGCCCTCGCCCAGGTAGCGGAACTGCGCGCGCGGATTGCGAACCAGGCGCACGTAACCGGCGCCAGGCCGCGATCCCGGCCGGTACTCCCGCGCCTCTAGGCCGCTGAAGCCGGGCGCCAGCTTTGCGGGGCTGGCTTCGCCCCAGCCTTCGGACCCGTCATTGGGGTTCTTGTGATGGTCGTCGGGGTCGGTTTCACCCACGATCAGGCAGCCGCCACAGCCTCTAGTGTCGGGCCAGCGCGCTCAGCTGATCGAGGTGCTGTGGCAGCTTGCTTCCCGCTGTGCCCTCCATGGGCGCTCGCACCACCCACACGCGGCAGGGCGCGCTGGCCAGTACGTGCGGCACAGTTTGGCCGAGGTAGAACTTGCCGTATTTCGCGCGGTGCTGCAGGCCAAGGATCATCAGCCCCACGCCCCGGTCCAGCGCCTCCTCAACCAGCGTCTGCCCTGCTTCGCGGGCCTGGATGATTTCCGCTTCGACGGCGCAACCACTGCGCTGCGCGGCATCCTCCAGCCGGCTGAGCACGGCGTCGGCATCGCGGTTGGCTTCGCCCATATCCGCATCTAGCGGCAATGTTCGTGGCACCTCCACCACGTGCACCACATACACCTTGCCCTTGCTCTGCTTGGCGTAACCGCACGCCAGCGTCACCAGCTCCGGTTCGACTTCTGGGCCAGCAACCGCCAGCAGCACGTTGGGCTTGCCGGGTGCGCTGTCGCTCATTGAGATTCAGGCCAATCTAGCATGAGCGCTTGTCCCGCGCTGCCCGCTGGCAGCCAGCCCACTTCGGCCGGCACATCCAGCAGCGCGTTCGCGCGCGCCATAGAGGTGAGCATGCCTGAGCCTTGCGGTCCGGTCAGCCGCGCCGAAAAGCCCTCGCCCTCGCGGCTGACGATGGCGCGCAGAAAGCCGCGGCGGCCGCCGCGGTTGTCCACCTCCTCGCTGACGCGTACAGGCAGGTAGGGGGGCCGCAGACGCGTGCGACCCAGCATCTTGGCGATGGCCGGCCGCACGAACAGCTCAAAGCAGACCATGGAGGAGACTGGGTTGCCTGGCAGCGAAAACACCGGCGTTCCTTCGAACACTCCAAAAGCCACCGGCCGGCCAGGGCGAATGGCTATACGCCACAACCGAAGCTTACCGCGCTCCTCCAGCACCTGCCGCACGTAGTCGAAATCGCCCACCGAAACCCCGGCCGACGTGACGAACAGGTCGGCTTGCAGCCCCTGCTCCACGTGAGCCCGAATGTCCGGCAGGGTATCGCGCGCCACGCCGAGATCGCGCGCAATGCCGCCAGCCAGGCCGATCTGGCAATACATGGAATAGCTGTTGCTGTTGCGAATCTGCCCCGGGCCCAACGGCTGATCGGCGTCCACCAGCTCGTCTCCACTGGCCATGAAGGCCACCACCGGTGCGCGGTGCACCTTCACCCGTGGCCGCCCAACGGACGCCAGCACGCCAATCGTGGCGGGTGTAAGCGGCGTGCCGCGCGGCAGCACCAACTGCCCTTGGCGAATGTCTTCGCCCGCCTCGCGCACGTTCGCGCCGGGTGGCGTGGCCGCGGGAATGCTCACACCGCCAGGTGGCGCGTTTTCCGTATCCTCCACCGGCACCACGGTGTCGGCACCCGCCGGCATGACGGCCCCGGTCATGATGCGAATGGCCGTTCCGCGCTCAACCGTGGCGTCAGTCACGTGCCCCGCTGCCTGATCCGCGATCACCCGCAGGGTGCCCGGCGTGTCCGCGGCGCGTACGGCAAAGCCATCCATGGCGGAGTTGGAGAACGGTGGCACGTTGAGAGGCGAGTGCACGTCCTCCGCCATAACCCGGCCCAGTGCCTCGCGAATGGGCCGCTCTTCGCTGCCCAGTACGGGGATATCGGCCAGCATCTGGGCCAGGGCATCGTCAAACGGCATGAGTGCCGGAAAGCCGCTCTCAGGCGACGGCATAGCGGTCATCCAGCCGCCGCGGCAACTCCGGCAGCGCGCCCTGCCTCGCCGCCACACAGGCAGCCATGAAGTCGCGGTAGAGCGGATGCGGGCGGTTGGGGCGCGACTTGAACTCCGGGTGGAACTGCGTGCCCAGAAACCAGGGGTGATCCTTCAGTTCCACGATCTCCACCAGCCGCCAATCCGGCGACATGCCGCTGATCACCAGGCCGCGCGACGTGAGCATTTCCTTGTAGTCGTTGTTGAACTCAAAGCGATGACGGTGGCGCTCCTGCACCAGCATCTCGCGGTACGCCTCGGCCGCGCGTGTGTTAGGCACGAGCACGCAGGGATACGCCCCCAGGCGCATGGTGCCCCCCTTTTCGGACACCCCCATCTGGCTGGCCATCAGGTGGATCACCGGATGCTGAGTGAAATGGTTGAACTCCTGGCTGTTTGGCTCGTCGGAATCCAGCACGTGCCGCGCGAACTCGATGACGGCCACCTGCAGGCCCAGGCACAACCCAAAGTAAGGGATGCCCTGCTCGCGCGCGTGGCGAGCGGTGATGATCATGCCCTCGATCCCGCGCGACCCAAAGCCCCCGGGCACCAGAATGCCATCTACACCTTTCAGCAGGCTCACCCCGCCGGCCGCCTCCATGTCCTCGGAATCAATCCAGCGTATCTTCACGTCCCGATCGTGGTGGATGGCCGCGTGCTTCAGTGCCTCGGTCACACTGATGTACGCGTCGGCCAGGGCGATGTACTTGCCCACCACGGCAATCTCGACCCGCTCCTTGGGCGCTTTGATGCGCGCCACCATATCCCGCCACTGGTCCAGGTTCGGCGCGCGGTCGCCCAGGCCCAGCTCCTCAGCGATGAAGTTGCCGAGGCCCGTCGCCTCCAGCAGCAGGGGCACCTCGTAGATCGTGTCCAGCGTGAGCAGGGGCACCACCGCGCGCTCATTCACGTCGCCAAAAAGCGCGATCTTCTCCCGCAGGTCGTCCGTCATGCCGAAGTCCGAGCGGGCCAGAATAACGTCCGGCTGGATACCGATGCGCCGCAGCTCGTTGACGCTGTGCTGGGTAGGTTTGGTCTTCAACTCGTCGGTCGATCCAATGTGCGGCAGAAACGTGACGTGGATGTACAGCACGTTTTGCCGGCCCACATCCTTGCGCATCTGCCGGATTGCCTCCAGGAATGGCAGCCCTTCGATGTCGCCCACGGTGCCGCCGACTTCCACAATCACCACATCCGCCTGGGACTGGCGGCCAGCGGCGAAGATGCGCTCTTTAATCTCGTTCGTGATGTGCGGAATCACCTGGATGGTGCCGCCCAGGTAGTCGCCGTGCCGTTCCTTGGCAATGACCGTGTTGTACACCTGGCCCGTGGTCACGTTGCTGGAACGCGTCAGGTTCTCATCAATGAAGCGCTCGTAGTGGCCCAGATCCAGGTCCGTCTCGGCGCCGTCCTCGGTTACGAACACCTCGCCATGCTGGTAGGGGTTCATGGTGCCTGGATCAACGTTGATGTAAGGATCCAGCTTCTCGACGCAGACGCGCAGGCCACGCGCTTTGAGTATTTGGCCCAGGGATGCAGCGGCAATGCCCTTGCCGACCGACGACACCACTCCACCGGTGACGAAGATGTATTTCGGGCTGTGCTTCAGACCCTGCATCATGTGATCCTGCCCTCCACCAGTTACTCCCGATGTGCCTGAGCCAAACTCCTAGCGCAGCTCCAGGAGGACTACCGAGGTTTCCGCCGGCAAGGAGGACTTGGTGACCACCAGTCGCGGTTGAACGGTGACTGACTGGCCAATTTCGTGGCAAAACTTCTCAACCGGCGTGCCAGCCACCCCGTTCTGCCCGAGCTCGAAGTGCATGGGAATAACCATGCGCGGCTCGATGAGCGTGATCATCTCCACAGCCCTCGTGGCATCAATGGATTCGCCGGCGGCGGCCACGGGAATGAAAAGCAGGTCCACCCCCGAAAGGCTCTCGACCTGGCTCGCGGTGAGCGGCTCCTTCAGCTGCCCCAGGTGACACACCACCAGCTCGTCGATCTCCATACGGAAAATCGAGCCCACGCGCTGGCCCTGGTAGAAAGAAGGGTGGCCGGTGATGAGTACGCTCTTCACCTCGTACTCGCCCGGCCCGTCTACCACTCGAAACGGCCCGGCCGGTGCTTCCGCCGCCCGCTGGCTGATGGTGACGATGTCAGGGGAGAGCTTGAGGGCGGTGCTGGCACTTGCCGGCCCAATTGGGTCGGTGACGACACTGGCCTCCTTGCCTTTGAGACGAAAGCACGACCAGCCGTGCCAGGTCAGTTCCAAATACAGTGCTCCGCCGAGTTAGTCTCCCCGCGCTCTACCGGATGAGAACAAGCGTACCACTCGGTCGTCTCCGACCACGGTCGTCAAGCCAAACCTTCTACGGCGCAATGGACGAAAAGGATGGCCGGGCCAGTGGCTTGTCCAGCGGAAAGCCCTCGCCGCCAGTGGCGGAGAGGATGTGGCCTTGCTGCAGGAATTGCACGCTGTGAATCGCGGGGAACTGGGTGAGGCTGTATACGACCTGCCCCAGCCGCAGTTGCGTACCCGCGGACCCGCCCGAAATGAAGAACTGAGGGTCGAAGCTCACCTGAGCCACGCCGCTCTGCACAGCCAGCGACAGCACCTGGCTGCCTCGGGGTATGTCCGTATAGAGGCCGGCCTTCGTGGGCCCCACGAGCAGCGCATCCAGCGTGGCCCGCGCTACATCTTTCCCCTGCACATCGGCTGGCTCGGCTGCCAGCTTGCCGGCAGCTGAGAAGTACAACTGCACCTGGTGCGATCTGGAGCCCGCGGCCGATGCGCTGGCCGAACTGCTCGCGGCCGATGCTGAGGCCGCTGTCGAAGCGCTGCTCGTGCCCGCGCCGCTCGTGGCGGGGCTCGGCCCGGATGTGGCTGGTCCCGCCCCAGCCTGCCCGCAACCGCCGAGCGCCAGCACGGCACCCAGCAGCGCCAGACAGGCCCATCCGAGCCGGTTGCGTCGCGGCCTGGGCAGAGGCAGGTTCATCCGACAATCAGCGTGGTGCCCGCGACGATAGCGTTTGGATCGGCCAGGATGTTCAGTTTCAGGATCGCCGCCACGCTCGTACCTTCAGCGTTTGCGATCTTCAGCAATGTGTCGCCCGGCTGGATGACGACGGTCTCGCGGGCAGCCGGCGCGGATGCCGCCGCTGGGCCGATGGGGATGAGGAGCGTCTGCCCGGCCTGGATGGCGCCATCCGCCGAAAGGTGATTGGCGGCGATAAGGTCACTCACATCCACGCCGACGCGCTGGCTGATGGAAAAGAGGGTGTCGCCCGCGGCCACCTGAATCTGCTTCGTCACCGGGGCTGGGGTCGGCGCCGGTGCCGCGGGTCCGGCTGTTATCGCCGGCGCCACCGAGGCGCCGGGAGGTGGCGGCGGCCCCGATGGCCCCACACTGGCGCGGTCCACGTAAGCCACGTTGCCCGTCGTGTCTACCTTCGCATAGAAGCGCGATCCAGTGCTGGGCGCCACCACCTGAAAGAAGTGCCAGGGAGGCAGCGTGCCAAAGGAAACGGCACCAGCGCCTGCGCCGGAGAGCAGGCTCACCGGCTTGAAGTTCTCCACCCAGAAGGGCGTGAACGCCGGCGGCGGGCCGCTGGGCCCAACCTTGGCGGCATCCACGAAGCCGGGGCCGCTGGTTTTAGGGTTGATCACCTGGTAGAAGTTGCCGGACTGGCCAATCAGCTTCAGGTAGGTGAAGGGCGTAAGCTCGGCAAACGTCTGCGCGTGGGCATCCGTGCCCGAGAGCAGCCCGGTCGGAAGAAAGGTCTGCAGCCACTGCACCGTCGGTTGGGGAGCGGCGGGAGCCTGCCCGCTGCAACCGCCCAGAGCGCTCGCCGGCGCGCTGGGCGTCCCGCTGGCATCGCCACTGGAGAAGAAGCTGGCGAACCCATCAGCTATGGCCCTGGCGACCGTCTGCTGGTAAGCGGGGCTGGCGAGCTTGCCCGCCTCGGCCTGGTTGGAGAGGAAGCCGGTCTCCATGAGAATGGAGGGGACGCCCGGGTCGCCCAGCACCCAGTACACCTGGGCCTGCGCCCCGCGATTCGCTTCCCCGGTGCGGGCCACCACGGCCGACTCCACGCGCTGCGCCAGGGAGTATCCGCGGCCTACATCCGTGGGCGACAGTGAGGCGCTGCTGTAATACCCGCACTGGGGGCCGTAGTAGGTGGTCGCGCCGCTAAAGCCGGGATCCGCCGTGAAGTTCGCGTGGACCGATATGAACGCGTCCGCGTGGGCGTTGCGAGCGATGTTGACCCGCGCCTGCAGGTCCTCGTCGGTTGTCGCGCCGAGCGCCACGTCCGTGCTGCGCGTCATCACCACGTGCGCACCTTGGGCCCGCAGATCGCCGGCCAGATCCGTGCCAATGGCCAGCGTCACATCCTTTTCGCGCAGCCCGTTGGCGATGGCGCCTGGATCGCGCCCGCCGTGGCCTGGATCTACCACGATCACCTTGCCCGCCAGGCTCGAAGACGCGGCCGCGGGGGGCGCCAGCAGGCCCACCGCGAGACCTGCCGCCAGCAGCGGCCAGCCGAGCTTGAAGATGGCGCGGCGAATGTGGAAGGGGCGCATGCTTCAACACTGAACGGACAGCCGGCCCGAAACGTTACTCAGCAGGACCAAATTGCTGGGTGGCCCGGCCGCCCGTCGTAGTTTGGCCGGAAACATGCCGCGGCCGCGGGATGGGGTCGTCCAGCAGCGCGTGTCCAAATTGAAGCGACCGCTGCCGGGGCTGGTGGAGGGCCGCTTATGGCGTTGCGGCCAAGCTTCTACCATCAGCGGATGCGTGCCTTACCTGCCTCGCCGCCTGGCCACCGGGCACGATGACGGCTCTCAGTCTGGTCGAGCTCTTTTTGTGGCTGCTGCTGGCAGCCGTTGCGGTGGCCCTGGTGGCACACCGACTGGGCATTCCGGATGGGGTGGTGCTGCTGGCCCTGGGCGTGGCTCTGGGCTTCCTGCCGGTCCAGGTGCCCGCGGTCTCCTCGCAAACCATTTTGCTGGTGTTTCTACCGGCGTTGCTTTTCCAGGCCGCCATCCGCTTTCATGTGCCCACGCTGCGTGATGCGCTCGCACCCATCGCCTTGCTGGCTGTGGCGGGGGTGGGGCTCAGCATCGCCATCATTGCCATCGCCTTCAGCCTGGCGTTGCACCTGGCCCGACCCACGGCGGTGGTGCTGGCAGCCATCCTGTCCGCTACGGACCCAGTGGCCGTGCTCGCCATCTTCGGCCGCCTCAATGTGCCGCGCCGCCTGGCCATGATTGTGGAAGGCGAGAGCGTCTTCAACGATGGTACGGCCCTGGTGGCCTTCAACATCGCGCTGGCCGCGGCCACTCAGGGTGGCGCAACCAATCCCCTGCGCGGCGTGGGCGAGTTTGTGCTGGTGGTGCTGGGCGGTGTGGTGGTGGGCGCGGCGCTGGGCGTTGTGATCTCGCACGCCATGGCGCTGACCTCGGACCACTTGATCGAAATGGGCCTGTCTACCGTAGCCGCGTACGGCGCCTACCTGTTGGGCCAGCTGCTGCACGTTTCGCCGGTGATTGCCGTACTCTCCGCCGGCATTGTTGTGGGCAGCTACGGGCATCGCATAGGCATGTCCCGCCGGGCGCAAACGCTCGTGGTGGACCTGTGGGATTACCTCGCCTTTCTCGTCAACTCCTTCGTCTTTCTGTTGATGGGCCTGGCCGTGCACCAGGCGAATTTTCCGGTTTACTTCGTCCCCGCCGTCATCGCCATCGGGCTGGTGCTGGCCTCGCGGGGCATCATCGTGTACGGGCTCACGCCGCTGGTATCGCGCCCGCCGCTGGAGCTGCCGCCGCGCTGGCGGCACGTGATCTTCTGGGGCGGCCTGCGCGGCGCGGTTGCCGTGGCCATGGCGCTCAGCCTGCCACCAACCCTGCCGGGGCGCAATCTCCTGCTCACGGCTACCTTTGGGGTGGTGGTGTTCACCATCTTCGTGCAGGGGCTCACCATGCAGCCGCTCATCAAACGGCTGCACATACCCGTCGCCGGGCACGAGTGATTGCGCCCTGTTGGCACGCCATTCGCGGCAGAATACGCGAAAGGGTTGTTGGGCGTCTCAATTGATTTCCAAACGGGCCTGTGTTACTTTGGCGACACCGGCTGAATCGTGAGACGCAGCCGGAGAAAACGCCTTTCGAGGAGAACGACAACATCAGCAAAGAGCTTCGGACGAACGACCGGATCAAAGTACGCGAAGTACGTTTGATCGACGACCAGGGCACTCAAATGGGTGTCGTCCCGATTCAACAGGCCCTGGACCTCGCCCAGACGAGGAATCTCGACCTCGTGGAGGTGGCTCCCACCGCCAACCCGCCCGTGTGCAAACTGCTCGACTTCGGGCGCTTCAAATACGAGCAGACCAAAAAAGATCGTGACGCCAGAATTTTACAGAAGTCGCTCGTCATG
>JBOGTU010000050.1:0-7065 GCA_050695655.1 Chloroflexota bacterium | reverse complement strand
ATCGCTGATAGCTCCGTGGCCGCGCCACCACCCCGGCACCGTGCAGGGGCGCTGGCCGCCGCGGGGCTGGCGCTGCTGCCGTTGCTGGTCGCCTTTGGCCTGCGCACGGTACGCCTGGAGTACCAGAGCCTCTGGTACGACGAGGGCTCCAGCCTCTTTTTGAGCCGCCAGTCGCTGCCGGCTATCACCGCCGGTACCGCCAACGACATTCACCCACCCCTGTACTACTACCTGCTGCACTTCTGGATGCTGGCCGCCGGGCGCACGGAGTTCGCCGTGCGCAGCCTCTCGCTGCTGCAAGGCGTGCTGGTCGTGGTGCTGGTGCTGGCCCTGGGGCGCCGGCTGTTCGGCTTGCGCACCGGCCTGCTGGCAGCAGGCGCGGCAGCCATTTCCCCGCTGCTCGTGTACTACTCGCAGGAAGCCCGCATGTACATGCAGGTCACACTGTTTGGGCTGCTGGCCACCTACCTGCTCGTACGGGCCACCACATCGGCCGCGCCCGCGCGCAAGCACGCCCGCTGCCTGTGGGCGGCGTATGTGGTGGCGGCGCTGGCCTGCGTGTATTCACAGTACGTTGGCGCCTTTGTGCTGCTGGTGCACGGGCTCTATGTGCTCTTCTGCCGGCGGCAGCACCTCGCTCGCATGGCAGGCGCCGGCCTGGTGATTGTGCTGGCCTACCTGCCCTGGCTGCGGCTGGCCGGCCACGCGCTGCTGATCTGGCCCTCCACCTCGGCCTTCGCCGGCGGCCCGCGGGTGTTCACCGACGCCGCCTTCCGCTTCACCGAGGGCCTCTCAGCAACCCCCACCCCGCTCACCGTGGCGCTCACCCTGCTGACCGTTGGGCTGGCCGTCGCCGGGCTGGCGCTGTGTGGACGAGCCGGTAAGGTGAACGGGGCCACCGTGCTGCTGGGGCTGTACGCGGCAGTGCCCATCGTCGCCATGTTCCTGCTGGGCTATCGCAAGCCACTGTACAACCCCAAGTTCGCGCTGGTGGCGCTGCCAGGCTTTACCCTGCTGCTGGGCGCCGGCCTGGCGCGGCCGCGGAAGTTGGGCGTCGTCGGCGCCGCGGTGCTGCTGGCGGGCAGCGGCATCGCCCTGGGCGGCTACTACTTCAACCCCGCCTTCGCTCGGGACAACTACCGCGGCGTAGCGGCCTACATCAGCGCGTCGCAGCGCCCGGGCGACGCCATCCTCCTCAACGCGCCGGGGCAGGAGCAGATCTTCCCCTACTACTATCACGGCCCGCTGCCGGTCATCCCTCTGCCGGCGCAGCGGCCGCTCGTGCCGGCGCAAACCAGCGCCCGGCTGGCGCAACTCAACGCGGGCTACAAGCGGCTGTGGCTCGTGCTGTACGGCACCAACGGCAGCGATCCGACGAATTATGTCGAGAACTGGCTCGCCTCCAAGGACTATGAGGTCCAGAACACGTGGTACGGCAACGTGCGCCTGGTCGGCTTCTCGGTTCCGCTGGCTTCCGCGCCGCCCAACCGGCCCAGCAATGCCACCATTGGCGGCTTCGCCCACCTGGCCGCCTACGGCTTCATTCCCAACCCGGTCGCCAGCGGCGACGTGCTGCAGCTGGGCCTGCGCTGGCACGCCCTGGCCGCCACACGCAGCCGCGAAAAGGTGTTCACCCATGTAGTGGACCCTCAGGGCAACATCTGGGCCCAGCGCGACAGCGAGCCGGTGGGCGGCGCACGCCCCACCACCACCTGGAAAACGGGCGACACCATCGCCGACAACTACGGCCTGCTGGTGCTGCCCGGCACACCTCCCGGCCAGTACGCCATTGAACTGGGGATGTACGGGGCCAGCAGCGGGGAGCGGCTGCCAGTCACGGCCGGCGGATCGGGCGACCGGCTGCTGCTGCCGGGCCTGCGCATCGATGCCCCAGCGCAGCCGCCCTCGGTCGCCGAGCTGAGCATCCCTCACACCCTGGTGCGCCCGTTGGACACTGAAGAGCTGCTGGGCTACGGCCTCACCCTGGTGGGGCAGGAGGCCGAGACCACGCATCTCGCTCCGGGCGACCTGCTGCACCTCACGCTCTTCTGGCAGAGTGAGCGGGCAAGGGCCAGCAACGCCAGCATCGCCATAGCACTGCGGCGGGGCAGCCGGCAGGTCACGCTCGCCAGCGGCACGCTGCTGGCCCAGCACCCCACCAGCGTGTGGCACGCCGGCGACCGCTACCGCGAGCAGGAGCGCCTGGCTGTGCCGGCCGGCTGGTCCGGCAGCGCGGACCTCTCAATCAGCCTCGACGGTGGGCCTCTGGTCCGGATAATCGGGGTGAGCCTGGGGTAAGATCCGCTGGCATGAGCGACGTGCAGGCCAGCTTCGCGCGCTACTGGCACACCAACATGCTGCCCAATATCGCGCCCGTGGCCATCAGCCTGGTGGAGAGCCTGCTGGTGATTCTGGCGCTGCTGTACATCGGCAGCCGGCTGCAGCGCTCCTGGCGCAAGGGGCGCCTGTCCAAGGCCACCAGCCTCAACGTGGGCATCCTCATTGGGCGGGTCACCTTTCTCGCGGCTGTCGTGGTGGCGCTGGGCTGGGTAAGCGTGATCATGGGCTTCCGTTGGAGCAGCGTGCTCACCCTGCTGGCCGGGCTGAGCGTGGCCATCGCCTTCGCCGTTCAGGACATCTTGAAGAACCTGGTAGCCGGGCTGTACCTGCTCGTCGAACGCCCCTTCAACATAGGCGACGCCATCTCCGTGAAGGACTACTCCGGCTGGGTGGAGGACATCCAGGTTCGGACCACTGTGCTGCGCACCGATAACGGCCAGCGAGTGATTGTGCCGAACTCCATCCTCTTCACGGATGTCGTGGTGAACCGCCAGGGCGAAGCGCCCACCGCGCCCGTTGACGCGCCGCTGGAGCCCGCCTCGTGAGGGTAGGTGTTTTCGGCGGTACGTACGACCCCATCCACTACGGGCACCTGGTGGCGGGCGAGGAGGCGCGCTGCGCCATGGACCTCGACCGCGTGCTGTATGTACCCAACGCTCGGCCGCCGCACAAGGAGCACAAGATCTCGGCGGTGGAGCAGCGGCTGGAGATGATCCGCCTGGCCATCGCCCACAACCCGGCCTTCGTGCTCTCCACCATCGAGATCGACCGGCCAGGCTTGTCTTACAGCGTGGACACCATTGCCACGCTGCGGGAGGAGCTGGGACCGGAGGTAGAGCTGTACTTCATCCTGGGTGAGGATGCGCTGGCGGACCTGCCTACCTGGCACCAGGCGCAGCGCCTGCTGGAGCTCTGCCGGCTTATCGCCGTGAACCGGCCCGGCTACCACTCCTTCAGCCTGCGGCTGCTGGAGCGCCAGCTGCCCGGCGTAAGCGAACGCGTGCACAGCGTACGCGTGCCGGAGCTCGCCATCTGGTCCACGGAACTGCGCGCCCGCGTGTCCAGCGGCCTGCCCATCCGCTACCTAGTGCCGGATTCGGTGCTGGACTACATCCAGCGCAACGGCCTCTATCTGAACGGCTCACCGGACACGCCCGCGGCCTGAGTCGCCCAGCCGGGCAGCCAGGGCGCCACGGGGTACGCGGGTCAGGTACGTTCAGCTTCGTACATTGGCCAGGAACTCCGCCCGAGTTTCCTGCGAATCACGGAATGCGCCGCGCAAGGCCAACGTCACCATTCGGGCACCTGGCTTCTTGACGCCCCGCATCGTCATGCACAGGTGCTCTGCCTCGATCACGACACCAACGCCCGCGGGACGAAGAACCTCGCAAAAGGTATCCGCGATCTGGCCGGTGAGCCGCTCCTGGACCTGAGGGCGCCGGCTCAGGATGTCAACGAGGCGGGCGACCTTGCTCAGCCCCACGATGTGTCCGTCCGGAAGATACCCGACGTGGGCTACGCCGTGGAAGGGGAGCAGATGATGTTCGCACATCGAATAAAACGCAATGTCGCGAACCACGACCATCTCGTGCTGGTCCTCCGCGAACACCGCCGAGAGCTCGTCGGCCGGATTGCAGTGCAAGCCGGCAAACAATTCCTGATACATGCGAGCCACCCGAGCGGGCGTGTCGCGTAGGCCCGCGCGTTCGGGGTCCTCGCCAATCAACGACAGCATGTCGCTGACGGCGTTCTCCAACCGCCGAACAGTGAAGTCATCGGCGCATGGTCTTGCCTGAGTCAAAGCCGTAGCCATGGTGTTGATCCCCTGCTAGTTGAGTTGGGGTAGGGCGATGTCGAAGTGGCAGCGTGGCGGGTCGGCCTTGACGCACCGCTCGTGGACCGGCATGCCGGTGATCTCCCCGAGGAGCATCTCGCCCAACCGGCACGCATTGGGATTGCCGGGAAGTAACGCCGCGAGGGGGCAGCTGAATCCATTGATGCGATACCCACCATCAACATGCTGGTACTCAGCGAGACCGCCAAGGTCATCCAAATAGCTGACCGCGTCGGCCACGCGTTGCTCCATCACAGCGGTTGAACGATGTCCCTCGGTAAGCCGGGAAGCGAGCTCCTTGAACAGGTCATCCACGCTGCTGGGCTCAAGGCGTTCCGTAAGCAGTTGCAGGAGCCGCCGCAGCAGTTCGCCGTAGGCTTTCGGGAAAAGGGTTTCCGCTTGTGGGGTCAGTGTGTAGAAGCCGGGCGGTTTTCCGCTTCCCTGCCGCCGCCGGACCCCACTTGATGTGACCAGGCCATCCCGTTCGAGCGTGGTCAAATGCGCCCGGATCGCGTTGTCCGTGAGTCCGAGTTCTCGGGCCAGTTCGCTAACAGTCCGGGGCGAACGGCGCAGAAGTGTGACAAGGCGCCCGCGGGTACTCACGAGGAATCGCTGCGCCCAGCCCTTATCAGCTGGATTCGGAGCTGCTGCCACAAGTCCAGCCTACGCCAAAAATGCAGATGAGTCAAATAATTCATTGACTTATTATGTTAGAGGTGTAGACTGAGTGCAGAAGAGCGCCAGTGACCCGAGCCGCGAGCGCATTCGCCCGTAGCGCGGCGGCGTCGCTGGTGTGAGGAGAAGTAGATGGCCCAATCCCTCGTCGACCGCGTTATTCGCAAGCAAGGCTGGCTCGAGCCCATTGCCGATGGCATCCAAAAGGTCGTCGGCGGCTTCTACGGGTCGCTCGGCAGGCCGGGTAGGGCTCTGCAAGACCTGTTACATGGCACAACCCTGCTGGGGCATCCGCTGCATCCGGCGGTGACGGATATCCCCGTGGGGGCCTGGATCGCCGGCGTTGTCGCGGATTGGGTCGCCATCGGCAGTGGCGCTGTGCCAGCCCGCGCTGGCGACCTGGCGCTGATCGTCGGCCTGGGCGGCGCACTGGTGTCGGCCGCCAGCGGCTATACGGACTTCCACGAGACCTTTGGCCACGAACGTCGCGTAGCCGTCGCACACGGGCTGACCATGACGCTGGTGGTCGTTCTTGAAGCGGCGTCCCTCGGGCTGCGCTGGTGGGGCAGCTACGACCTGCACCTTACGGCAGTCATCCTGGCCACCATCGCCCTGGCGCTCGTGCTGGGCGGAGCGTACCTGGGGGGCCACCTGTCCTTCGGCATGGGCACGATGGTCAACCGGCTGGCGTTCCTGGAGGCGCCCGAAGACTTCGTCGCGGTGGGGCCCATTGGTGATTTCCCCGACAACCAGATGCGCAGCGTGGACGCGGCTGGCCTGGCTGTGCTCGTCATCCGCCGAGGTGACAAGTTCTATGCCATGACGAACGTCTGCTCACACGCGGGCGGGCCACTGAACGAGGGGACGCTCGAGGGCGACATCGTCACCTGCCCGTGGCATGGATCGCGCTTCTCTTTGCCGGATGGCCGCGTCACCGGTGGACCAGCGACCTTCTCGCAGGCGAAGCTGGCCATTCGTCAGCGCGATGGGGTGCTCGAGGTGAAACTCGCTGAGCCCCTTCACTGACACACATCTCGATGAAGTGAGGTGAACCGATGCGCATCTTTCTGGACACCGCGGATATCGAGGAGATTCGTGAGGCTCACCGCTGGGGCATCCTCAGTGGAGTAACAACGAACCCAACGTTGATGAGCCGAGCCAGCGGCAAAACGCACCAGGCCATCATCGAAGAGATAGCCGCGATCGTGGACGGGCCGATCAGCGCCGAAACGGTCAGCCTCGACACGGAGGGCATGGTGGTGGAGGGTCGTCGCTTCGCCGCCTGGCACCCCAACGTCGTCGTCAAGGTGCCGTCGACACCGAACGGTTGGGCCGCGGTGAAGCAACTGAAAGGCGAAGGCATTCGCACCAACGTGACGCTGTGCTTCAGCACGAATCAAGCCCTGTTCGCGGCGCTTGCCGGGGCCTACATCATCAGCCCATTCGTGGGGCGTTTGGATGACATCTCAACTGATGGGATGGCCATCGTGCGTGACATCGTGGACGTCTATCACAAGCACAACCTGCCGACGCTTGTGCTCGCGGCGAGTATCCGTCACCCATTGCACATCATTGAGGCGGCCAGGGCCGGGGCCGATATCGCCACCGTGCCCTTCAAGGTGCTGCAGGCCGCCGCTAAGCACCCTTTGACCGACAGCGGCATTGAGGCCTTCCTGAGCGACTGGAAGAAATTTCAGGCGGACCAACCCACGCCGCCCGCGGGTGAATCCGTCATCCGGAGGTGACCTTCGCGGGGCCGCGGTCAGGCAGACCCTGGGCCTGGGGCAAAACCATCGGGTGGAAGCGTATCGGCCAGGCGTTCCGTCATGAGGTCTCGGACTCGGTCGTGCGCTGTGAGCGACATCGCCTGCCCTTCCGCGACGTCCGCCGCATTGTCGGAGGCTCGTTTGCCAGGTCAAATATCGCTACCAAAGTTTCAGTCCCCTCATAACGGGGATGGTCTTTGTCGGCTACGCGAGCGCCATCCTGGGCGGCGAGCTCTCGCACGAGAGAGCGGTTTCAGTCCCCTCATAACGGGGATGGTTATTGTCGGGGCAACAGTGTTGATCTACTGCTTGGCATTTCCATGTGTTTCAGTCCCCTCATAACGGGGATGGTCATTGTCGGGCAGCGGAGTAACGCCGGCCCCCTACCCGATCCCGGATCCGTTTCAGTCCCCTCATAACGGGGATGGTCATTGTCGGCTCCGTCAGCAC
>JBOGTU010000049.1:0-18848 GCA_050695655.1 Chloroflexota bacterium | reverse complement strand
CCCTCTACGTGCAACCACCGAACATTCACCACAAGACGCCCGCCTCCTCCGGCGCGCGGGGGCTGGCGAGCTCGTAATGGCGACAACGTCCACCTCCTACTACGTGGACCGCATGACCCTGGCGGATATCCCCGAAGTCATCCAAATCGAGCGCGAAAGCTTCACCCTGCCGTGGCCGGCCAACGCCTACCGGCGCGAGCTCCAGGACAACCGCACCGCGCACTACGTGGTGGTGCGCAAGTCTGGGGTGGCGCCGCCCTCCTCCAGCCCCCCACCGCGCGACCATCGCGGTCTATTCTCATTCCTCTCACGCCAGTTCGAGCCAGCGGCGTCTACCCTGCGCGCTGGCGAGCCGCCCGGCATCTATGCCTATGCCGGCCTGTGGCTCATGGTGGACGAGGCGCACATCACCACCATCGCCGTGCGCGCGAGTTCCCGAGGCCGGGGCCTGGGCGAGCTCACCCTGGCCGGGCTGATCGACATCAGCCTCGAAGTAGGCGCGCGGCTGATGACTCTGGAGGTGCGCATCTCCAACACCGTCGCCCAGAACCTGTACCTGAAGTACGGCTTCAAGCAATCCGGCCTGCGCCGGCGCTATTACAGCGACAACAGCGAGGATGCCTTGATCATGACGGCCGAAGCCATCAACGCCCCCATCTTCCTCAACAACTACAGGCTGCTGAAGACCAGCCTTCAGCGCAAACTTGGCTGACATTCTGGCCATCGAAACCTCGTGCGACGAAACGTCGTGCGCGGTGGTGCGCGATGGCCGCGAGATTCTGAGCAACGTAACCACCACCCAGGAGGCGATCCATCGCCGCTTCGGCGGCATTGTGCCCGAGGTCGCCTCGCGCGAGCACCTGGCCACTATTGTGCCCGTGGTGGAGGAGGCAGTAGAGCAGGCAGGCGGCTGGGCCATCATTGATGCCGTGGCCGTGGTGCACGGGCCCGGGCTGGCCGGATCGCTGCTGGTAGGGGTGAACGTGGGCAAAGCACTGGCCTTCGGCCGAAGCCTGCCGCTCATCGCGGTGAACCACCTGGAGGGGCACATCTACGCCAACTGGATTGCCGGCAGCCAGGTGGTCACCGGCTCGGGTACGCCCGTGGCCGATGAGCCGCCGCCCTTCCCGTTGCTGGCGCTGATCGTTTCCGGCGGGCACTCCGAGCTGGTGCTCATGCTGGACCACGGCAGTTACAGGTTGATTGGCCAAACCCGAGACGATGCCGCGGGCGAAGCGTTCGACAAAACGGCACGGCTGCTGAACCTGGGCTATCCCGGCGGGCCGGCCATTCAGCGCGCGGCCGAAGCAACCCCGGCAGGCCAGGTGCGGCTGCCCCGCGCCTGGATGCCCGGCAGCTACGACTTCAGCTTCAGCGGGTTGAAGACGGCCGTGTCCCGGCTGGCGCATGCCACTGCCGAGCCCACCGCGGGCTGGACGGCCGCCGTTGCCGCGGAATTCCAGCAGTCGGTCGTGGATGTGCTGGTGGCCAAAACCGTGGCCGCGGCCGATGCGCTGGGCGCTACGGCGGTGTGCCTCGCGGGGGGCGTGGCGGCCAATGGCCCCCTGCGCCAGCAGCTTGCCCAAGCCATGAACGTGCCCTTCTACTGCCCGCGGCTGAGCCTGTGCACGGACAACGCCGCTATGTCCGCCGCGGCCGCCTACTTCCACTGGTTGCGGCGCGACTTCGCCGAGTTGGACCTGGACGTTCAGCCGGCTCTGAGACTCGCCGCCTGAGCCGCCACGCCGGCCCGAGGACACCTCGCCACCCCAACAGCCCGGCTGCCCACCTTGGTGGCGCAGTCCCGATTGACACGGCCGGAAACGACCTGGAGAATCCAACGCTATGGTGAAACGGCTGGTCCCCGGTGTGGTTGGGGCCATTCTGCTGCTGGCGCTGGCATCCGCCGGCACACCACCGGCCCGCGCGCAGGACATTGTGCTGTGGCCATTCAACGTGCCGAACAGCACCGCCGGCTTCGCCAGCCAGCCGTCCAACGGCGCGACCAACCTCCTGAGCTGGGTGGGCGACAACGGTGGCGCGCTGCGCATCGATTACACCGGCTCCGTAGGCTTCAACACCGCCGTCACGAACGCTTTGCCGCCGCTGCCGTGGGACGTGGTCACCCTCAGCGCGGACGTGTTTGTGCCCAAACAGGTGCAGATTTCACGGCTGGGCCTGGGCGTGACCATCGACGGCCAGCCGACCAACCAGGCCAACGCCTCCGTGCACCTGATCGGCCAGGCCGGGCGCGGCACCTGGAACCAGATGTCGTGGCCGGTGCACCCCGGCCAGCTGAACGCCACTGGCCACCGCTTCGGCTTCGCCTTGGACACCGACCAGCCCATGCAAGGGCCGCTCATCATCCAGAACGTGCGTGCCATTCCGCCGGTGATCAACGTCGACGCGGGGCATGTCATCTCCACCTTCGACCCTGCCACGCTGTGGGGCAACAACATCGCCTACTACTATCCGCCCAACTTCTACACGGATGCGCAACCGCGCCAGCTGGCGCGGGACGCGGGCTTTTCTTTCTTCCGCGTTCCCGGTGGCCTCAACACGGACGTGTATCACTGGAACGGCAACGGCGTGCGCCTGCCCGATGGATCGATCAATCCTGCCGCCCGGCGCCCGGACGGCAGTTGGGCCATCGACTACAACGGCTGGGCGCCGGGCTTTGAGGTGCAGGGTGAAACGCCAACCGGCGATCCGTTGAACACGCTGACGCCCAATTTCGCCAACGCCGGCAGGTACGACCACACCCCCGCGGTGGACATTCAACAGATGGTGCACTGGGTCACGGGCCTGGGCGCCGGCGCCCAGCTCATGGTGGATGTGAACGTGGGCACCGGAAGCCATCTGGTGGCCACTGGGCCGAACAACACCCTGCAGGCAGCCGATGTGACGGCCGGGGCGCAGGAGGCGGCGCAGTGGGTGCGCTATTTCAATCAGGTCCAGGGCTTGCACGTGAAGTACTGGGAGATCGGCAACGAGCTGGAGCCGTATGGGGCCGAGATCGGATCGCACGTGCAGGACAGCAGCGCCCAGGGCTGGCATTGGATGACCGCGAATGACTACGCTGTGATCTTCCGTGCCTACGGCCAGGCCATGAAGGCCGTGGACCCAGCCATCGAGCTGGCGGGCCCGGTAGGCTACGTGGGCGCCAGTGCCGACGTCAGCGGCACTGGCAGCTGGATCGCCACGTTCCTGCAGCGGGATGCCGACATCGTGGATGTGGTGGACATCCACTTCTACGACTGGGGCCATAGTGAGTCGGAGTACCTGGCCGCGCCGTCCAACGTTGAGACGCAGGAAACGCGGGTGCGCGACTGGATCAAGCAGTATGCGCCGAATCGCGCCGGGCAGATCGGCGTGGGCGTTTCAGAGTGGGGCGACTACAGCAACAAGTACCCCATAGGCGATGGGCTGTTCTCGGCCGACCTCATGGGTCGCGTGGCCGTGGACCAGCTGACATTCGCCAATGCCTGGGACCTGGCCGGGATGATCCCCAACAATGGCCAGCTGAAATCGCTGCTGGGCTTCAACCCTGGGGCGCACAGCCCCGGCCGATGGCAAGGGCAGCCCGCGAATGGAGCGACCGATGCCCTGAGCTGGACCGCCAACCCGGCCTACACACGGCCCGGCACGAACTCGCTGCAAGTGGACTATCGCGGGTCCAGCGGTGCCAACGTGGGCCTCTCGGCCAAGATAAGCGGCGTGAATTGGAGCCTGGTGAACGGCATCCAGGCTGATGTGTACATCCCCAACGTGCCCGGCAACGACGCCATCACCTTCTGGCTGCGGCTGGAGCACGCCGACGGCAGCGTGGACGACAGCAGCTATCGTGGGCAGGTGCAGCAGCCCATTTGGGGCCAGTGGAACCGTCTGGTCTTTCCCGTGGACGCGGCGAAGCTGGCCACTGCCAGCCAGGTGGATCTGGTGGTGAACTCGCCCAAGCCCATCGCCACGCCGCTCTATTTCGCCAGCCTGGATACGCAGCTCACGGACTACCAGCCCAATGGCCGCTATTGGGCCGCGTACATGTACCACCACTACTTCTCCAACGCGCTGGTCGTGACGGACATGGGCCAGGTGAGCCGCGACCGCCTGGTGGCTTACGCCAGTAGATCAGCAGATGGCAGCCTCTATTTGATGGTCGTGAACAAGGACCCCATCAGCGATATAGGCGTGCCTATCAACATCAACAATTACGGCGCGGCGGCGGCCGCCGAAGTGCACACCTGGAGCGCGGCCAACTATGTGTGGGATGCGAGCCGCGGCGTGGCCGTGAAGGACACACCCCCCAGCGAGGGCTGGATTCCCGCGGGCAGCCACTTCACTTACGTGTTCCCGCGCTCCTCTATCACCGCCATCCGCCTCACGCCGGGCTGAGCGCCAACCCCTGGCGGGCCACGCGGGCAATAATTGGGCCGATGCTGAGAGTGTTTTCCGGCGTGATGGCCGATCCGCTGGTGCAACTGGTGGATGCCGCCGTCGCGCACAAGGGCGGCGCTGAGGCCCTGCTGTTCCATGGCCTGGCGCTGGAGGCGGAGCTCTCAACCCGCGCCCTGGCGGGCAGCGCCTGGCAAAACCACCTGCTGGAGTGCCTGCTGCGCGATGAGAACGCGTTCAGCCGCAAGGCGCAGGTGGGTGGCCTGGAGGGCATGGGCGCCGGCCTGGTGGCTGCCGTGATGGCCGACCTGGCCGAGCTGAGGCGGCTGTTCGAGCGGCCCGTGGACGCGGGGCCATTTCGGCCTCGGGGCAGCGAGGAACCGGACGCGATGGCGCGCACATTGGCCGCCACCGACGACTGGGCCAGCCTGGTAGGTGCCCTGGCGGCCCACTTTCAGGAGAACGGGTGCGGCCTCCTGGCGCGCCACCGCGCGCTGCGCTGGGTGCAAGAGGGCGCGAGCGGCCGCCTGGAGGCCGTGGCCCGCCCAGATCCCGTTCGACTGGAGGGCCTGTACGCCTACGACCTGGAGCGGGAGCTGCTGCTGGCCAATACGGAGCAGTTCGCCGCCGGGCAGGCGGCCAACAACGTGCTGCTGTACGGGGACCGTGGCACGGGCAAATCCTCAACCATCAAGGCGCTGCTGCAGCGCTTCCCCCGCCTGCGAATGGTGGAGCTGGCGCCGGACAGTCTTTTCCAGCTGCCGCTGCTGCTGGCCCGGCTGGCTGAAACGCCGCACCGCTGCGTGCTCTTTGTGGATGACCTCTCGTTTGAGGAGTTCGAAGTGCAGTACAAGCACCTCAAGGCGGTGCTGGAGGGCGGCCTGGAGGCACGGCCCGCCAACGTGGTCATCTACGCCACCAGCAACCGTAAGCACCTGGTGAAGGAACACTTCTCGGACCTCACCAAATCCATCATCAACGACGAAATACACCAGCAGGATTCCGTGCAGGAGAAGCTCTCGCTGAGCGATCGCTTCGGCATCACCCTCACGTTTCCCGCGCCGGACCAGCCCCGCTACCTGGAGATTGCACGCCGCCTGGCTGCTGATCGCGGCCTGGCCGTCGGCCCGGCCGAACTGCGTGCCCGCGCCATTCGCTGGGCGATGTACCACAACGGCTTCTCTGGGCGCACCGCGCGCCAGTTCGTGGATTACCTTGAGGGCCAGGCCGCCCTCGGCCGCGGCGCCACCGACTCACCCCTGTAGCTGAGGCGCGGCGCGCTGGCCAGCGCGCCGCGTGATATAACTAACTGCAATACTCGCGAGGAGGCGTGGCTGTGGGCCTGTTCCTGGGACTCGTCGTCGTTTGCATTTTGCTCCTGCTGTGGTTCGGCATCGCCGTGACGGCGCTGGTGATTCACCTCATCCCCTGGATCATCATTGGACTCATCGCCGGCTGGGTGGCGAGCGCCGTGGTTGGCAGCCGGCATGGCCTGCTGGGCGACATTGGGCTGGGGTTGTTGGGTGCGATCCTGGGTGGCTTCATCTTCCGCGTGGTGCTGCACCAAACCGGCACCGGCTTCATCAAGGACACGCTCGTAGCGATCGTGGGCGCCATCATCGTGCTGCTTATCGGCAAGCTCATCTCGCCACGCCACTCCGCCGCGTATTGAGCTGGCGCGGGCGCGTGGCCTGGCTGCGCGACCTGCAGCCGGGCGAGATGCAGGCCGTGTGGGCAGGCGAGGCGCGCCGCGAGGTGCTGCTCGCCAACGTCGCCGGCACGGTGTACGCCATGGACAACGTGTGCTCGCACAGTGGTGGATCGCTGGCCAGCGGCTGGCTGGATGGCACCGTGGTGACGTGCGGCTTGCACGGCTGGCAGTACGAGCTGAAGACGGGCGTCTGCCCCCATGTTCCGAACGAGCGCTTGGAGACCTTCCCCGTCGCCATTGAGGACGGCGGCATCGTGGTGGAGCTGCCGTGGGTCGTGACCACGCCCGGCCCGGCGTCGGGTGCATACTTGTAAGAGTGATTCGAAAAGCTAAGTTCTACCAACCATCGAACGAGCCGGTGTACCTGACCGCCCAGGGCAAGGCCGACCTTGAGACCGAGCTGCACGAGCTGCTGGAAGTGCGGCGCCCCGAGATCGCCGCGACTATCCTTGCCGCGCGGCAGGATGGCGACCTCCGTGAGAACGGCGCCTACCACGATGCGAAGGATCGCCAGGGCCATCTGGAGGCCCGCATTCGCCTGTTGACGCAGCGCCTGGACCGCGCCCAGATCATCGATGAGGCGGCCAGCGGCGACCGTGTTGAGCTGGGCCGCACAGTCACCGTGCAGACCGATGCGGGCACGCCCGAGCGCTACACCATCGTTGGCTCCATGGAGGCCGATGTACGCGCCGCGCGCATCTCAAACGAAAGTCCTCTGGGCAAGGCACTCCTGGGCCACAGAGTGGGCGACACCTGCCTGTTCACCACACCGGTCGGCCCAATGCAGCTGACCGTCAACGCCATCGAATAGCCTGCTGGCCGGAAGCTGCCAGCCATGGCGACTGGCTTGGACGCGGCCGCCACGCACGTAAGCTCCTGCCAAGCGTGACCAGCGGCGCGGCCGTGGCGACTGATCCCTGAGCCGTTGGATACTTCTTCGCTGCTGGGCCGCCACCGAGCATCGGTCGCCGTAGCATTCGCGGCTTTCGCGTTACTTGGCCTCAACGACGGCGCGTTCGGAGTGCTGCTGCCCAGCCTCATGGCGCACTACGGCATCGGGCGCTCGACCGCGGGCCTCTTGTTTCTGGCGCTCAATGCAGGCTATCTGCCCTGCGTGGCTCTGAGCGGGGTGATGTATGAGCGGCTCGGCCGACGCACGCTTCAGGGCCTCGGCGCGCTTATTTTCACCGTCGCGGCAGCCTCGTGCGCCAGCATGCCGCCGTTCGCACCCTTGCTGGTGGCGTATGCCGGCCTTGGGTTTGGGATCGGGATCTTCGACGCTGGGTTGAATGCCTACATCGCCGGCTTGGCCGGCAGCACCGGGTTGATGAATGATTTACACGCCTGTTATGGAGCCGGAGCGCTGTTCGGACCCGCGGTAGCATCCGCGACTATCGCCTCCGGGCTGGGCTGGAATGTGACGTACGTGTGCTGGGCCGGCGCGGGCGCGCTGGTTCTGGCGGGCTTCGCCGGTTCCTTTGACCGTGCCGAACGTGCTCGGCACGATATACCCTCAGCCGGGCAAAGCGCTGTCCGGTTAGGGGCCTTGCGCTCTCGCATCGCCTGGCTGACGGCATTGGTGCTGCTGGTGTGCGTTGGCACTGAGGGCAGCCTTGGCACGTGGAGCTTCAGCTTGCTCCGCCAAAACGACGGCATCGGCGTGGTGGCGGCCGGTTGGATGGTGAGCGGCTATTGGGCTGGGCTCACCCTCGGCCGCATGATCTTTGGCCGCCTGGCCGCCCGGTACAGCGGTCACAACCTCGCTCTGGCATGCTTTCCGGGTGTGATGGCGGGAGTCGGTCTGCTGTGGGCGGCGCCCAACGCGCCAGCCGCGGCGCTCGGCCTCTTGCTGGCTGGATTCAGCCTTGGGCCGATCTTCCCCACCACCATCGCTGGGCTCAGTAACCGGATAGCGCCGCGCCTGCAAGCGAGCGCGATCGGCTTCGCCGTCAGCCTGGGGAGCATTGGAGCTACCACGTTGCCCTGGCTGGCGGGCGATCTCACGCAACGCGTCGGGTTGTGGGCGCTTATGCCATTCGCACTCACGTTGACCGTCATCACCTTCGCGCTGTGGGTGCAGCTGAGCCGAAGTGATGGCTCGCGGCCGGCAAGCGGTCCGTTCCAGTTGACCTGAACCATGCTGTCTCACGGCCAAAACACCGGGATCAGCGAAGCGTTTGCCTTCGACCGCCATTTCACAGTAGCCGGATTCGTGTGCCTGCCGGCGTAGCCGGAGCAAGAGCCGCGCGGTAAACAGGGCTGGAGGTGTTCAGGCGACGGCGCTGCGCGCTTGCGGTAGGGTGCTCTTCCCCGGCTTGGGTGCGGAGGCAGAGGCTGGCGGGACGACTGGGCCAATGTCGCCGTCGGGCGCCTCATCGAGGTCCACGATCACCGGGGCATGGTCGCTGGGCAGGGTGCCTTTGCGAGCCTGACGGTCAACCCAGGCCGCCTGCATCCGGGCCGCCACGGTGTCGCTGGCCAGCAGGAGATCGATGCGCATGCCAAGGTCTTTGTGGAACATGCCCGCTCGATAATCCCAGTAGCTGAACACGCGATTGGTCGGCCAGTGCTCACGAATCAGGTCGTGCAGGCCAAGGTCCTGCAAGCGGGCCAGGGCCGCGCGCTCCGGCGCTGTGACGTGCGTTTGCCCGACGTAGGCAGCGGGATCAAAAACGTCCGCATCGGTTGGGGCGATGTTGAAGTCGCCGCAGACGATCACCGGCCCCAACACGCTGCCGACGGCGCCTTTCAGCGCATCAAGCCACCTCAGCTTGTAGGCGTAGTGATCGGAGTCGGGCGCGCGGCCATTCGGCACATACACCGAGTAGGTCCGTAGGCCTGCGCAGGTCGCCGCGACGGCACGCGCCTCCACGTGCGGAAATCCAGGCGCGCCACGAATGCCCAGCTCGACATCAACCAGCCCGACCCGCGAGAGAATCGCCACTCCGTTCCACTGCACTTCGCCCTGCACCGCCATCTCGTAGCCGCGAGCGGCAAGCTCCGTGCTCAGCAGCGCCACCATCGCCTGGTCGCCAAGCTTCGTTTCCTGCAGGCACACAACATCCGGCTGTCGCTCATCGAGCCACGGCAGCAAGCGTGGAAGCCGCTGCTTGATGGAGTTAACGTTCCACGTGGCGATCCGCACCGGCTTAGATTACCAGCCCAAAGACACTATTTGGCGTGCGCCCACGCCAGAAACTCACCCGGCGGCCTGGCGTTCACGATGCGCTCCAGCGGCACGTCACACAGAGCGGCTCTGTCGCAGCCGTACGTTTGCCACTCCAGCTGGCCTGGCGCGTGAGCATCGGTATCGATGGCGAACGTGCAGCCCAGGTCACGCGCCAGTGCCAGCAGACGCTTGGGCGGGTCCAGGCGCTCGGGCCGGCTGTTGATCTCCACGGCCACGTTGTGCTCGGCGCAGGCAGCAAAGACGCGTTCGGCATCGAACGTCGACTCTGGCCGGCCGCGACCAACCACCAGGCGGCCGGTGCAGTGACCCAGGATGTTGATGTGCGGACTGGCGATCGCCGCCAGCATCCGCGCCGTCATGCCTTCGTTCTCCTGGCGCAGCTTGGAGTGGACGCTGGCAACCACCACGTCCAGCTGGCGCAAGAGACCGTCCTCCTGGTCGAGCGAGCCGTCGTCCAGGATGTCCACCTCGATTCCGGTCAGGATGCGGAATGGCGCCAACTCGACGTTGAGCTCCTTCACCACCTCTAACTGACGCCGCAGACGCTCTGGCGAGAGGCCCTTCGCCACCGTCAGCCGGGGCGAATGGTCTGTGAGCGCCACCCAGGAGTGCCCTACCTCGCGCGCGGCACGGGCCATCTCCAGGATGGGCGATCCACCGTCCGACCAATCCGAGTGCATGTGGCAGTCGCCGGTCAGCGCTGCCCTAATGGCCTGGGCCCGATCGTCCGCCGCCTGGTCTAGACTGCCCTCGAGCTCGCGGAGATAGGCGGGGACATTGCCCCCGAGCGCTTCGAGAATGATGCTCTCCGTCTTCTCGCCGATGCCCGGCAGGTCCCGCAGCCTCCCGGCTGCCGCCCGTACCCGCAGCTCTTCTTCGCTGAGACCCTTGACCACGCCGGCGGCGTTGCGATAGGCCCGCACGCGGTAGGGCGCCTCACGGCCGCGCTCCAACAGGTAGGCTATACGCTCCAGCGCCTCGGCGGGTTTCACTTACTCAGTGTGGCTGCGCAGCAACCGGCCGCGGCTCAGCCGGCTTCGAGCAGCGCCAGCGTAGCCGGGTCGGTTTCACGCTGCGTGTCGAGTAGCTGGTAGTTCTTGTATGTTTCCTTGGCCATTACGGCACCTCGTGACCGGAGATTATGATCACCTCGAGGGAAGACTCCTCGGCTGCGCGGCCGATTGCGTATCAGAGATTGGGTCGGCGGGGCTGGAAGTGCACCCGAACGACGATCTGAGACATCACGGCGAGTCGATTTCCAGCGGATCTGGCGGCCGGCTACAGGCGCTCCAGCGCGTCCTCCAGGTCACCGGCGCGTGCCTTCAGCGCGGCCAGGGTAGGGTTGTCCGGCTGCCAGTAGCCTCGCGCGGACGCTTCCAGCAGTCGGTTCGCCAGCGCGGCGGCGGCATGCGGGTTCAGCGCCTCCAGCCGTTGGGACATGGACTCATCGAGCACGTAGCATGCGGCCAGGCCGTCGTACACCCACTTCGGTACGGCGCCGCAGGTCACACTCCAGCCGAAGGTGTTGCTCACATGCGCCTCGATTTCGCGGACACCCTCGTACCCGTGGGCCAGCATGCCTTCGTACCAGCGCGGGTTCAGCGCTTTCGTACGTATTTCCAGTGCAATCATCTCCTGCACGCTCCGCACCTTGCCGTTTGGGGTCACGAAGTCGGCCACCAGCACGGCCGGCGCTTGCCCGCGCTGTTTCTGAACGGCGCGGCTCATGCCACCCAAATACTCGTTGTAGTGGTCGATGTCGGTGAGGCCGAATTCCAGGCTGTCGATGTTCTGGAACGTCACCTGAACCGACGCCAGTGCCCGCTCGAACAGCGCGGTTGCCTGCTGGCCTTCCAGGTGTGAGCCATAGGCAAACGCTTTGCGGCTGACAAACATGTCTGCCAGGTCTTCCTCGCGCTCCCACGCGCGATTCTCGATGGCGAAATTCACGTTCGTGCCGTAGGTGCCTGTGGCGTTGCTGAAGATGCGCACGGCGGCCTGCTCCTCAGGCACACCCAGTTCGCGCGCCAGGGCACGGGTGTGCGCTCGCACGAAGTTGCGATCCTCTGGCTCGTCGGCCAGCGCGGCCAGGTGAAACGCACGGTCCAGCAGGGACAGGTGATGGCCGAAGAGGTCACGAAAAATGCCGGAGGCGCTCACCACCACGTCGATCCGCGGCCGGCCGAGCTCCTCCAGCGGCGTGAGCGCCACATCGTGCACGCGGCCAAGGTCGTCCACCAGCGGCCGCGCACCGAGCAGCAGCAGCACCTGGGCAATCGCTTCCCCATCGGTTTTCAGGTTATCCGTGCCCCACAGCACCAGGCCCACGCTCTCCGGCCAGCCGCCAGTCTCCGCGCGGGCGCGCTCCAGCAGGGCATCTACTGTGCGCTGGGCCAGCCTGAGCGCCGGCGCATTCGGGATGAGCGCCGGATTGAGGCCGTGCAGGTTGCGACCGGTTGGCAGCACATCCGGATTGCGCAGCACATCGCCGCCCGCTGCCGGGCGAACATAGCGGCCCTCCAGCGCCGCCAGGATGGGTGAGCTTTCGTTACATACCGGCAGTTCGCGAGCGATTCGCTCCAGCATTTCGGGCGGTTGCATTTCGGACGCTGTTCGCAAAGTGTCGGCCACCTCCTGGGGCGCAAAGCCGCGATCCAGCACGTGCAGGCCAGTGGGAATGAGCCGCTCCTCGATTTCCAGCAGCTCATCACGCAGGCGCTCGACATAGGCCTCCGCCAGGGAGGTCGACGCCGCTCCGCCGGATGCGGCCTGGTCAGCCTGAGTGCTCATCTCGTGCACTGTCCGCCACCTGGCTCTGGCAACCCCGCCGTAGGCAAGGCCATCACCCTGCCCTGTCCCGGGCAAGGGTCTGCCCCGCGCGACGCTGCTAGGGCTGGCGCCGGAACGGCCGTGCTTGAGGGCGCAGGGCGCACACGCTCCTCGGCCAGGTGCAGGGCTTCGGCGCGCTCGCGGATCTCGGGCAGCAGCTCCGCCTCGCCTGTTCGGCGATACACGTCGACCAGGTCTTTCAGGGCCAGCAATTCCTTGTACAGGCCAGCCTGTCGCATAGGCGGCGACAGGTACGACACCAGCGTGGCATAGGAGCGGCGTTTGGCGATGGTGCCCTCGGAGGGGTTGCCCGAACTGTACAGGTACACGTGCGGCAGCGCGCCGATGAGCCGGTCCGGCCAGCACTCGCCCGAGAGGCCGACCTGCTTGCCGGGCATAAATTCCAGCGCGCCGTGTGTTCCGAAGTGCAGCACTGCGTCCGCGCGCCAGATGCTCTGCAGATACAGGTAGTAGGCGCAGAAGCCGTGGTGCGGTGCCAGCCCGTGCGAAGCCATAAGCCGCAGCGGGTCACCCTCATAGCCGAACGTTGGCTGCAGGCCCACGAACACGTTGCCGAAATGCCGCCCCAGCACAAACAGCTCCGCGCCGTTGGCATTGAGCAGGCCAGGCGCGCGGCCCCAGGCCTGTTCCACCTCGCGGGCGTAGGGCCACTGGCGCAGATAATCGGCCGTGGCGATGTGCGCGGCGACGTTGGCCACCGTGCCCATAGCGTCTGAATTTCCACCGATAAGCGCCTGCCGTAACGCATCGGCGCTGGCTGGAACCTCGACGTCGTAGCCCGCGTCGCGCAGGCGCAGCAGCAGCCGCTGGAGGCTGGCGAACACGTCCAGGTAGGCGGCTGTGCCCAGGTTGCCTTTGTTGGGAGGGAAATTGAACAGCGTGACGGCGATGCGCTTGCTGGCGTTGGGCAGTCCGGCCAGCGCCACCAGGCGCGCCAGCCGCTCGGCGAGGCGCTCGATGCGCTCGTCCAACGGCTGGAAATCCAGCTGGCCTTCGGTAATGCCGCCGAAGATGAACGGCTCGATAGCGCCATCCAGTTCCGGAATCGCCACCTGCATCATCGACTGCAGAGGATTGAGGCCGGTCCCGCTGTCGCGCCACTGCTCGATCCGCTGGAAGGTGAGTGCCAGCGCATCGAGATACGGCACTCCCTGTACGCTGAGTGCGTCCACAGCGCCCGCGGCATCGTTGGCGCCCATGCCGCCCACGTAGCCAAAGCCGGTGAGCGAGAGAATGGCTCGGACATCGCCGAAATAGCGCCGCTGCACCACCCGGTTATCCAGCGCGAACGCGAGCGCCGGCAGCGGCACCAGCCCGCGCGCCTCAATGGCCCGAATCACCGCGTCGTAGTGGGCGGTGTTGCGATTCAGGACAAAGCTGCGGAAGAGGATGACGCCCACTCGTGGCGCGTCCGGCGGCGGCGCTCCCGGCCGGCCGTGGTACCAGGCCAGGTAGTCGGCCAGTTCCTCGAACTGTCGTGGCGCATCGGGATGGTACAGCGCCGTGGGTGGATATTCCACCGGCGCCGGCACCGAAACGCTCAGGCCGCCACACTCTTTGAGCACCAGCAGCAGCAGGCCCCGCAGGTTCTCGGGCGAGCTGTGGAGATAAAAGCTGTAGAGCAGGAGATACGTACGCAAATCATGTCCCCAGCCTGGTGCAAAGCGCAGCCAGCGGGACACCTTGCCGACAAATCCCGTGAATGACTCAGCCGATCTTCGCCCGTTAGGGCGGCGGATCACGCTCCCAAAGCGCGCCATGAAGCCGCGTTCGGCGCCAAAGTTCAGCCGGCCGATGCGTGTAAGGCGCATCAGGCTCGCCACCGAATTGATGGGTACGAACGCTCCCGGCGCCGGGCTCGCTCGGCGCAGCATCTCGGTGAGCCGATCAGCCAGCCCCTGCTCGGTAACGTGAACGGCGAAGATCGCTGTGGCGCCGCACACGTCGCGCTCGACGGCAGCCCAGCCAGCCTCTCCCTGCACGTCCGACAGCACGTGCACCGGCACCTCCAGCGGGCCAACCTCGTTTCGAACCGCCTCCGCTGCCTCCCGCAGCGATCGCAGAAAGGTGCGCTCGACCACCAGGAACACGACTCTGGCTGCCGCGGACGTCGCTACCTTCATGCCAGCACCTTCCTGTCCGACCGCTGGGTCACATCAGGCCGCCTGGGGCCTGAAGGTCATCCGATCCCCCACAGCCACCCCAGCGCGGTCATACCAGCCTTGGTTCGCCTCTACCGCGTCGCTGTAGCTGCGCGGCGCGTAGTGCACGGCCAGGGACAGTGGCGCCATGTCCTGGATGCTTTCCACAAGCATGTCGGGCGTAACAAACGCCACCGAAAGCGGAATGAGCGTGTCCTTCATCCAGAACCCCACCGCGCTGGCGGAAGCCGGCGGCCGGAATACGAAGATCATACCCGCGCCCGCCGCGAGCGCGTGCCGGTTCATGAGGCCGTACTCCCGCTGGGCCTCGGTGTCCGCGACCTCAACCTGCATCTGCACCGCGCCTCCGGCCGTGCCGAACATCACCTGGCCGTGATGGAAGGCCGGCGGGTTTGCCGTGGAGCTGGGTGAGGCTGTGGTGGGGCTCGGAGGCGCCGCGCTCGGCTGACTGCTGCCGGGTGGCACCGCGCGTTCCGGCGCACTGCCCGCGCGGCTGCAAGCCGAAAAGCTGGCGCCAGCGACCAGGCAGGCAAGCAGCAAGGAGGTACGCACGTACAATTCTCACATGGCCGCTCCTGCATGACCATCGGCGGCAAGATCGGGCTGGTCGGCGCGGTGCTCGCACTGGCCGGCGCAATCGTAGGTGCTGCCCGGGCGTTGCGCGGCGGCGGCCTGCACCAATTGCCAGCGGTGAGCCTGGGCCACAATCCGCTGCTGGCGGTAGGGCTGGGCATTCTCCTCATCGGCATATTTGTATACGTCTTTCAGCCGGCCTTCGACTTCGCCCTGGCGCAGCGAAGCTCGGCGACCGTGCGGGCGGTGATCGCCATGCTGGTGGTGATCGTCACGCTGGCCAGCGTGCTGAGCCTGCCTTACGCGCTGGTGCAGGGGCCGCGGGCCGCGCAGCCGGGCCCGGCGGGGTTGGTGCTCCTGGTCGCGGCCAGCGACATCCCCATCCTCTTCCTGGTGTGGGTCCGCATCCTGCGGCCGCGCGTGGTGCGCTGGGAAACGCTGGGCATCAGCCGGGAGCAGCTGGCGCTGCGCTGCGGCCAGGGGCTTGCTGGCGGTGCGGCCGTGTTCCTTGCCTCAGCCGTCGTGAGCGCGGCGGTCAGCCGTTTTGGCGTTCAGCAGAACCAGTACCAGCGCTTCACCGGCGTGGTCGGTGCACCGGGCGGCTGGTTTGTCATCACTCTGCTGGCCGGCTGCGTGCTCGTGCCCTTTGCCGAAGAGCTGTTCTTTCGCGGTTACATCTTTCGCACCTTCCTTGAGCGGCGCGGTCCGGTGTGGGGCTACCTGTTCTCAGCCGGGCTGTTCGCGCTGGCGCACACCAACCTCGCCGCGCTGCTGCCCATCTTCATCATCGGCTTGCTGCTGGCCTGGATATTCCAGCGCACGGGCAGCCTGCTGCCCGGCATGATCGCGCACGGCATCAACAATGCCATCGCCTTTTCCGTGCTCTACTACGGCATTGGCCATTGACGGCGGGCGAGCTCTGATATCATCTGATTTTCAACCGAAAGACCAGTCGTAGAACGAGACGGCGCAGTCGAAAGGGGCAAACGAGTGGAGCAATCGATCCAGGATAAAGTGCGCGCGCAGTATGGCCGGCAGGCAGCGCTGTACAGCGTCAGCCGCTCGCATGCCAGCGGCAACAGCCTGGATGCGTTGCTCGCCTGGGCCACGCTGCACGGCACCGAGCGCGTGCTGGACGTAGCTGCCGGCACCGGCTTCTGCGGCATGGCCTTTGCCCCCAACGTACGGGAGGTGGTGGCCTACGACCTCACGGCCGAAATGCTGGCCGAGGCCGCCAGGCTGGCCGCGGGGCGCGGGCTCACCAACATGCGCTTCGAGCAGGGACCGGCTGAAGCGATGCCCTTCGCCGATGCCAGCTTCGACGTGGTGACCTGCCGCGTGGCGCCGCACCACTTCGCCTCTATCGCGCGATTCATGGAAGAGAGCGCGCGCGTGCTGCGCCCCAACGGCCTGCTGCTCATCGCCGATACGGCCGCCAGCGGCCAGGCGGAGCCGGATGCCTGGCAGCACCGTATCGAGCTGCTGCGCGACCCATCGCACGTGCGCGATCGCGGCCAGGCCGAATGGCGCGCCTTCGCCGAGGAGGCGCGCTTCGCCGACGTAGAGGTGGTGATGAGCTGCTGGACGCAGCTGACCTTTCGCGACTGGGTGAAGCGCTCCGGCAGCACGCCAGGGGTGATCGCCACGCTCTATGACCTGTTTGCCAACGCCAGCCCGGCCACGGTGGAGGCCTTCCACATCCAGCCTCAGGATGGCGACGACTTCGCCTGGGAGTGGCCCGTGGCCTGCGTCCGCGCGCGCAAGCCAGAGAACGCTTGACCGGCGAGCGCTGAGGAGCCGGCGGCCGTTACCAACGGGGCTGCGCCCGCTGAGCTACACTGCCGCCATGGCTGCAAGCATCAGTGACAGCGTGACCGTTCAGGATGTCGAGTACCAGCGGCTGGGCGCCCAGCCACGGCTGGCGCGCATCTACCAGCCGAGCGGGCCAGGCCCGTTTCCCGCCCTGGTGCACGTGCACGGCGGGGCGTGGGTGAATGGTGACCGCACCAACGACGGCGCCATGAACCGCCTGCTGGCCGCCAGCGGCGTGCTGGTGGCGGCGCTGGACTTCCGCCAGCCGCCGGAGGCCGGCTACCCCGCCTCGCTGAGTGACATCAACCTGGGCATTCGCTGGCTCAAGGCCAACGCCGGGCAATTCGGCGGCGCGAGCAGCGTGGGCGGCATTGGCATTTCCAGCGGCGGGCACCAGGTTGTGCTCAGCGCCCTCCGCCCGCGCGATCCCCGCTACGCCGCGCTGCCCTTGCCTGGCCATTCTCAAATCGATGCGCGCCTGAGCTATGTGGTCGCCTGCTGGCCGGTGATTGACCCCTTCTACCGCTACCAGGAAGTGGCGCAAAAGCTGCACCGCGACGAGATGATCTCGGCCCATCAGCGCTACTGGGGCAGCGACGAGGCCATGCAGGAAGGCACGCCTATCCGAGCGCTGGAGCACGATGCCGCGGTGGACATGCCGCCCGTTCTGCTGCTGCAGCGTGAGGGCGACCCGGTCCATCCCCTGCCAATGCAGGAGCACTTCGTGGCCGCGTACCGGCAGCGCGGTGGGGACATCCGCATGGAGATGTTCAGCGGCGTCGCGGAACGCTTTGCGCCCAGCGAGGACGTGCCGGAGACCATGCGCGTGATGGACTTGATCACCACGTTCATCCAGCAGCAGGCGGGATAGCGAAGAGGCAACCGCGTTGCATGCCAAGGCGCCGTTGGAGGCCCAATCCAGTTCCTCTCCCGGCTCGGAGAGGCTCAGGTGAGGGCCTGACCAGCTATCGAATCAGCAAACCGCCCGCATCCGCCACGTCACCCTTGGCCGTAGAAACGCCCTCACTCTGCCGGGAGAGGAGCACCGCTGCTGACAGGCAACCTGAGGCGAGCACACACCAGCCAAGGCGCACCCACCGTTGGTGAGCGCTGAGATGCCTCAGAAGTCTGCGAGCAGCCCGCGCACCACGGCGGTGGCCGAGTTGTTCGGCGGCGGGCCCGATGGCCCAACGTCCGTGGCGTTCACGTAGCTGTAGTTGCCGGTGCTCGGGTCCAGCACCAGCAGCCGGCTCCCCACCTGCGGCTCCACCACCTGCAGGTAGCTGAACTGCGCCTTCGTCCCAAACGTCTGTGCCGAGCCCGTATCGAAGCTCGACAGTTCCGGCGCGTTCGCCTTCACCGTCTGCACGTAGCCCACCGGGTTCGTCACCACGCTCAGCACCGACCCTATCGCCTGCGTCTCCACCACGATCGTCCCGTTCGCCGGGTCCACTTTCGTGCTCGATGGCGGAAACAGCACGAACGTCCCCACCGGAAAGTGCATCGGATTCTCGATCGCCGGCGAGTTCGCGTCGATCACATACGCTGCCGTCAGGTTGTTCGGGTTCCCGCGCGCCTGCCCTAAGTCCGCCGCGTTGTACTTGAAGGTCACCGGCACCGGCGCCGGAAAGGTGGTGATCGGCTGCCCTGTCGCCGCGTTGGTGATCACGATGTCCAGCACTGTTCCGTTGGGGCTGTACTGCGATGGCCCGCCCGGCACCGGCAGCTTCGCCGGGTGCGGCTGCACGGTGATGTTCACCACCGGCGGCGTGCTCGTCCCCGGCTGCCCGTTTGTAGGCGCCAGCAGTGCCGCCAGCGATGCCGGCGTGAACGACAGCGCCACGTTGCCGGCCACGATCACGCCCCCCTGGCTCGCGTTCAGCGCGGCCTGCACCGCGACCGGCCCCGGCGCTGTGAGCACCGCGTTCAGAATCGCCTGCGTGAGTGCCGGCGTATTCGGCAGCACCAGCGCCCCCGCTGCCAGCGGCGCCAGCGGCACCGGCACGCTCCCCGGCGACACCACTTCCCCAGGTGACGGCACCGGCGGCACCGTGAAGCTGATGCCTGCCGCGCTCAAGGCCGCCGCCACGGACCCAGGCACGCTCGGTAAGCTCAGCACCGCTGCCGGCGCACTGCCTCCGCCGGACGATGCCGTGGC
>JBOGTU010000048.1:0-2662 GCA_050695655.1 Chloroflexota bacterium | reverse complement strand
CCGCGCTCACCGGACATCGAGCATCTGGTGTTGGAGCGCGTCCTCAAACAGCTCTGCCGCGATGGCTACGCCCGTCTCTCCGTGAGCGCCATCGCTGGTGAGCTGGGCATCAGCAAGCCAACGATCTATCTACGCTGGCCATCCAAGGCCGCCCTGGCGCAGGCGGCGCTGGCTGTTCCAGGCAAGTACCATCCCATTGTGGCGGGCCCCTCCGGCGACACCGCCGCGGATCTGATCGCCTACCTCACTCAGCTTCACCGCACCTTCGCCGCCACGGGCGTAGGGCTCACCGGTGGGCTGTGGGCGGCCGAGGCGCAGAACCCCGAGCTCACGCGCAGCTATCGCCGGCACTTCGTGTTTCCCACGCGCCAGTCGCTGCGGGCGATTCTGGAAGCGGCGGTTGCGGCTGGTGAGCTCCCTGTCACGGCCAGCCTGGACGCGGGCGTGCACATGCTCGTGGGCGCGCTGTACGCCGCCCACATCGCCGACCAGCAGGGCGACTTGGATGTACCGGCCATCGTGGGCATTGTGCTCGGCGGCCTGTCTGCCAGAGGCAGCAGCACGCCGCCGGCGGCGAGCACTCCAATGCCCCCAGCCGCGGAAACGGGCGCTGAGGCGGCTGGCCTCACGGCCCGAGAAGCCAGCCGAAACTTGGAATCGCCGGGGCGAGGTGCTCCCGTGGCCATGGTCGCGCTGGCCGGGCCGGGCAGCAGGGCGCAGCCGGCTACCGGGCGGCCTCGCTCAGACATCGCCGGCCGGGTGCTCGGTGCCGTGCTGCGCCGCCTGGCGCGCGACGGCTACCTGCGCATGTCCGTCAGCGCCATCGCGGCGGAGGTGAACGTGAGCAAGCCTTCCATTTATTTGCGCTGGCCCTCCAAGGCGACCCTGGCTGCCGCGGCGGTGGCCACGCTGCGGCAGCCAGTTGCCACACCCGATTGGCTGAGTGGCGACGCGCAGGGGGACCTGCTGCACTACATGACGGCGCTGCGTGGCTACTTCGTGGCCATGGGCCTGGGGCTGAGTGGCGCCCTGTGGTCCGAGGAGCACGAGAACCCGGCGCTCATCGGCACCTATCGCGACGTGGTGGTGCGGCCCTCGAGGGAGATCTTGCGCGCCATCCTCGAACAGGGGCGCGCCCAAGGCCGTTTCCGAACGGACCTCCCGGTCGCCCCGGCGGTGCACTTGCTGGCGGGCGCGGTCTACGGCGCCTGCATTGCCGCCGAGGAGCCGCTCCTGGACCTTCCAGCCGTTGTGGGCACAGTCCTCATGGGTTTGGGCGCCCAACCCTAGCTGCTCGCTGGTGGCGCGACCATCAGAGTGCCGCGAAGCGAGCAGGCCTACCCCGTCTGACGCTGCTTCTCAAAGCGGAGCCCGCGTATCATCACAGCAATGATCGCGATGTTCCTCACGCCCGGGAACATGCGCTGGCTGCTCATCTCGCGGGGCGTTCGGAGCTTTTCCCAGGCACTGCTGGTGATCACGGCGCCGCTGTATTTCGCGGCCCTGGGCAACTCCAGCACCCAGGTAGGGCTGCTGCTCTCGGTCGGCGCCGTAGGGTCCACCGTGCTCACGCTGACCACCGGCTTTGCCGCGGACCGTGTGGGCCGCAGGCCCTTACTGGTCCTCATCGCAGTGTTGTCGGGCCTGGGCGCGGCGGTGCTGGGCCTCAACGGAGCGTTCGCTCTGCTGGCGCTGGGTGGCGCACTGTGCACCGTGGGTGGCGGCGGCGGCGCCACCAGCGGCGGCAACTGGGGGCCCTTCTTTCCGGCCGAACAGCCGCTGATCGCGGGCAGCGTGCCGGATGCGCGCCGCGGCGAGGCCTTCGCGGCCATCTCGACCGTGGGCGTGATCGGTGGCGCCGCGGGAGCCTTGGTGGCAGGTGTGCCAGCCCTGCTGCAGGCGCAACTCAAGATGCCCGAACTCAGCGCTTACCGCGTGATGTTCTGGGTGATCGCGGCGACCGCGGTGCTGCTCACCGTGACGCTGCTGCCCATTCGGGAGCCTGCCGTCGCGCGCCACGCCGCGCAGCAGCGACTGTCGCACGCCAGTATGGGCATCATCTGGCGGATGTGGGTGAGCAACGCTTTCAGCGGTTTCGCCTACGCGGTGATGGGGCCCTTTCTCATCTACTGGTTCCACGTGCGCTACGGTGTGGGCTCCGGCGCCATCGGCGTGCTGGCCACGGTGGTGAACATCTGCATGATCGGCGCCTACGTGTTTTCGCCCCGAGTCGCGCGCAAGCTCGGCTCGCTGCGGGGCATCGTGGTGGCGCGAACCATCAGCGTCGCGCTGCTGGTAGCGCTCACTCTGGCACCCACGTTCGTGATCGCCAGCGCCGTGTACCTGCTGCGGCTCATCTGCTCCGCCGTGAGCGTGCCCATCGGCTCGTCCTACGTGATGGGCATTTCGGAACCGATGCACCGCTCGCGCGTAGCGGCGCTGGGCGGCGTTCCGTCGCAGGCCACCGGCATGGCAGGGCCCACCATCGCGGGCGCACTGTTGGGACTTTCGGCGCAGGCACCGCTGTGGATGGCTGTGGCTGGTTTCGGTTTGGGCACCGCGACCTATGGCTGGCTCTTTCGGGGCATGCGCCCACCCGAGGAGATGGCGCCACCCGCCCGGCCGGCCCCCGCCACGGCTGCCGCTCGCCTCTAACTCCCTC
>JBOGTU010000047.1:0-17849 GCA_050695655.1 Chloroflexota bacterium | reverse complement strand
CCTTTTGGCCGCCCTACACGCCCGCGGCGCAAAACCCCATGCTGATTGAGCTGCAAAAACAGCTGAACATCAAGCTCAATCTGGCCATCTCCAACGGCGCCGACTACGCCGTGAAGTACAACACCATGATCACCGGCAACGACCTGCCGGACGTGTTCTGGGTAGGCCCCACACTCAACCTGCCGGATTTCCTCAAGACGAAGTGCGCCGACCTCACACAATATCTGGCCGGCGACGCCGCCAAGAACTACCCTAACCTGGCCGCGCTCAATAACAACACCTGGAAAGGCGCCATCTTCAACGGCGCGATCATGGGCCTGCCCAGCCCGCTCGGTGCCATGGGCACCATCATGGGCATCAACAAGAGCCGCTGGGATGCGGAGATTGGCCCCAACGTCGCCCCCAAGGACCCGGCGGACCTGAAGAAGATCTTCCAGGAGCTGACCAAACCCAACGAGAACAAGTGGGCCATGGCCTCCAGCATCACCGACCCCTACGGCATCGATACCGGGTATTTCGCCATGATGTTCGGCTCCGTGAACATCTGGGGCATGGTGAATGGCAAGCTCACTAACTACCGCGAGACGCCGGAGTACAAGGAGGCCATCAACTACACGCGTGACCTGGTAGCAGCCGGGGTGTACCATCCCAAATCCGCCACGTACGACTCCATTGCCGCCAAGGCAGACAATGCAGCCGGCCAGTTTGTGGGCATCACCAGCAACGCCTTCTACGGCAACCACGTGGATATGTGGAACCGGGGCGCGGCCCTCAAGCCGCAGGTGAAGTTCGATCTCCTGCCCCTGGTGCCCGCGAAGGCCGGCGCCAAGCCGAACTTCTGGCTGAGCGACTGGATCTGGCCGCGCAACTACTTCGGCCCTGGCATCTTCGCTTTCAAGCAGGCCAGCCCGGATCGCGTGAAGGAGATGCTGCGCATCTTCAACTGGATTGCCTCACCCTTCGGCAGCCAGGAGCGCCTGTTGTGGGAGTACGGTGTGAAGGGTCCCGACTACACCCTCACGCCGAGTGGCGACCTGGCTATCACACGGCGCGGCCCGCAGGACAGTACGGACGTGCCCATTCGTTTCGGCCCGCACAGCTACGACCAGCTGTACAACCCGGGCACCCCCGATTACGGCCCCGCCATGCTGAAGGACGAGCAGAACATGGTGCCCTTTGGCATCAATGATGCTTCGTTGGGCGCCTACTCGAACACGGATGGCACCAAGGGCATTTCGTTGAACTCAGCGTTCCGCTCCATCATGATAGACATCGTGGCCAGCCGGTCGCCAATCTCCGCCTTTGATGGCGCACTCAAGACCTGGCAAACCAACGGCGGCAACCAGATCCGCGCGGAATACGAAGCCGGCATCTCCGCCTCGTAGCGGCGAAACAACCGATCGATACAGACAAGACGATGGCGCGAGAGACAAGCACGGGCGTGCTGAACAGCGCGATCGCCGCGGAATCGGACGAGTGGCTCCTGGCGCCGGCCGCCGCCACCACGCCAGAGCGCCGGCAGCAGCAGTCATTCCTCAGCCGCGTGAAGCGGGACAAGACGATGCTGCTGCTGGCCTTGCCCGGGGTGCTCTACCTGCTCCTCTTCGTGTACATCCCGCAGTTGGGGAACGTCATCGCGTTCCAAAACTACATCGCCTTCCAGGGCTTCAACAGCCCCTTCGTGGGACTGGACAACTTTCGGCAGCTCTTCGCCACGCCGCAGTTCTGGAACGCGGTCAACAACACCATCCAGATTTCGCTGCTGCAGCTCATTCTCTACTTTCCAGCGCCCATTGGGCTGGCGCTGGTGCTGAACGGGCTCATCAGCACCAGCCTGCGCCGCTTCGTGCAAAGTGTGGTGTACCTCCCGCACTTCATCTCGTGGGTCATCATCGTGGCGCTGTTCCAGCAGATGCTCGGTGGCACAGGTCTGATAGCACATCTGATGCGCGCTGTTGGACTGCCGGCCACGAATTTCCTGGGCGTGCCCCAGCTGTTCAAGTGGATGATGACTGTGCAGGTGATCTGGAAGGATACGGGCTGGGGGACAATCATCTACCTCGCCGCGCTGCTCAGCATTGATGCCAGCCTCTATGAAGCTTCCGCGGTGGATGGCGCGGGCCGGTGGCAGCGTTTCCTGCACGTCACCCTGCCCGGGATCGTGGGCATCACCATCCTGCTGCTGATCCTGCGGCTGGGGACCATCCTGAGCGTGGGCTTCGAGCAGATTCTGCTCCAGCGGGACGGTGTGGGCGAGCAGGCGGGCGAAGTGCTGGACACTTTTGTCTACTACTACGGGGTGGCTGGCGGGCAGTGGTCGCTGGCGGCCACGGCCGGGCTGATCAAGGGCATTGTGGGGCTGGTTATCGTGCTGGGCGCCAACCGGGTCGCCCACGTGTTTGGCAGTGAAGGGGTGCTGTCGTGATGCAGGCCGTGCGCCCGCCCTGGATGGAGCGGCCCACGCGGCTGGGCAATGCGGGCAAAGCGGTGCTGCTGGCCATCGTCTGCATCATCGTCATCTACCCCTTCTTGAGCGTCATCGCCACCAGCCTGGCGAACCAGGAGGACGTGACCAACGGCGGCGGCATGGTGCTGTGGCCCCAACATCCCTCGCTGGCCGCGTACAAGACCATCTTCAGTGGCGGCGCCGTGGCCAACTCGCTCTGGGTGAGCGTCGGCATCACCCTGGTGGGCACACTGGCCAGTGTGGCAGTGACCGCCATGCTGGCCTACTCCATCAGCCGGCCTATCGTGGGCGGGAGGATCATCCTGGTGATGGCCCTGCTCACGCTGCTGTTTCCACCGGGCATCATCCCCAGCTACTTGATGGTGAAGCAACTCGGGCTGTTGAACAGCTACGCCGCGCTGATCGTGCCGGTAGTGCTGAACGCGTTCAACCTGGTGGTGCTGCGCCAGTTCTTCATGAACATCCCCCAGGAGCTCACGGACAGCGCTCGCATCGATGGCGCTGGTGATGTGACCATTCTGCTGCGCATTGTGCTGCCGCTTTCCAAGGCCGTGCTGGCCGTGATCGCGCTCTTCTACGCCGTGACCACGTATTGGAACTCCTTCTTCCAGGCGCTGCTGTACATCAACGACAACGCCAAGTGGCCCGTGCAACTGGTGGCGCGTGCCTACGTGCTGCAGGGCTCGCCCATTTTGGGGTCCGTCGCCTATTCCGTGGGCGGCGGTCCACCCCCACCCCCAACGCAAGCCATCCAGATGGCGGTGGTGGTGGTCGCCATCCTGCCCATCCTGGTGGTGTATCCCTTCCTTCAGAAATACTTCACGCAGGGCGTGCTGAGCGGCGCGATCAAGGGCTGACGCCGGCCGCGGCCCAAGCCAGCCGCCGCGGCCCAAGCCCAAGCCAGCGGTTTGACCAACCGCCCAGCGCCCCGTATAGTCTCCCAGTAGGGCGCATTCGTCTAGCGGCCCAGGACGCAGCCCTCTCAAGGCTGAGATCACCGGTTCGAATCCGGTATGCGCTACTAGATTTTGAGCTGACAACCGCTACGAACGCCGCCCCCAGCTGGTTGAGGTTCATCTCTCCATAAGCATTTTGATAGCTGTTCTCATGTTATCCCTACTGTTGACTTAGTGAATCGACTTGGTCGATATTGGATCGTGCGTGGGAACAGCAGGACGTGACGCATGGCCCGCTGCCGAAGACGGTGCTGACACAGGCCGATAGGGCCTTCACGCTGGGGTTCCTGGGCGACAGCAAGCCGGAGCTGAGCGGCTTGTTCAAGCTGGGCCCGCTGGATGACATGCTGGCTCACGCGATGTTGGCGGCGGTTGGAGCATGAGGCGCGGCAGTCCGAACCCATGAGCGCGAGTACGCCCGCCGCGGCGAAGTCCACCTCGGCCAGGCGCAGGTGCTTGCCAGCGGCGGTAGTATTGCTCGCGGCACCGTGAAAATCACCCACGCCACCACGCGTATCCTCGCCACTCCGGCGGACAATCCGTTGGTTGTTGGCTTGCCCGAGCCGATCGGCCGGCGAGAGTTCGTGACGCTCGAGCTGGGCACCGACCAGGGCCTGACCGGTGTCGGCCTCACCTTCTTCGGCGGCGCACTCTCCAAGGCGCTGCGCGAGGCGGTGCACGCTTTGGCCGAGCTTGTCATGGGCATGGACCCAACGCGGACAGAGGCAATCGCCGCCAAGGTGCGCGCGGCGGCCGGCAGCGCCGGCCCTGGCGGCATCTTCAGCCTGGCACTGGCAGCGGTGGACATCGCCTGCTGGGACCTGCGCGGCAAAGCCGAAGGCAAGTCGGTCTGTGCGCTCCTCGGCGGGCTGCGCGACCGAGCGCCCACCTATGCCAGTGGCGCGTTGCTCCGCCAGCATCCCATTCCCTACCTGGCTGAGGCCGGCCCGCGGCTGGTAGGTATGGGCTTTCGTCAGATGGAGATGCAGTGCGGCAGCGAGCCTACCGCTGCCGCGTCGGTTGAGCGCGTGAAGGTCATGCGCGAGGCCATCGGCCCGGATGTCGACCTGATGTGCGACATCAATCAGCTCTGGAGCGTCCATCACGCCATCGATCTTGGACAGCGCATTGAGCAGTACCATCTCTACTGGCTGGAAGACCCCACCGCGCATGACGACTTCGCTGGCCTCGCCCGCATCGCCGGAGCGCTGGTCACGCCTGTTGCCGCGGGCGAGTACCACTACGGCATCGTTCCCTTCCACCACCTCCTCGAGCAACGGTCGGTCGACATCGTGATGATTGACCTGCTGCGCGTGGGTGGCATTACGCAGTGGATGAAGGTGGCCGGCATGGCCGAGGCCTTCAATCTGCCGGTGGTGAGCCATCTCATCCCGGAAATTCACGTGCATCTCGTCTCCGCCATCCCCAACGGCCTGACCATTGAGTACATGCCCTGGACGCATCGTCTGTGGGAGGAGCTGCCCCACCTGGAAGACGGCATGCTGGTGGTGCCCAGCAGGCCCGGCCTGGGCCTCTCCTTCGACCAACAGTCAATCCGCGACTACCAGGTCAGTTAGACAGACTGCTGCCCTCGAGCCCCGACGTTGCTCTACAGCAGCCGCTGGTGTCCTCAGACAAACATAGGCTGTTCATGCTGGGTCCGGAGCACGGCGCCTACTTGCCCTTCAGCAGCTTGACGACTTCGCCGAGCCCGGCAACGTATTCGCGGTAGCCGTCGATTGGCGGCCAGTAGGCAAAGTACGAGATGCCGTAGCGCTCACGAATGCCCAGCAGCATGTCGGCTACCTGCTGGGGCGTGCCCAGCCAGATAGTTGGCGCATCGAGCTCCACTTCGCTGGCGTAGGGCAAGGGGCCAAGCGGGCCGCGGCCAGCATGGTTGTCCAGGATGTGGCGAATAGCCACGCTGCGCTCCAGGCCGATGGGCAGCGGGCTGCCGGTCATAAGGTTCAGTTCGACCTCGGGGAAGCGCGCGCCCGCGCCCTCGCGCAGCCAACCGACCTTGGCGTCCAACGCGGCCCAGGAGGCGGGGCCGGTTTCGAGCAGGCCCACCCCCACGATGTCGGCCTCGCGGCCGGCCAGCTTCAGCATACGCTCGGCGTTAGCGCCAATCATGATCGGCGGGTGCGGCTGCTGCACGGCGCGTGGCTGCAGGTTCACGTCCGTCACCTGGTAGTAGCGGCCGCCGAAGGTGAAGTGCTCGTTGTCCAGCAGGCCCTTGGTAACGCCGATGTACTCCCTCAGCCGCTTGATGCGTACCGCCGCTGACTCGAACGGGATGCCCACCTGCTCGTGCTCGTGCACAGCCCAGCCGGCGCCAATGCCCAGCTCGAACCGGCCGCCGCTGAGGAAGTCAACGGTGGCTGCCTCCTTGGCCAGCAGCGCGGGATGGCGCCAGGCCTGGTTGACCACGAACGTGCCCACGCGCAGCGTTGTCGTGGCCTGAGCGGCAGCCATCGCGGCGACGACGGGACTGAGCACTGGCGAGTAGTGGTCTGGGATAAGCATCACGTCGATGCCCAGGTCCTCCAGCAGGCGTGCGAAGTCGGCCCAATCTCCCGGCTGCATGTGCTCGACGCCGGCCCCTGAATTGACGCCAAAACGGAATGGTCGCGGCATGAGTCCTCCTGCCCAGGGAGGGTATCATCGCTGCCAACTGGCTGGCGCCTTGCCAACCCCAGGCCTTTCTCATCTGCAGGGCGGAGCGCCCTGCCGGTGCTCGACGACGAGCTGCCGGCAATCACACCCCAAGGGCACCGGCCGAATTCGCGGCGCGCCGCGGCGAAAAGCCACGAAGTCGATCTAAGCTGGCCGACAAGATTTCAACCGCGGTTCCAGGGACTCCCCGCCCAATCGCCCGACCGTCGACTGAGGTCACAGGCATGACTCCCCACAACGAGTTCGTCAGAAAAACTTCTTGCGCCTGCCACAATTCCGACGGGGCAACCTGTGCCTCAACAAAGTCCCATGCCTGGCCGCGGGTCGCCACCTCGGCGATGGCCGAGCGTGTGATGCCGCCGAGTGCGCCCGAGCCAGCATCTGGAGTGGTGAGCTGATGATCGGTCACCAGGAAGACGTTTGAGGCGCTCGAGCATGCGACGAATCCACGCGTGTTCAAAAGAAGTGCGTCATCTGACCCGTTGGTTTCCGCGCTGAGTCGAGCCAGAACGTTGTCGAGGTAGCAGAGCGACTTGATTCGTGACAGCGGTGATTGGTCGTTCCTGCGGATGGCCACGGTTGCGAGCCTTAATCCACGCTCGTACAACGCGGGCGGGTAGGGTTTGAATGGTCGTACTTCAACAATCGCACGAGGGCGGCCCGAAGGTGGTGGCACGAGCCCGCGTGAGGTGGCGACTCCGCGCGTGATTGAGAGCCGCACCGTGGCGGCTTTGTAGCCGCCGATATTCAATGCTTCATTTGAGGCGTCAGCCAGCTCGGCGTCACTCCAAGGAATGGGCAGGCGTAGGACCTCGAGACCGGCGCGGAGTCGCCCCATGTGTCGATCCCAGAACGCTATGTGCTCTTCCGAGGCCACCATCGTCTCGAACACGCCATCGCCGAGGGTGAAGCCCCGATCCACGGCGCTCAGCCTCGCGCGGTCGTAAACCACGTCTCCGTCGGGCCCGAGGCAAATCAGCCCGATCTCGTTACGCATCTGATGTCTCTCTGAGTCCCTTCAGCTCACATTTCGGCTGCGCACCGAGGACGTCATAGGCGGTTGGCTGGCCACACGTCGCGCTGGCGACAGCTTCGAGCAAAGCCTGCCCTTTGAGCATCATTTCCGCAAACTCATCCTCTGGATGGGAATCAAGCACTATCGCCCCGCCAACGCCAATGCTCAATTCGCCATCGGCCAAAATGATCGTCCGGATCACGACGTTCAAATCGATAGTTTCGTTTAAGCTGATAAATCCGATGCTTCCCGAATATATTCCACGCGTATGGCGTTCGATGCGGTCGAGTATCTCCATTGCTCGAAGCTTCGGCGCCCCAGTCATTGACCCGGCCGGGAAGGCAGCGGCAATGCAGTCCACAGGGCTTAAGTCGGCGCGAAGCTCGCCTTGGATAGTCGAAACCAGTTGATGAACCGTTGAATACGTTTCGACACTCATCAACCTTGGAACACAAACACTGCCGATCGTGCACACGCGTCCGAGATCGTTTCGGAGCAGATCGACGATCATCATATTCTCAGCTCGATCCTTGACGCTGCTGGCCAGATCGCATCGCAACCGCGCGTCATCGCGTTGAGTTCGGCCTCGCGGGCGCGTCCCTTTGATTGGCTTGGCTTCAACTATTCTGCTGCGATCGATTTTGAGGAATCTTTCCGGTGACGAGCATAAGATGTGCAAGGAGTTGAATCGCAGATACGCTGAGTATGGCGCCGGGTTCCGTTGACGCAGGTCGGCATAGAGAGCGAAAGGATCGCCCGGATAGGTGCCGGTTATTTCGTTGGTGAGGCACAGCTCATAGCTGTTGCCTTCGCGCAACTCTCGCTTGCAAAGCTCAATGTCTGCTAGATAGGCCTGATAGCCCCGTCTGAGCCTGAATGCCGGTGGCTTCGCCGCGGGGAAGACCTGACAGTCAGCTGTCTGGGGTCTGGAGGGCTGGGTCACCTCGGCCGCCACCCTATCGCGCCATGACCGGTCGCGGCCCGACGCGCCATGAACGACCAGTTGACAGACGTAGACCAAACACTGCTCATGATCAACGACGAGAAACCGATCGATGAACAGCAGGAGCGCATCCGGATGCTCGGAGGCCTGCAACGGCGCGGCCCCCATGCTGGCGTTCAACTCATATCCGAGGTAGCCGACAAAGCCGCCGACGAAGTCGAATGGAACCTCTGGGCTGGCAACCGAAAACGATGCAATCGTCTGCTTCAGCCATTCGAAGATGTCCATGGCAACCGTTCGTCGAAGACCGCTCGAGTCGGTTATCGCAACTTCATTCCGATGCACCCTGTATGACACGATCTGGCTGAGCGCTCCATCTGGAGCCCCCATGATGGAAAACCGAGCCTGTCCAGCTTCGGCAACGCTGCTGTCGAGCCAAAAAGCGTACTCGGAGCCCGCGTAAAGGTCGGCGAAAAGCTGCCCTGGCTCTTTGCAACTCGGCACCGCCTCCACCTGAAGCCGCAGGCGCATCGGTTCCACGCCGGGTTGTGCCGTGGGTGAGGGCCGCTCAAGGTATCTGGCGTCGCTTTCTGCATCGGTGTGCACGCGCGGCGCCAGTTCCAAGAAGTTCCTCACTAATGTGTTCCCATGCTCGCTGCAAATGGCTTCGGGATGAAACTGAACGCCCCACAGCGGCTTCTGCTTGTGATGAATCCCCATCACGATGCCATCCGCTGTCCAGGCGGTTGCCTCTAAGCTCTCGGGGAGGTGCTGGGTGACAACGAGGGAGTGATATCGGACAGCTGAGAAGCCTTGCGGAATACCTCGAAATATCCCATCGCTGCAGTGGAATATGCGACTCAGCTTTCCGTGCATGATTATTGGAGCCTGCGTCACTTCACCACCATACATGTAGGCTAACCCTTGATGTCCGAGGCATACTCCAAGCACCGGAATTTCCGCTGCCAACAACACTTCGCCACACACCCCAAAGTCGCGATCGTTGCATGGGCTTCCAGGCCCCGGTGATATGACAATGCAGTCGAAGCGTTCTCGATGTATTGCCGGCCAACCAGCCTCGTCATTTCGAATGACATCAACTCGGCAGTCCGGAAACATCGCCAGCATTTGATACAGGTTGAACGTATATGAATCGTAGTTATCGATCAGGAGTATTCTTTTCATGCTGACAAGGCCAGTTCTCCCAGCTTATCCCTGAGGCCTGCCCTTAATGGAGGCACAACAGCTGGGCTGGAGGTCGTCCTAAAACCCATGTCACTTCGCGGGAACATCATGTAGGCTTGCGCGCGAAAAGGGGACGCACCGCCAGTATGCAAGATCATAGCCCGCGGCGGTAAGCTGGCCTCGCGCGTCGGCGTGCGAGCCCGCCGGCGCCCCAGCACCCACGGATGGCCACACCGCGCTAACGTGCTGGCGCTGAATTTGGAGGGTGATCCATAATGCGAGTGGTCTTGATCGAATGGGTCCGAATCCCGGTGCTTGATTGTTAACATCCTTGGCCACGCAGTCTCCTTTCGGTATGATCCTGGCGCACTAACGACAGACAGCAGGAGCTCATGATGCCCCCCAAGAACCTTGAGGAAGCCATCCAGGCCGCGGGCGGTAACGCTGCCAACATGCTGCGGAACTCGCGGCTTGGCCCTTACGTCTACCCGGTCGTCCCGTCGGAATTCTCGAACTGGCGCGACGAGCAGCTCGCCTGGCAGCAAACGTGTGTGCTGTTCAGCCAGTCGTACCACATGACCGACCTGTGGATTAAAGGTCCCGACGCGATCAAGCTCGTGTCGGATACGGCCATCAACAGCGTCGCCGGGTGGGGCGTGAACCGCGCCAAGCAGTTCGTATGCGCCAACTATGACGGGTACGCCATCGGCGACGGCATCATTTTCTACCTCGACAAGAAGGGCGACTCGAGCGAACTGCTGCTCATCGGCCGGCCGTCGATGCACAACTGGGTGCAATTCCACGCCAAGAAGGGCAATTACAAGGTCGAGTTCGAACGCGACGAGCGCTCCATCCAGCGCATTCCCGGTGAGCCAGTCAACCGCCGGTTGTACCGCTACCAGGTTCAGGGGCCCACGGCCTACAAGGTCCTGGAGAAGCTGAACGGCGGCCCGATCCCCGATGTCAAGTTCTTCCACATGGACGAGATCACCATCGCCGGCCGCAAAGTTCGCTGTTTGCGCCACGGCATGTCCGGCGCACCCGGTCTCGAACTGTGGGGGCCGCACGAGGAACGCGAGGAAATCCGCGTCGCCATCGTTGAGGCTGGCCAGGAGTTCGGCCTCAAGCAGGTCGGATCGCGCGCCTACGCCACGAACACCATCGAGTCCGGCTGGATTCCGTCCGAGCTGCCAGCCGTGTACACCGGCGCGAAGATGAAGGAGTTCCGCGAATATCTGCCGGGCAGCAGCTACGAGGCCATCGCCTCCATCGGCGGCAGTTACATCTCGGACAAGATCGAGGAGTACTACACCACGCCTTACGACCTCGGCTATGGCTTCATGACCAAGTTTGACCACGACTTCCACGGTCGTGAGGCGCTCGAGAAGATCGCCAAAGAGCCGAAGTACAAAAAGTTCACCCTGGCCTGGCATGGCGACGACGTCACCAAGATCTTCGCGTCGATGTTCCAGAAGGAAGAGCTGCCTTTCAAGTACCTGGACATGCCGTTAACGAACTACAACGCCTTCTCGTTCGATAAGGTCACCAAGAACGGCAAGATGGTTGGCATGTCGATGTTCAGCAGCTACACCTTCAACGAGCGGTCGATGCTGTCCCTCGCGGTGCTCGACCCGCGCGACGTCAAGCTGGGCGACGAAGTGGTGCTCACGTGGGGCGAGCCGAACGGCGGCTCCAACAAGCCTGTCGTCGAGCGGCATCGTCAGATCGACATTCGCTGCACCGTCAGCCCCATCCCCTACGCGGCTCAGGCCCAGCAGACGTATGCCAGTGGCTGGCGTACGGCGGCAGCCAAGGCGGCGAACGGTTAGCACGCGAGAGGCCGGCCGGATCCGGCCGGCCTCCTGAGCAGGACAAGGCGCGCCGCACTGGTCGTTGGCCCCGCTGCATCGGGGAGCCGCTCGGCGCGCAGTCAGCCGCCTGGCCCACGGCTGGCTGCATCCACGCTGTCGTCATCATTCAAACGAATCACCTACCATCTCGGCTCGGATATCGCTGGGAGTGAGACCCTCTGTGATAGTCAGGGCAGGATGATCGATAACCACTACGCCGAAGTCGCCGCCGCTGATGCGTTGCGCTTGGCGCGTGCACGCGGCAGGCCTTCCCTGTCTCAGGAGGGCGTATCACCGATGCCGCGCGTGCGCCTACCGGCGGACCTTGACCGCGCCGTCCGACACGCGGCCGAGTGTGAGGGGAAGTCTCGCGCCGAATGGGTGCGGGGGGTTCTCGACGAAGCGGCCCATAAAGTCGGCTGAACGGCTGGTGTTCTCCGCTAAAGGCTCTCCCGAGTGACTGCTGCCAGTGGTCCCCCAAACACCGCGAGCCCCGGGTTGGGGCGCGTTGGGGCCTTCATCGGGCATCCAGTGGGAGCACGCCGAGGCGGACCACAGCATCACCGCGTAGGCGTCACAGGGCCACTGGGGAGCCTGCTTGGGCGTTTTCAACGGCGGCGGCGGCCGCGGCAGCGCGGAGCGCGAATCTTTGGGTGCCGACGAGGAGATTCGAACCCCTGACCAACGGTTTAGAAATTCACCAATTGAGGCGCCACGGCATCCGTGTGTCTCGGTGAGCTCAGAAGCGGCGACCCAGAGCTCCCCACCTTCTCGATATGGCCAAAGCCAATCAACTCTCATTGCCTTCACCATGAACGAAACGTCAACAGTTTGAGCGCAGATCGTGAGCCGACGAGGAGATTCGAACTCCTGACCAATGGTTTACAAATTCACCAATCGAGGTGCCACCGTATCCCCATTTGTGCCCTGGTGAACTCAGAATTGGGTGGGTCAGAGCCCTCGCGGACCCAGCTTGTACCCCAATATCCCTCGCTGATTGGGGTAAAAATTGGGGTAAAGCCACGCTTTTGGGAGGTCACGACGAAAGGTCAGGTAGGTTGACGCTTCGCTAGCCATTCATCCTGGCTATCCAGCAATTCGAGCGATTGTTGCTGTTGCGGCCACCATGCTGGCCAGTCAATCTGCACTTCCGTCATCGTGTCCCACCATAGACCATCCACATCTTGTGCCGCTGCCAGTAGGACCGCCCCCTTCACAGGCATGGCGAAAACTCGCCAGAACCGTTGCTTCAGCGGTGACTCGGCACCTGGCGCAGTATGCCCTGCTACGGGGCCGTAGAACTCATAAACCAGGTCGCCCACCTGCAGCAGGATGACAGCAAGTTGTGCACTACCCCCTACATTGAAGACCTGAGCGCTGACGTAAGGTCCGCCTTGACCAGGCCTGTAGCTGATTTGGGGCCGATGCATCAAATCCCGGCTTCGGGCCTCCGACAATTGTCTATTTGCTGTCCTGGACTCCACCCAACCGCGGCGTGCGTAGTAGACGGCAAGTGCGGAAAGCGGTACGACAACGACCGCCGATATCGCCGTGACCAAGCTAAGCGAGTCCATCCGCCTGTCTATTCGTCTCGCGGTGTCATCGCAACCTCTCTAGCCGCGCCGCCGATCCAGCTCATCCCGAATCGCCGCGAGCATAACTCGGAGGCTCGGCTCCGGAATAACCGGGAACACCGCATCGCCGCGGTGCAGGTGGTGCGGCGCACCGGGAAGCTCCTTATGATGGCTGGCGTTGTCGTAGCGCAGGAGCGTATTGTCTTGCTGGTCCGTCAGTTGGAGTGAGTAGGTCAGGAGCCGCGGGTCATCGCTGATTTCCAGGCGGATGTACACACTCAGGCGGCACTTGCCAGGAAGGCTGATCGTCGCCTGGAGGATTCCGGCGTCATCAGCCGGGGCTGTGCCACTTCGTATTTGGGTGGTCCCGAGCTCTTCGAGAAGGTGTATCCATCCCTCCACGAACGCCCGGGCGCCAGCCATTCAGTGGAGCTCGACCCCGAGCTCTTTGGCCATGGCGCAGTAGCCCTCCCAGGGCATCATCTCATGGTCGCCCAACTCGCCCGCCTCGAATCGACGCATGAATTCGGACGAGCTCATTTCGTATTTCTTCTCGTACGCGGCGAGCTCCTCGCGAACGAGCTCGGGCGTAAGGGTCACATACGTCACTTTCGTGCCAGTTGCCATGTCTTCGACTGTACCAAGCAACTCCGGCTGCAGGGCTCTGGCGTGCTGCACCAGCTCTTCGAACGACTCCGCTTTGGTGCGATCGAACACGTCCTGGGGCAGCTTGAGATAGTCCCAGGGAACGCCCGTCAACCTGGTCACGTCCGCGGCCCAGGCATGCGCACGTGCGTCCTTGCGCGCGACTTCGACCGTTTCCGCGCCTTTGGTTTCGAGCAGGAAGTGCTGAGCGTTGGTGAGGCGCACCAGAAAATCGGGGTAGTAGTAGCGGATGTAGCCCTGGCTGGACACGTACTCTAACGAGAAGCGCATCTGCCGCGCATTCTTGGCGTAGGCGGCGACATCCGGGGCGAGGTCGAGGAACTGAGCCAGCCGGGCCTCCAGCCCGCTGTCGCAGGCCACCAGGTTGAACACGGTGCGCCTGCCGGGATAGGTGTCGCCGGTCCACTGGAAAGCAGCCGTGCCTGAGGCCGGTCGGAAGAGCGCTTCCGGCTCTACCGGTTCGGCAGCACGCGAACCGATGGCAAGCCTGTTCACCGCGTCCACAAAGCGCTTGACCAGCGCGGCTGCCACTTCTTCGTCGGTCAGCCGCTCCAGCACGTTCCGATTTTCCAGATCCGCCGGCGACTCGAGGAACAAGCGTGTGGTGACGTACTCCTTCAGCACCGGCGCGAGAAGGTGAAACTGCGCGGGAAAGCTGGCCTTCTTGAGGATCTGCTCGGCGAAGAAGGAGATCACGTCGCCGGGGCTGCCGCGGCGGATGTCCATCTTCAGCCGGTCCACCAGCTCCTTGGTCAGGATGTCGTAGCGCAGGTACTCATCTGGCCGCGTCTCGGCCACGCTGCGCAGCGGGAAGGGGCGACCTTCGATGGCGTCGGGCGTCAGGCGGTTGAGCGCCTCCGCCGACTTGTACAGCACTGGACTGAGCTGCGGGATGCCGATGTCCAGCGTTGGCGCACGGTCGGGGTCGGCGTAGATGGTCTCGAAGCTCGGCGGCTCATCCAGATCGACGTCGCCGAAGCGGACACCCTCTTCCTCCAGGCCGAGCACGAAATCCTCGAAGGCCTTGGTGCCGATGACGTCCAGCTGCTCGTCGTAGTGCATCAGCGGGCTGACGACGCGCCTCAAGCCGCGGCCCACCGTCTGCTCCGGCAAAATACGAGCCGCCGCGCTGTAGGCGCGCAAGCCCACGATGACCGTGACGTTGCGCACATCCCAGCCCTCCCGCAGCATCAGCACGCTGACCACGGCCTTATATGGACTGTCCGCGGCGTCGATCTCTCGGGTGGCGCGGCGGAGCTCGTCGAGGTCCTTGGCCTTGTCGCCGATCTCGCCCTTGGCGTTGGTGTGAATTTTCAGGATCGCGCCCTTGAGGTCGTCGTAGCCCTCCAGCGCCTCGGCCACTTCGTCGGCTGCCTTGGTGTTCTCGGTCATGACGAACAGCACCGGCTTGTAGGTGCCACGCGTCTTCTTGACGTAGTCACGCCAGCGCTTGACGCCGGCCTGAAGCCACATGCGGTATTTCACGGCCGCGTTGGGCGACTGGCCTTCCTTGGGGTTCGACAGCCGGCCGAGGTAGGGCCGCTTCACGATGCGGTCTTCGATGGCCTGGGCCAGCGGGTAATCGACGATGACTTCTTTGAACAGGTCGCCGTTCTGGTGCTTGGGCGTGGCCGAGAAGTCGAGCTGGGCAGACAGCTCGGCGCCGCAGAGCCTCAAACGCTCGTGCAGCGCCGCGATGGTCTGAGACCAGCGCAGCTCTTCGTCGTGCACGTGGTGCGCCTCATCGTTCAGCACCAGCAGGTCGGGATGCGCCGCGACGCGCGCGAACAGGTCGCCGGCCGGGCTGCGCAAGTCTTTCTTCGGCTTCTTGCCCAGGAAGGAGCCGATAGGGTCGTCCGGGTCCGGTTCCTCCTCCGGCTTCTCGTACAGGCGCTGGATGTTGGTGAGGTAGAGGATGCCGCGGCTGGTCTCCGGGGCAGCCTCATCCTGCACGGTCACCGTCAGGTCGAAGTCGGGCGCCCATTCCGGCGGAATGAGCGGGTCGTTCTTGAAGATGCTCCGGTCGCCGAAGTCCTGCCGCAGGCGCTCCAGCACGATGATGTTTGGCGCCACCAACACGAAATGCTGAGCCAGGGAGGAGCCTGGCTCGAACAGCTTGTGGAAGTAGCTCCAGACCATGGCCATGCTCATGACCTTGGTCTTGCCGGCGCCAGTGGCCAGTTTGCTCACCAGGCGGGGCCAGCGGTCGGTGGTGGGGTCGTACAGCGTGGTGATGGAGAAGCGCTCCATCAAGTCGCGATAGCGCCTCGCGTCCAAGACCTCGTAGCAGTAGATGATGGTTTCGATGGCCTCGCGCTGGCAGAAGTAGTAGCGGAACTCCTGGCCATCGACGAGGTGCTCCTCCAGAAACCAGTGCTCCAGGAGCCGCCGCGACGTGTCGGACACACCGGGGTAGTTGCCGTCGCGCCAGGCCTTCACCTCCAACCGCAGCTTGTTCACCAGGGGGATGCTGGCCAGCCGGCGGTTGGGCTCCTTGCAGGCGTAGCCGTCCGGCGGCCCGAAGTCCGGCTTCGGCGGGAGCGCCGGCTGGGCCTCGCCCAGGGTGAGGCTCACGGCACGTCCACCCGCAGCAGCTTGGTGGTGTCGTTGCCGAAGATATCGATGACCTTCACCAGGATTTCGCGCGGGCCCGGCGCATCGTAGGTGTGGACGGCGCTTTCCAGCTCCAGCCTGGGCTGCTTGCGCGTGCGAAAGGACTGCCACTGGTTGTGGAAGGTGTCGCCCTGGAAGTCGAAATCCACTGCCCAGTAGTCCACGTAGTCCGAGAAGCGCTCGATGCGCTCCTGGATCTCCGGCTTGACCAGCTCCAGGTCGGCGATGATGAAGTCCTCCAGGAACACCCGCGCGGAGCGGCCGTTGAGCTCGGCCGACGCATCCACGTAGTTCAGCTCGAAGAACTGGACGTCGCCCTTCTCGCGCGCACGGGCGTCCATGATTTCGGAGGGGATGCGCTTCAGCGAGAGCTGCACGCCTTGCGCCAGCGCCTGATCCACCACCGTCTCCTTCAGTCCCATCTGCCAGTCCCAACCCAGCACGTGCAGCCGCTTATAGCCCAGCTCAATGGCTCCTTCCACAGCGCCGCCCACCTCTTCGATAGTCACGACGGAATCTATTGGCCCCACATGCACGGCGATGCCCGCCTTCATGCCGTGGACGACAGTGGGCTCCGGAAGCGGCTCGGCGCAGTAGAGCTGCAGGATGAGCTTGACGTACGCCAGGCCGTCCCGCCCGGTGGTCACGCCCTGCCAGTACTGCCGCTCGTACTTGCCGAGGTTCAGGACCTCGAAGGGCTTACAGCTAGGAATGCCAAGCAGCCGCTTGCGCGTCGTGTGGACGGCAAAGCGGCCAAGGTCCACGCCTATCCATCGCCGGCCCAGCTTCTCGGCGACCGCAAGCGTGGTCCCAGAGCCACAGAAGAAGTCGGCGACAAGACCGCCCTCGTTTGAGGATGTTCGAATGATTCGTTCCAGAAGCCCCTCGGGCTTCTGGGTTGCGTAGTTCAGACGTTCAGAGCCTTGCGCTGGCACTGGCCGTATATCAGTCCAGACGTCCTGGAGCATTACGCCAGGCATTTCGTCGAGGTATCGCTTGTAACGCGGCATGCTTCCCGGTTGGTGGATGACCCTTACCTCGGCTACCAACCTATCCATGGCTGCCTGAACCGACTCGCCGGGTTTCAGTCCAAGCGCCCAATGGCGGCCTGCAGCTGGAACGACGGTGTGCCCATCGATTACCAAAGCGCCGCCCGATTCGCCCCGCCTAGTGCCCGCGGCGGTCAGGTCACCGAGTTGATATCGCCTTCCGGTCTCTGGCTCAACAAACCGGTAGAAACCTTCGGTGTACTCATCGTCATAAGGTGCAAACTGCTGATTCCACGTCCAGGTCTCTGAGCGTGAGTAGAACAAAATGACTTCGTGAATCCGACCGTATTGGCCGATTCCTCGAAACGCCCCGCTCTTCGCGGATTGGCGCTTCCACGCTATCTCGTTGACGAACGAGTCCATTCCGAAGACTTCATCTAACAGGACCTTCATGTAATTCCCCAGCCTCGGGTCCATGTGGACGTAGATCGCGCCGGTGTCTCGGAGCAGTCCCCGTATCAGAACGAGGCGGTCGTACATCATCTGGAGATAGGATGCGAGATCCGCCCAGTAGTCCCGATAGGCCTTGACTTCGATGATGGAGGGAGCCTTCGTCACGGGCTCGTCACCGACGGTCACCCGGAAAGAGAAATCGTCACCCGTATCGAATGGCGGATCGATATAAATGAGGTCGATCTTGCCCTCTAACTCCTTGAGCAGCGATGCGCAGACGAGCTTGTTGTCGCCCAGATGAGCTTGTTGCGCCAGCCGGTTGAGAGGGCCTGGGCCGCCGCCGCCGAGCTGAACAGGTCCTTCTCGCGCGGCTCATTGACGGTTTCGATGCGCTGAAAGGGCAGCTCGATGCGATCGACCTGGGTCCGCTTCCCCTCCCATTCGAGGTGCGGGCCTGTCGTG
>JBOGTU010000046.1:0-1518 GCA_050695655.1 Chloroflexota bacterium | reverse complement strand
CCGCGCTCCAGAGAAGTGCCGCGGCGGCCCTGGGCTGTGGGTGCGGGCAGAGTCGCGGCCTTGGCACCGTCGCCTGGATCGAGTGTAGCCGGCGTGGGCGCGATGCTGGCGGAAGGCATGCTCGTCGTTTAAGCCGCTCGCTTAGTCGAAAGCAGCCAGGCCGGTGATGTGGCGACCCAGGGTGAGCAGGTGAATCTCGTTGGTTCCCTCGTAGGTGAGCAGCGACTCCAGGTTCAGCATGTGGCGCACCACTGGATAGTCCAGGCTGATGCCGTTGGCGCCGAGGATGGACCGCGCTTCCCGCGCGATCTCGAGCGCCTCGCGCACATTGTTCATCTTCCCCAGCGAAATCTGGGCCGGGGAGATGTTGCCCGCGTCCTTCAGGCGGCCCAATTGCAGCGCCAGCAGTTGCGCTTTGGTGATCTCTGCCAGCATGTGCACGAGCTTGGCCTGAGTGAGCTGGTAGCCGGCGATCGGCCGACCAAACTGCTCGCGGCTCAACGCGTAATCCAGCGCCGCGGTGTAGCACGCCTCCGCGGCGCCAACGGCGCCCCACACGATGCCATAACGAGCCTCGTTCAAGCAGCTCAGTGGCCCGCGCAGCCCAGCCACGCCCTCCAGCAGATTCCCAGCCGGGACGCGGCACTCGTCGAACACCAGCTCAGCCGTTATGGACGCCCGCAGCGACATCTTGCGATCGATTTCCGAGGCAGTAAAGCCGCCTGTACCCTTCTCCACCAGAAAGCCGCGCACCACGCCATCCAGCTTGGCCCACACCAGGGCTAAGTCGGCAATGGTGCCGTTGGTGATCCAGCGCTTGGCGCCGCTGAGCACGTAGCTTGCGCCATCCTTGCGCGCGGTGGTGAGCATGCCGGCCGGGTTGGAGCCGAAATCGGGCTCCGTGAGGCCAAAGCAGCCAATGGCCTTGCCCGCCGCCATGGCTGGCAACCAGCGTTGCTTCTGCGCGTCGGTCCCAAAAGTGAGGATGGGGTACATCACCAGGCTGCCCTGCACAGACACAAAGCTGCGCAGCCCGCTGTCGCCTCGCTCCAGCTCGCGGCAGGCCAGGCCGTAGGCCACGGCGCTCAGGCCGGCGCACCCGTAGCCGTGCAGCTGCATGCCGAAGAGCCCCATCTCCGCCATCGCCGGCACGAGATCCAGCGGAAAGGTTCCTGCCTCAAAGTGCTCGGCCGCGCGCGGCACTGCCCGCTCCTGTACCAGCTGGCGAACGGTCCGCGCGGTGAGCGCCTCTTCGGCGCTGAGCTGGCCTTCCAGGCCCAGGAAGTCCGGCGCCGCGTCCATCCGCTGTTCGCTCATGGCTTGCCGCGGCTCTCAAAGAAGTCGGGCCGTGTCACAGCGGGACGCTCGCCCTGTCTCCAGGGATAGCGGCGTCCGATTGTTCGTCTTCGGCTCCAGCGCTGAGCGCCACCGCATCGGAGGTGCTCGTTCCCTCAAGCGTTGCCGTGTCCTCCACAGGTTCTTCAGCGCCCTGGTCTGGCGTGAAGACGACTGGTGTCC
>JBOGTU010000045.1:0-6405 GCA_050695655.1 Chloroflexota bacterium | reverse complement strand
GAGTGATACGCGGCGTATCACTCATCGCCTCAACACCGGCTCTAGTTTCAAAGTCCCGTCGCTGATGCTGTGGGCGATGATTTTCGCCAATGAGTGGTCCCGATGTTCGACCGCTGGTGGTAGTGGGCGAAGAACTCATCCTGCTGGAACCCTGAGCGCGGAGATGCGCTTCCAGAGGACCGCGCGCCAGCACCTCGTTGAATAGCCTGCCCGTTTTCCGATGTCAACGCAAGTGGCGACTGATGGCGCCGCGGCGGCGTTCGCCCAGCTTGGCCAGGATGGTGCTGACGTGGCCAGAGACGGTGGTGGCCCGAATCGGGCCTTTGCCGCGACGCGTCAACTCCGCGGCGATCTCGGGGTTGGTCAGGCCCTCTGCCACCAACAGCGCTACCTCCAACTCACGTGGGGTAAGCTGCTGCGCTGAGGAGGAGGCGGCCGAAAGCGAGCCGCGAGGTTGCGCCAGCGCGGCGGCTGCCAGGCGGCCGAATTCTCTGAATCGCGCCCGGTCCGTATCCAGAAAGGGTCGCGGGGGGCGGAAGTACAGGTACGCCAGGCCTACGCAGCGCGAGCCACTCTGCAAACGGAGAATGACGCGCGCGCGAGGGAGGCGGGGTTCCCCATCCTTACCTGGCCCGCTATGGTCCAGGTAAGGCCACGCCCCGGCTGGCTCCAGTTCGTCCGGCTCAGCGAGCAGGCGGCCATAGTGAACGGCCGATTGGGCGGCCAGGACGCGGCTCAGGGGACTGTTGCTCCCGCCGGCAGCCTGGCGCGGAGAGGGATGCCAGCTGTCCATCGCGGCATCCGCGTAGGGGCCATCGAAGGTGGTGTCGCCAAGGTAGCGGTAGACCAGCGCCTTCACCGCCTGGTACGGGCCAATGGCTGCTTCTGCAATACGCTGGGCCACTGGGCCGTCGCCGTCTTCGAGCCGCTGGCGGATGAGCATGTCCAGCGCTACGTGATAGCGGTCCGACTCCTCGGCCGACTTCAGCTGCGCGATGAGTGTGGCCGCGAGGGAAAGCACATAGCGGTCGCGCAGCGCAAACGCACGCGGGCGTGACGACTGGATGGCCAGAAATGCGATAACCTGGCCTCCCGACATCAGCGGTTGCACGATCTGGGCGCGAACGCCGGGCAGCCCGTCCGCTTCCAGGTAGGGGTCGCTGGGGTCTTCCGTGTCGTTGGTGCAGTAGAAGCGGCCGGTGCGGAGCACGCGCGCGTACACTCCCTCGCGGCTGGGGTGGGCCTTTCGATAGCTTTCGCTCTCGGTGATGGTGCTCCCCACCAATTCCGGGTCCGAAGCATTGACGCACATCAGGCCGCCTGGCGCATCCTCGTGGCCGGGTTCGATGATCAGCACACGCTCGTAGCTGAAGGTTCGTTGCAGGTCTTCCACCAGCGCTTGGATCACCTGCCGAGCGCTCACGGCGACGGCGGATTGGCCGGCGGCCTCGATGAAGGCGTCGATGCGGGTAAGCGCGTCCCACCAGATAGCCAGTGTGTGTGCCAGCAGGTAGTACGCGGCGGAGAGCACGCCCAACCAGAGCATGCGGGGCAGCAGTACGGCGACAATCGGGTAGGGCAGTGCTGCCGGCCCGGCGGGATGCGCCTGCCAGCCGCCGCTGAGCAGAGCGAGCTCGACCATTGCCACGCCCACGGCCATGTGCCTCAGCCGGGTGCCGCGGTGCTCCTCCAGGCGATGCAGTACCAGCACATAGAGCAGCCACAGATCTTGCGCCGCGGGGGACGCTGCTGGTGCGCGCAAGTAGATGCGCAGCGTAAATCCCCACAGTCCGGCGGACAGCGCGGCCACCAGGAGCAAGTGAAAGGTGGTGCCATAGAGGCGCAGAAAGCCCGTGACATCCTGGTACAGGTCCGGCCAGCGGCGCTGCAAAGGAGCCTGGTGGGGCGGCAGCAGCTTGGCCGTGGGGGCCGCATATGCGGGGCGGATGACCGCCTCGGCCGCGCGCATGGCCACGGCGTACAGCAGGCAGATCCCAATGCCAGCGACGGACCACCAGAACTCGATGGTGAGACAGGTGAGCCCAATGAGTGTGGCGGCGGCCAGAGCGCCCAGCAAGCCGCGCTCGCGCAGGGCGAGATCGATCGCGCGCACGGCCAGTCGGGAATGCGACTGTACCTCGGGCCTCCGGCGCTTCATGGCGCGGCGATTATATTGCCCAGCTGGCACGGCCCTGTGCACTGCACCCCTGTAATTGCAGGGGCTGAATGTGCCGGGGCTCTGGGCCTCGGCTGGTGCATTTGCAGGTAGGCACCGTGGCCATTTTCTGGCAAATTGCCGGCGTGCCAGCCTGCCATAAAGCTGGATGGCACCATGGTCACGACACCGAAGGAGGGAGAACAATTTTGGCGGAAGTAGATGCGGTGGCCGAGGGGTTTCGCAATCGCACAGTGCTGCTGACTGGCGCGGATGGCTTTTTGGGTTCGCACATGGCGGAGCGCCTGGCCGGGGCGGGCGCGGACTTGCACGTGTTCGTGCGCGGCTCGTCCAGCGGGCAGTTAAACAACATCTCTCATGTGCGCAGCCACGTGACAGTCCATCGCGGCGACCTGCAAGACCCGCACTCCGTCCAGCTGGCATTGCGGGCCATCTCGGGTGCACCGGGGTCCTACATCATTCACCTGGGTGCGCAGGCGCACGTGGGCCTCAGCTGGGCGCGGCCATACGAGACAATCGCAGTGAACGTGCTGGGGACGCTGAACCTGCTCCAGGGAGTGGTGGACCTGGGGCTGCATGTGGCCAAAGTGGACATCGCGGGCACGTCGGAGGAGTATGGCAATCCGGACCCGTTGCAACGCCAACTGCATGAGTGGGACGATGGCTGCGCGAAGTTCAACGAAGCTTCTCCGCTGAATCCGGAGAGCCCCTACGCTACATCCAAAGTCGCCGCGGATTTCCTTGGACGCAACTATTTCAAGGCTTACGGCATCCCAACTCTCACCGTGCGCGCTTTCAACACGTACGGGCCTCGCCAGAGCCCGCAATACGTCACCGGTACGATGATTACCCAGGCGCTGAGCCGGCCCGAGGTAGAGCTGGGCAACCTGCTCACCGCGCGCGATTTCACGTTCGTCAGCGACACAGTGGAAGCACATCTGGCGGCGACGCTGTATGGCCTGCCCGGCCGCGGCTACGTAGCTGGCTACGGCAAGGACATCCGAATAGGGGAGTGGGCCGAAACGATCCTGAAGGTCGGCGAAGAGCAGGGCTACTGGGGAGCAGTGGAGGTGCGGCCCCAGGTCAGCCGCGCGCGGCCCGGTCAAACGGACATCATGAGCCTGGAGGTGGACAGTGGCTGCATGCAGCGCGAGTTCGGGTGGCAACCTCAGGTGTCCAGAGATGAAGGGGTGCGGCGGACGATTGCCTGGTACGCCGACCACCGCTCGGCCTGGGTGGGGCGGGTTGATTGGTGAACCGCGTGAGTGTTCGCGGCCCTGACCGGCCCACGCACGTTCGCGCGGGCTCGCCTCCGCCAATCCCGAGCTCCAGCCGCTGGCAGCCGGGTCAGACCATTGTCCATCGTGAGATCGTTCTGGGGCGGCCCTGGATTGGTTGCCCGATGATCGTTGTGCAGGATTCGGATGATCTCCTGGCGCTCTACACACCACCGGGTGCACCGCTGGCCTACCCGCCGGGGCCGTGGCCCACGCCCAACGGGCAGCATCCGTGGCACCCGAAGCCGGCCTGGGAGGGGCAGGGCATGCTCGGGCTGCAGCGGCCAGGCGAGGCGCACGCCGTGTTCCACTTCTGGCGCGGGCCGGCTCGCGAGTTTCAGTACTGGTACGTGAACATCCAGGAGCCCTTCCGCCGCACACCAATCGGCATCGATACGCAGGACCTGGAGCTCGACATTGTCATCGCGCCGGACGGTTCGTGGACCTTCAAGGATTGGGAGCTCCTGGATCAGCGGGTGCGGGAGGGGCGGTTCACTTTGGAGCAGGCGGTCGACATCCGTTTGGAGGGCGATCGCATCGCCTGCGAGCTGCGGGCCGGCCGCTGGTGGTGGGATGTTGCCTGGAAGGACTGGCAGCCGGACCCCCACTGGCCCGTACCGGCGCTGCCAGTGGGGTGGGAGCAGGTGCCGGTGCCCGCGGACATCTGGCGGCCGGCTGTCTGATGCGCCCAACGGGACCGCGGCCATGATGCGCAACGATCCGACCTACCTGCGTGAAGAGCAATACCGCACGGATGCCAACCTGGCCGCGCGACAAAACCTGCACGCCCGGTATTCAACTCATCCTCAAGCCTGGTTCGAATGGCTATTCGAGCGGCTGGATGTGGGGCCAACGGCCCGCATCCTGGAGCTCGGCTGCGGCGCAGGCTGGCTGTGGGAGGCGAATCGCTCCAGGATTCCGGATGGCTGGGAGGTCACGCTGTCGGACTTTTCGCCTGGCATGCTCGCATCGGCCGAAGCTCGCCTGCGGGAGGGTGCCGAGCAGTTCGCCTTCGAGCTGATCGATGCCGCATCAATCCCCTTTGCCGCCGCCGCGTTCGATGGGGTGATAGCCAATCACATGCTGTATCACGTATCAGATCGACCCGCGGCAATTCGACAGATGCAGCGGGTCCTCGCGCCCGGCGGCAGGCTCTTTGCCGCGACCAACGGGCTCGATCACCTGAGCGAGCTGTGGCGGCTTGGATCCAGCTTTGGATTGGTGGCGAGCAGGGATGTGGCCCACCAGTTCACGCTGGAGAACGGTGCCGCTCAGCTGGCGCCGTTCTTTCACGATGTGCAGTGCGAACGCTACGAGGATGCCCTGGAAGTCACGCGAGCGGAGGATCTGGTCGCCTATGTGCTGTCCGCCGCGCCGGCCCCACCTACCGCGGACGCCGTGGCGCGTTTGAGCGACCACGTGGCAACCCTCATTGCCACTCACGGATCGTTTCACATCACCAAATCCGTCGGCCTGTTCACGGCGACGAGGTGAGGCCAGAGCCGGCGACTTTGCGCGTCCCCTCTCTCGAGATTTGGCCGTGAGACCCTCGGCAGCCCCGCGCAAACTGCCTGAGTAAGGGCTTCGAGTGTCCGCGGCGGTCGGTGGGCAGGGGGTCGCGCACCGCCGCGGCCGTGTTGCTGGCCGGCTACGGTATGCTCATGGCTCCTGTGGAAGGGAAGGCGCCGCGGCTGAAGGCGCTGGTGGTCGACGACGAGCCCAACATTGTGGAGCCCGAACTGCCCACGCGCAAGAATAACGATGACCGGCTGATTGGCCGCCAGGTAGAGTGTGTTCGAATATGGCAGAGTCACCTGGTGGCTTCTCATGATCGTTTGGATCAATGGTCCCTTCGGAGTCGGGAAGTCGAGCGTAGCGCAAGCCCTCACCGAACACCTGCGCTCGGCCATACTGATCGACCCCGAAGAGTTCGGCTACCTTCTGTGGAAATGGGTTCCCGGTGGGCGGGCCAGCGGCGACTTCCAGCACCTCGCCACTTGGCGGCGTGTCGTCACGGAAGCGGTTCGAAGTCTTTCGCTTGAGTTCGCTGGCCCGCTTGTCGTACCGATGACGCTGCTCGAACCCCGGTACTTCGACGAAATTATCGGGGGCCTGACGCGGCAGGGGATTGGTGTCAACCACTTCTGCCTAACGGCTCCGCGGGAGGTCGTCATTGAGCGGGCACGTGAGCGAAGTGGGCAGGCCGACCAGCCATGGGCCGAAAGCATGTATGACCGTTATGTTGGTTCTCTGTCCGACTCGCGTTTCGACATGCTGATCGACACGTCAAATCGGCCGATAGCGGCAGTCGCGGAGCAGATTCTCGGAACGCTATCCTATTGAGCGCGCATCAAGAGCCGGAAGGAGCGGCGCCTTGAACCGGCAACCGGCGCGGTCACCGCTGTAGGAGCCCAAGTGGGGCGATCTGTGATCCACGGGGAGTTCTTCGCGCACTACCATCAGCGGTCGGACCTCGAGCCGACGTCAAAAGCAGAAACCGCCCTTTTTTGAAGGGCGGTTTCGCGCCCTTCTCGCGAAGGAGAAGGGGTAATGAGAGCATGATACTACGTCTGTCAATGTTGGCCCAAACGGGCGCTCGGTGTATCGTGGCCCCAACCCATGAAGGCGAATGTCTATATCGACGGCTTCAATCTGTATTACGGCAGATTGAAGGGTACGGCGTACAAGTGGCTCGACCCCCAGAAGCTCTGTGAGTTGGCATTGCCACGCCATACGATCAATCGTATTCGTTACTTCACCGCTCGTGTTTCGGCGCGAGATGGCGACCTCGACGCGCCGCGTCGCCAAGAGACCTATCTAAAGGCCTTGCAGACGATTCCAAAGCTCTCAATTCACTATGGACACTTCCTGGTGTCCAAGACGTTCATGCCCCGCTATCCAAGCCCGCAATTCGGTCAACGTACTGTCCAAGTGACCAAGACGGAGGAGAAG
>JBOGTU010000044.1:0-2445 GCA_050695655.1 Chloroflexota bacterium | reverse complement strand
GTGGAGAGGAAGTCGAACTCAGCCATATCAGGCGGCCAACAACCACGAAACAGAATCCGCCATCGCCCGAGCCTTGGCCAGCTGCTGTCGTTTGCGAGCGGTGAGATCGTCCAATTCCAGCGCAAACTGGCGCCGACTCTGTCCCTCGGATAGGAACTCGTTCAACAGGATGCAACTCCATTTCAATACGTAGAGCGGCAGAAGGCGATTCACTCTACGCAGGATGTCAGCTTCCGGCCAAAGCTCTTCGAACTTTTGGGCCATCAGCGGGAGGTGCTCACGGGGCACCGGCACAGCCACTTGGCAGAAAAAATCGCAGATGACGCGGGCGGGGTCGTCCCACCCCGCGTATTCGAAGTCGAGGAAGCAGAGGCTGCCATCAGGCCGGCGCAGGGCATTGTGGAAGCCGAAGTCGGATGGTGACAGGCAGCGCTGTGGCAGGGGCAGCTCCCGGACAAAGGCGTCGAGCGAAACCGTCGCGCGGACGCTTTCCGCTACATCATCCGCCGACGGGGCAAGCATGTCGAGCACGAAATCGTGCATCTCACGATCGACTTGGCTGTCCGAGTGCCGACGCAGCAATCGCTCTACTCGTCGCGCGAGGCACTCTACGTGGGCCGCCAGGCTGAAGCAGGCTTCGGCGCCGCTCGTCAGCCTCGTTGCAACCAGCCGTCCCCTTGCCACCTGAAGATCCGCCACAAAGCGGCAGGCACCCAGGATGTCGGTCGCGCCGACCTCCGCCGGCCTGACGGGGTCTCCGGCAACGAACTCGTACAGGGCGATTGGCTCACTCTCATGTCGCGCGACGGGTCGCGGCACGCAGCGAATGCCGCTTTCCCAAGCGAACTCCAGGAACGAGAATTCCGCCGTCAAGCGATCGCGTTCCTGCCAGGCATCCTGGAAGTACCACTTGAGCAAGTACGGCTCCCCGGAAGCAAGGTCCACTCGAAAGACGCGATTATTCCCGCCCCCAGCTAGCGGAGTCAGCTGAACGGAGGGTCCTTGATGCTCTGCTGCCGGCACCAGCTCGCACGTCAGTGCGCGCAGCTGCTCTAGCGTCACGCTGGCACCATCAGTGCGACGATCAGTTGGCGCAGTTCTCCCCAGGAGCAGATGCGTTCGATATGAGTATCACCAAACTGGCGGTTCGGGTCGAACAGGATGCGGCGGGTGTTAGGCGGGAAGTTCGGCTCGGCCAAGAATTCGGGCAGGTCGTCAATGAAGGGGTCACACCCGAGGGTCCCGATGCGGGCGAGCTTCCGCTCTTTCGTGGATTCGAGGAATACGCGCTCCGCTCCCAAGCCCGGCAGCATACGTTCGAGCCAGGCCCTGGCGCTGGCGTGAAGATCGAATCGTTCCCCAACGTAGGGGTAGCGGGTTTTGTGGCTGATGACGCACACCTGAACATCCGTCGCGGCGAAGGCCCGCAGCGCGTCGACCACGCCTGGGAACGGTGCAGCGTACTCCAGCCCCGGCCCGTACACCCAGCCTTGCAGCTCGGTCCAGGCGTCTTCGCGCCCCTGGGCGCGTAACCAGTCGCGCACGGCGGGCTTTGTGCCGGTGAGCCACGGCGGAATCAGCCCTCGCTCCAGCGCTGCGCGCTGGAACAACTCGTCGTAACAGACGATGGTGTTATCAACATCGACGCCCAGGATCACCGCCCGTAGGCCTCCCCAATCCGTCCCGCTATGGCCTCAGGCGTCAGGCCGAAAATCTCGCGCGCGTATTGCTGGTCGCCAGCCTCGTGCAGGAACCGGTCCGTCGTACCGATGCGGAGGAGACGCCCGTGGAACGACTGGTCCGCCAGCCATTCAGCCACGGCGCCGCCCAGGCCACCGTTGCGGCTGTGCTCCTCAACCGTGATCACGAGCGCAAAGTTTGTGAACGCTGTGCGCAGCAGCGCCTCGTCCAATGGTTTCACCGTGTGCATGCTCACTACGCGCGCCGAGATGCCGGCTTCAGCCAGACGGTCCGCCGCTTCGACGACGTTGGGCAGGATGTTGCCAGTTGAGAAAACACACACGTCTTCGCCGGCTCGCAGCTCGTAACCGCGGCCGATCTCAACTTCCGGAACGCAGCCATGGACAACTGGTTCGCCGCTCTTGCCCAGGCGGAAGTAAACCGGAGCGCCCAGCGCCAGCGCCTGACCCATGAGCGGTCGCAGCTCGCGCTCGTCGCCTGGACAGACCACCGTCATCTCCGGCAGCAGCCGCAGGAAGGCGATGTCTTCCAGCGAGTGGTGGGTGGCACCGTTCGCTGCGTATGCCAAGCCGGCTCCAATGCCAACGATGGTGACCGGCGCCTGGTGGTAGCACACGTCGACCCGAATCTGTTCGAGGCAGCGAGTGGTGGTAAAAGGAGCGATAGTGTAGACGAACGGCCGCAAACCGGAGAGCGCCATGCCGGCTGCCACGCTCATCATGTTGGCTTCGGCCACACCACAGT
>JBOGTU010000043.1:0-25505 GCA_050695655.1 Chloroflexota bacterium | reverse complement strand
GCCACGGCCAGCGCGAGCTGATCATCGGCGACCGCGGAACCGGCAAGACGGCCATCTGCGTGGACACCATCCTCAACCAGCGCGGCCGCGACGTGACCTGCATCTACGTGGCGGTCGGGCAGAAGTCCTCGACGGTGCGTGCGGTCGAGGCGACGCTGCGCCAGGCCGGCGCCATGGACTACACGATCATCGTGTCCGCCGGGGCCACCGAGGCGGCGCCGATCAAGTTCATGGCCCCGTACTCCGGCTGCGCCATGGGCGAGTACGTCCTGTACAACGGCAAGCGCGCGGTGATCATGTACGACGACCTGTCCAAGCACGCCGACGCCTACCGCCAGATGTCGCTGTTGGTTCGCCGCCCGCCCGGTCGCGAGGCCTATCCGGGCGACGTGTTCTACCTGCACTCGCGCCTGCTGGAGCGCGCTGCTAAGCTGGACGATAAGTACGGCGGCGGCTCCATCACCGCGCTGCCCGTTATCGAGACGCTGGCCGGCGACGTCGCCGCGTACATCCCCACCAATGTCATCTCGATCACGGATGGGCAGATCTTCCTGGAAAGCGATCTCTTCTACGCCGGGCAGCGGCCGGCCATGAACGTGGGCATCTCGGTGTCCCGCGTCGGCAGCGCCGCGCAAACCAAAGCCATGCGCCAGGTGGCCGGGCGGCTCAAGCTGGAGCTGGCGCAATACCGCGAGCTGGCGGCGTTCGCGCAGTTCGGGTCCGACCTGGACCGTGCTACACAGCAGCGGTTGGACCGCGGTCGCCGCATGACAGAGCTGCTCAAGCAGCCGCAGTACGCGCCGTTGTCGATGGAAAAGCAGGTCGAGATCATCTTCTGCGGCGTGAACGGCTACCTGGATGACGTGCCGGTGGAGAAGGTGCAGGCCTTTGAGTCGGCCTTCCATCGCTACATGGATGCCAGCCACGCCGAGCTCGGCAAGGTTCTCGCCACCGAGCGCGTGCTCTCACCCGAAACGGAGACCAAGCTCCGGGCTGCCATCGACGACTTCAAGAGAACGTCGGCCTTTTAGATGAAGTTGGCGCGTTCGCATGCCTAGCCTCAGGGACATACGCCGCCAGATCCGCTCCACCAAAAATGTGGCGCAGATCACCAAGGCCATGGAAACGGTCGCGGCATCACGCCTGCGGCGCGCTCAGGAGCGAGTGACCGCCAGCCGGCCGTTCGTGGCACGCCTGGAGGAGGTGCTGGCGGAACTCGCCGGGGCCGCCACGGGCGACGACGTGCCGCCACTGTTGGCCGTGCGCCAGGTTCGCAATTCGGCCCTGGTGCTCATGAGTCCCGCCCGTGGCCTCAAAGGCGCGCTGCCCAGCAACCTCAACCGCCAGGCCGCCCGCTTCGTGGCGGATGAAACGCCGGCCACGGTAGAAACCATCGCCGTGGGCCGCAAAGGGCGCGACTTCCTGGCGCGGCGGGGCGTACACATCCTGGCAGACTTCTTGAGCCTGCCGGATCGACCGGCCTTGGCCGACGTAGCCGGCATTGCGCAACTGGTGGTCAAGGGCTATGCCAACCAGGAATTCGACCGCGTTTCGCTGTTGTACACGCAGTTCGTGGGCATGACCAGCCAGCGGCCGGTGGTGAAGCGACTGTTGCCCGTTGTGCCGCCTGAGGGGACAGAGCGACACGCCAAGGACGTGATTTACGAGCCCACTGCTGTAGAAGTGCTCAACCAGCTGTTGCCGCGCTATGTGGAAACGCTCATCTACCAGGCGTTGCTCGAGGAAATTGCCAGCGAGCATGCCGCGCAGATGGTGGCCATGCGCAGCGCCACGGATAACGCCAACGACGTCATCAACGACCTGACTCGCACGTATAACAAGGTGCGCCAGGCAACGATCACCCGGGAAATCACGGAAATCGCTTCCGGAGCAGAAGCGATGGCCAACGCCTGAAGGAGGGCCAGACGAGCATGCCAGCAGAGGGAAAAGTGGTCCAGGTCATTGGGCCAGTGGTGGACGTGGAGTTTCCGCCGGAGCACTTGCCGGACATTTACAACGCCATTGAGATTCAGCCGGCGGCCGAAGATGGCGTAACTGCGCAGAAGATTGTGCTGGAGGCCCAGCAGCTGCTCGGCAACAACTGGGTGCGCTGCGTCTCCATGTCCTCTACGGACGGCCTGCGGCGTGGCGCGCGCGCGCTGGATACGGGGTCACCCATTAAGGTGCCAGTAGGGGAAGGCTCGCTGGGCCGCATCTTCAATGTGCTGGGCGAGCCGATCGACGAAAAGGGCCCGGTGGCGACAGACCTCTATTACCCAATTCACCGGCCAGCTCCCTCACTGGAGGAGCAGGAAACGCAGCCCCAGCTGTTCGAAACCGGCATCAAGGTCATTGACCTCATCGCCCCCATGCTCAAAGGCGGCAAGGTGGCTGTGTTCGGCGGTGCCGGCGTAGGGAAAACGGTCATCATCCAGGAGCTCATCCGCAACATCGCGGCCGAGCATGGCGGTTACTCCGTCTTCGCCGGAGTGGGCGAGCGTACGCGCGAGGGCAACGACCTGTACCACGAGATGATCGAGTCAGGCGTCATCGGCAAGACCGCCATGGTCTTCGGGCAGATGAACGAGCCGCCCGGCGCCCGCCTGCGGGTGGGCCTCACGGGCGTGACTATCGCGGAGTACTTCCGCGAGCAGGGCGAGGATGTGCTGCTGTTCATCGACAACATCTTTCGCTTCGTGCAGGCCGGCTCGGAGGTGTCAGCACTGTTGGGCCGCATGCCATCGGCCGTGGGCTACCAGCCGACACTGGCGTCTGAGATGGGCGGTCTGCAGGAGCGCATCACCTCGACCAAGAAGGGCTCGATCACCTCGATGCAGGCCATCTACATTCCCGCCGATGACCAAACCGACCCTGCGCCCGTCACGGCGTTCACACACCTGGACTCCACCATTTCATTGGAGCGGGCGCTGACTGAGCAGGGCTTGTACCCGGCGGTCGACCCACTGGCCTCCAATTCCACCATCCTTGACCCGCGCGTCGTGGGTGATGAGCATTACGAAGTGGCGCGCGGCGTGCAGCAGGTGCTGCAGACGTACAAGGATCTTCAAGCCATCATCTCGATCCTCGGCGTTGAGGAGCTGAGCGACGATCAGAAGCAGGTGGTGGCGCGCGCGCGAAAAATTCAGCGTTTTCTTACCCAGCCAATGTTTGTGGCGGAGCAGTTCACTGGCAGCGCGGGTAAGTATGTGGCCGTCCGCGAAACCGTGCGCGGGTTCAAGGAGATACTTGACGGCAAGCACGATGACCTGGATGAGCAGGACTTCTATATGGTGGGCGGCATTGAAGAAGCTCGACAGAAGCATGAAGAAACGGCCGCGGCCGCCCGCTGAGTGGGCCGGATAGTGGTGAGCGCTTCCCTGCGCGGACTGGCTGAGCACTCGGCGTACCCGCTGGGTTCTCGCCCGGCAGATGACGGCGCCTGGACCCCGGAGGTGAGCACGTGCCGTTGAAGGTCGAGGTGGTGACGGTGGAGCGGCTGGTGCTGACTGACACGGCCGACATGGTCATCGCGCCGAGCGCCGCGGGCGTGGTGGGCATCCTACCGCGCCATGCGCCCATGATCGCTTCGCTTAATCCCGGCGAGCTGCGGCTCAAGCGAGGCACGGACGAGGTGGCGCTGGCGGTTGCCGGCGGCATCCTGCAGGTTGAGCCGGATAAGGTGATTGTCCTGGCGGATGCCGCCGAACGCCCCGAGGAGATCGACCAGGCACGAGCGCAGCAGGCTGTGGAGCGTGCCCGCGCCAGCCTGGCCGAGCCGCGCGACGCGGAACAGCACGCGGCAGCGCAAGCAGCACTGGCGCGGGGATTGGCCAGGCTGCGCGTGGCCCAGGGACACCGTGACGCACGGCACACTCCAGCGCGCAACGACTAACCTCGTCGTTCCCGTGGTGTCCGGCGGGTAGCGCGGCGGCGCGGGGGGTGGCGACCTCGTGAGTTCGCGTCTCAAGATTGAGGGCGGCGCGCGCCTGGTGGGCGACGTTACCATCAGCGGCTCCAAGAACGCTGCCCTGCCCATCATGGCGGCCGCTCTGCTCACGAACGAGGAGATGCACCTCGAAAACGTGCCCGCTATCGAGGACGTGGAGACCATGGCGGACGTACTGCGCGGCATTGGGGCGCGGGTTGAGATCGATCGCCATCTGGCGCCTCCCAAGCTGGTGATCCAGGCCGACCACGTGCACAGCTACCAGGCGCCCGCGGAGCACGTGGGCAAGCTGCGCGCGTCGTTCACGGTCATGGGTCCGCTGCTGGCACGCTTCGGCGAGGCGCACTCACCCGCGCCCGGGGGCGACGTGCTGGGCTATCGGCCGATCGACATGCATCTGAAGGGCTTTCGCGCACTGGGCGCGGAGATCCACCAGGACGCTGGCATCTTCTCCTGCTCCGCACGCACGCTCACCGGAGCGAAGATCCTGTTCGACTACCCCAGCGTCACCGGCACCGAGAACGCGCTCATGGCGGCTTGCCTGGCCGAAGGCCACACCACCATCAAGAACGCCGCTCCGGAACCGGAAGTCATCGACCTCATCGATTGCCTCAATTTCATGGGCGCGCACATCCAGTGTGTAGGCGTAAACCAACTGGAGGTGGAGGGGGTGAAGCGGCTGCATGGTGGCCGTTACCGCGTGATTCCTGATCGGATCGAGGCAGGCACGCTGGCCATCGCCGCGGCCGCCACCCAGGGCGACGTGACCCTGGAGCGCGTGGTGGGCGATCACCTCGAAGCCGTGGCCGAGAAGCTGCTGGAGATGGGGGTGGACGTCACCCAACGCTGGGACAGCCTGGTGGTGCGCGCCTCGCGGGCCTGCGCCCCCACGGTGCTCACCACTTTCCCCTATCCAGGCTTCCCCACGGACCTGCAAGCGCCCTTCGGGACGCTGCTCACGCAGGCCGAAGGCGAGAGCCTCATCCACGAGCTGCTCTACAGCGATCGCCTGCTGTACCTCAAGGAACTGGCGAAAATGGGCGCCGATACCAGCATCAATGGCCAGTTCGCCACAGTGTACGGACCTACGCGGCTGCACGGAGCAACCGTGAACGCGCTCGACATACGCTCCGGCGCGGCGCTCATCATCGCCGGCCTGGTGGCCGACGACATCACCTACATTGAGGACACCAAACACATCGAACGCGGCTACACTGACATCGTGAGCAAGCTCTCTCAGCTCGGCGCGCGGATCAGCGAAGATTGAAAGAACCGGTCGCGCCCGCCACGCCCCTTGGCCGGGCCTTCCCCGCGGGCGGGCTTGGGTACGATGAGGCGGTTGGGCATTTTCTGGGCGCGGTGAGGGAGCCTTTGTGTTCGAAAAGCAGATAGGGATCGACCTCGGCACGGCCAATGTGCTGGTGTACTTGCAGGGCAAGGGCATCGTGCTGAACGAGCCGTCGGTGGTGGCCATCTCAAACAACGAGAATCGCATCGTGGCTGTGGGCAATGAAGCGAAGATGATGCTCGGCCGCACGCCGGGCAACATCACCGTCACCCGCCCCATGCGCGACGGCGTCATCGCGGATTACGTCATCACCGAAGCTATGCTGCGCTACTTCATCAGCAAGGTCTGCGGGCGCTTCCGCTTCGTGAAGCCGGAGGTGATGATCTGCATCCCCTCCGGGGTCACCAATGTGGAGGGCCGGGCCGTGCATGATGCCGCGGTAGCCGCTGGCGCGCGTTCGGCGTACCTCATTCCGGAGCCACTGGCCGCCGCCCTGGGCGCCAGCGTGCCCATCTCGACCGCCAGCGGCAACCTCATCATCGACATCGGCGGCGGCACCACTGAGGTGGCCGTGATCTCGCTCAACGGCATTGTGGCGGCGCATTCGGTGCGGGTTGGCGGCAACCGCTTCGATGACGTGATCGCGGCCTACATCAAGCGCCGTTACAACTTGATGATCGGCGAGCGCACGGCCGAAGACATCAAGATCCAGATCGGCAGCGCCACCCGCCTGGAGGAGGAGCTGGAGATGGAGGTACGCGGGCGCGATCAACTGCTGGGCCTGCCGCGCACGGTGACCATCCGCACCAACGAGATCGTGGATGCGATATCCGATCCCGTGGCCAGCGTGACTGAGGCCGTGAAAACAGTGCTGGAGCAAACCCCGCCGGAGCTCTCGTCCGACGTGATGGACAAAGGCATGGTGATGACCGGGGGCGGCTCATTGCTGCGCAACATAGACAAGCTGCTCACATCCGTCACCGGGGTGCCCTGCCACGTGGCCGAGCACCCCCTGAACTGCGTGGCTCTGGGTACCGGCAAAGCGCTGGACAACTTCGAGGTGATGCGCGACAGTCTGCTCGGACTGTGAGCTCGGCCGTGGCGCGGCGGTGAAGGGCGCGCACGTGGGAGGCGAGCGATGAGCGACGGAGTGCGGCAGACAATCCAGGCCAATGGACGTGAGCTGTCGTACCTGGACTGGGGCTCACCCACGCTGCCCCCGTTGGTGTTCGTGCATGGCTTCATGGGCGCGGCCTCCAACTTCTGGGAGGTGGGCGTTGCGCTGGAGGCCGAGTTTCATGTGCTCGCGCCGGACCTGCGCGGCCACGGCTTCAGCGCGTGGGACGTGGCGGGCGACTACTCCATGGAGAGCTACCAGCGTGATCTCGTCGCCTGGGCGGCCGAGCTGGGCCTGGGCCGGTTTGCCCTGTGCGGCCACTCCCTGGGCGGGCCCACGGTGGCCATCTACGCCGCGCGCCACCCCGAGCAGGTGACGCGCCTCATCCTCGAAGACCCTGCCCGCTTCGGCAGCAACCAGCGCCCTCCGCAACCACCAGCGGGCACCACGCCGCCCCGACGAGGTGGGTTGTTCCCTGAGCTGCCACTGGAGTTTCCCAACTGGGCGGAGGCAGAAAAGGCCGGCATGGCCGCTATCACGTCGCCCAGGCCAACGAAGGAATCGAACCATCGCTACCTGGAGAGCAATCTCCTGCGCCATTCCGATGGCCACGTCACCTGGCGGCTGGACCGTGCTGGCCTCATGGCCTGGCTTGCCGCGGGCGATCCACTGGACGGCGAAGCACTCTATCCCTTTGTCGAGCAGCTGCGCTGCCCCACCCTGGTGCTGCGCGGCGGCTCATCGATGATTGCTGCCGATCCCCTGCGCCGCATGGCCGCGCTCAATCTCCGTGTCACATACGAGGAGATCGCCAGCGCCGGACACGGCATCCACTTCGACCAGCCCGAGGCCTTCCTGTCCGCCCTCCGCGGCTTCATGCGCCAGCCCTTACGCTGAATCCGGAGGGCGATCGCGCCGCGAATCCCTGGACATCGACAGCAAGCCAGCGCAGTTTTGACCTGGTTGGCGCTGTCGGCTAGGGTTGCGAGCACTGGTCCCGGCAGAGATGAAGATGCTGCGCCAAACACGGGCGATGTCCTGGCGATCCCACCGCTACAGGGCGGCCGTAGGATCAGCAACATGCTGGCACTGATCCATGTCGACGCCTTCACTGACCATGCTTTCGGTGGCAATCCGGCAGCCGTGTGCCTCCTGGAATCTGCAGTCGCGGATGCAGGCTGGATGCAGGCCGTGGCCGCCGAGTTGAACCTGGCCGCCACCACGTTTGTCGCGCGGAGCAATGATGATCGCTTGGGACTGCGCTGGTTTTCGCCGACCACCGAACTGGAGCTGTGCGGCCACGGCACACTCGCGGCGGCACACGCCCTCTTCGAGCGGGGCGAGGCCGCGAGGGATGAGGCACTGCACTTCACATCGAGGTCCGGGGTACTGACTGCCCGCCGGTCGGGCGCCCTTATCGAAATGGACTTTGCCGCGGAACCTTCCGCACCAGCTACGGCGCCGCGCGAGCTGCTCGATGCTTTCGACCGCGTGCCCATCCACGTAGAACGGAACCGGCTGGATTACCTGCTGGAACTGGACTCCGAGGATGCCGTTCGGGCGGTGCGGCCCAACTTCGCGCGCTTGCTCAAGGTGGCGACGCGCGGTGTGATGGTCACGGCGCAGGCATCGGCCGCTTCCGGCGACTTCGTTTCGCGCTTTTTCGCCCCCAGCGCGGGCATTGATGAGGATCCGGTCACCGGCTCGGCCCGCCTCGGGCCGTACTGGCAGCGGCACCTGGAGAAGGCGCCGCTCGTCGGCGTGCAGCTTTCCGCTCGCGGCGGTACGGTCCACACGCGTATGCACCGCGACCGCGTGCTCCTCGGCGGCCAGGCAGTAACTGTCATGCGCGCGGAGCTATCGTAGGGATCCCGGGCTCGTGAGCGGCCACCTGGCGCCAAACGCCGCGATTCCGCCGGGGACAGCCTCCGGAGCACTTCCTTCGCCGGAGGCGACAAAAACGCGCTGGCAAGGCGGGGTGACATCTACGGTTCGACGGTCAGCTGTTGTCCGTGGTCCAGGGTGATCGAGCGGTCTAGCGCAGCGCTCGTAGAGATCGTCAGCTTCCGATTGGGATGGAGGCCTCGCCGCTGTCCTTACTTCTTTCCGCTACTAACTTTGGTTGAGTATCGCACCGCGGGCCGAGGCAGGGCAGGAGCTCATATCTGGCTGCGGTCGGGCCACTCATTGGACGGCGCAGCGGCGCCCTCTCTGTGGGATTCTGTCGGTCGCTGCCCATCACGCGCTCAGGGCGGCATGCAGCAGCGCGGCCAGTTCCGCGTCGGGAATGGCGGCCGCGTCCTCCGGCCGCAGCCGTATGGTGGCCTTACCGAACTTGAGCTCTGGATGGCGGGCTGTGAAGCCGGCGTCGCGGTCCGGCTGGCTCCCGTACATGGAGATGCCGTGCTTCCACGCGGCGAGATGGATGCGGCGCTGGCCCATTTTGTATGTCGGCATCTGGTACGACAGCACCACCGAAACGTCCGGAAGGGCCGACACAATCAATCCGTGGAGCCTGTCGAATAAAGGGCGGAACTCAGGCGCGATGCCTTCAATGTAGGCTTGCACAGCCGCATCCACGCAGTGTAGTGTAAACCGCGCGCGGTCGGTTCTCGGCCGATGCTATGGTGTGCTCCATGACAACACGCGCCACCTGCACCTTCGCCATTCAGGGCTGGGACGAGCAGACCTTCAGCGAAGTCGATGGTTCGTTGAAAATGACCCGCACCAGCGTATCCAAAACGTTTCACGGTGACCTGGAGGGGCAGGGAACTCTGCACTATCTCATGTTCTATGGTCCCAACGAGCAAACCCGGGTGCTGGGGCTGGAGCGCGTGAGCGGCAGGCTCGGGGGGAAGTTCGGCACCTTTGTGCTGGAGCACCTCGGCGGTGATGATGGCAGCGAGGCACGGGGAGCGATCGCCATTCTCCCCGGCTCCGGCACGGGCGAGCTGGCCGGCATTCGCGGCAACGGCGAGGCCGTGGCGACCCGCAAGGGCGAGATCAGCATGACCCTGGAGTACGAACTGAGCTGACCCCACCACCCACCCCGAGTACCACTCGATGTGTGAGGGTGCACCATGACTACACGCTCACATCCTTGCGCGCAAACCGCGCGGTGGCCAGGCTGAGCGCCAGCCCAGCCAGTGCCAGAAGGCTCAACGACGCTGCGACGGAAACGCCATGCGTCAGTAGATGACCATAGTCGTACAGCGGTGAGAGCCGCAGCAGCGCGCCCGGCCAGCTCAAATCGGGGCCGATGAAGGCGACGAATAACCAGACCAGCAGCACCAAGCTCAGCAGGCCGGTGTCCGCCGCCGTCCGCAGCCAGCCCGAGCCCAAATAGCCAAGGGCGGCGATCAACAGCGCCAGGGGAATCATGCCCACGCAGGCGGCGGCCAGCCTGCCGGCAGCCAAAGGCAGGCCACTGGCAACTGCTGCCAGCGCAGCTGCCAGCAGTGTCACCAGAGCCATGGCCGCTATGGCGCAGGCCAGCGCGGCGAAACGCCCCAACAGCACCGCCGCGCGCGGCCGCGGCGTCGCGAGCAGCAGATCCAGGCGACCATCATCCTCATCGGCGGCCCAGCGGCTCACCTGCGTAACGGCAAAGGCCATCAGGAAAATGGGCAGCAGCAGGAACATAGTGTCCAGGAGGGCAGCGTCCAGACTGGCGCCCTGGCCGCCCAGTTGCTGGAACGCCGCGGCGATGCTTGGTGAGCCAGCCAGCAGATTGTTCAATGTCGCCGCGGCATGGTGGACCACCACCACCATCCACGCGGCGAAGCCAGCCGTCACCAGGGTCCACCATGCCGCGGGGACCACGAGCATGCCCAGACCACGCGTGAAAACGGACTTGAGCGACCAGTCGGACGCTGGCAACGCCGGTGGTCGCGTTGCCGCCCGTTCGCCGTGCCGAACCGCGACCGGCAGGCGCACGACCCCGCCGATGTCGCGCCGGGCAAACAACCTCACCGCCGCGGCGTGCAGTACCAGGGCCAGCAGCAGCAGCACCAGCATTCCGCCGGGGCTGGCACTGTAGCCCGGTACTAGCGGCTTGCTGAGGTTTTAGTAGTACACCGGCGACAGGCGCGACAGCCACACCGTGCCCGGCACCACGCGGTGAACCATGTCCACCACAACGAACAGCACCAGCAAGCCACCTCCCCAGCTGGCAGCCGTAGCGCGCTGCACGGTGAACTGCGAAACGAGCAATGCCAGGCCAGCCATCACGGCACACATCAACACCAGGTTGATGGCGAACAGCGCGGCATCGCCAGCGGTGAACTGGGCCTCGAAGCGCCGGCTGCCCAGTGCGACCAGGATGCCGATCAGCAGACCGGCGCCCAGCAGCGCGACCCACAGCGCCGCGCTCTTCTCCAGCGCCACGCGGACCCGACCGCGCGGCAGCGACAGCAGCGCATCCAGCGAGCCGCGCTCCTCCTCGCCGCGCAGCGTGCGGCTGGCAGCCAGCACCGGCCAGATAGCGATGAGCAGCATGAAAATGCCAATCTTCCACGTGGCGTAGCCGCCCACCGTATCCACCGCCGCGACATCGGCATTCCAGGCAAAGGCCCCTGCCAGTTGCACCAGCTCGTGCCGCTGCGCCGCTGTGCCGATCAGGCTGCTTACGCTCGCCATCACCGACAGCACCACCAGCCCCATCCCGATGCCCCAACCCAGGATGCCAGTGCGATAGGCCCGCACGTCGCGCAGAAAGATGCTTCTACGCCACACGGCTGCCCTCGCTGGGAGTAGGGCTATCCGTGTAGTAGCGCAGAAAGGTGTCCTCCAGGCTCGGCTCGTGCGTTGTCATGGACAGCACCGAGTAGGCCGCCGCCGCTTTTATCACGGCGTCCGGCCCGCCCTGCATCCCCAGCTTGAGCACGTGGCCAGCCCCAACGTGCTCCACGCGGGCGACGCCAGGCAACCTGTCGAACACCGCTTCCGGAACCGCGGTGCCAAATGTCAAGGTGATGTCGTAGTGCTTGATGTCCCGCACGTCGTCCACACTCCCGCTGCGCAACAAGCGGCCCTCGCGGATGATCCCCACGCGGGTGCACAGCTGCTCCACCTCACTCAACACGTGAGATGACAGGAAGATGGTGCTCCCGCCCGCGCGGGCTTCGCGAACCAGCTGAGCGAACGCCTGCTGGTTGAGCGGGTCCAGACCGTTGGTTGGCTCATCCAGGATGAGCAGCCGTGGGCGATGCATGAAGGCCTGAATCAGCACCACTTTGCGCTTGTTCCCCGTGGAGTAATGGCGGAAGCGCCGGCTGGTGTCCAGCTCAAAGCGCTGCACCAGTTCGCGCAGATAGGCCTGGTCCACCCCCCCGCGCAGGTGGCCGAAGTACTCCAGTATCTGGCCGCCGGTCAGGTCGGCATCGAGCGCCGGTTCACCGGGCGCATAGCCCACCAGGTGCTTGAGCTTCACCGACTGCTTCCAGCAGTCCAGCCCGGCAACACGAGCTGAGCCGGAGTCGGGATGCAGCAGGCCCATCAAGAGCCGGATGGTGGTGGTTTTGCCGGCGCCGTTCGGCCCCAGGAAGCCAAACACCTCGCCCTCCGGCACCTCGAATGAAACCTGACTCACGCCCCGGCTGCGGCCGTAGGTCTTGGTCAGGTTGAACGCCTCAACCGTTGCACCTGCACTCACCCGAATGATCTCCCTTCAGTCGAACCAGAACCGCAATGTCGGTTCGTCCATCAGCGTCAGCGAACCAAGGTCCGCCCCCAGCACGCGTTCGAGCGACTCTGTCAATGAGGCGGCGCTGCGCCGCACCGCTTCAAAGCTGCTGAGCCCCCGCTGCCGTTCCAGAAAAGCCGTCACGGCCCAGTCCTGCATGGCTTGCAACAAAGCGCCGACAGCCATAGCCGTGCCCTCCGCCGAGGAGGCCGTGAAGGCGCCTTCATCAATGCCCTGGCCAATGACGCCGGCCAGCAGGGGCACCAAACGGCTGACGGTCAGCCGCCGTATTTTTTCGCGCACAATGGCGTTGGCATCGGATTGCCAGATGGGTATGAGCGCCAGCACCAGTTCCTTCTGCCCTGCTTTCCAGCGCGCAATGCCGGCGAAGACCAGCTCCAGCTTGCGCGGGGCGGGCAGGCGAGGATCGTGCAGCAGCGGCGCGAGTGACGCCAGCGCACCGTCCACCAGGCGCTGGACAACGCCCTCCAGCAGTTCCTGCTTGGAGTCGAAGTAGTGGTAGAGGGCTCCGCGCGAGGTCTGCAGCGCATCCAGCACGTCCTGAATGCTCATGGCCTCGTAGCCCTTGGTCTGGATAAGCCGCTGCGCGGCATCGAGGAAGGCCTCGCGCCGCAAGCCGTGCGCCCGCGGATTCACCGTCCGTGGCATGCCTTACTATAACAGACCGACAGTCGGTTTAGCATTAGAGAAGGCCTCGCCCAAAGCGTGTTCGCGTTTGAGCAGTGTCCCGCCCAGCCTCGCTACTGCAGCCGAATGTGATGTTTTTGAGTCAACGTTGGGCCGAGGTCAAGGGACCGGATGCGTCGCCCGGAGTCATCCAAGCACGGTCAGGATTCATCGTGGATGTTCGCCTGGTCAGCAGTTTGCTGTAGTTGTCCTACCCAATGCCGGGCCGGGCGGAAAGCGAACAGGAGCACGATGGACGACCAAGAGATTTTCACGACCATCACCGCGCTGGTGCAGGAGGAGCACCAGCTGGAATCTCAGGGGATTGGGCACGGCCCGGATAGCCAGGATCAGGCCAGGCTGCGCGCTCTGGAGGTCACCCTGGACCAATGCTGGGATTTGCTTCGCCAGCGGCGGGCCAGGCGACACGCCGGCCAGGATCCGGATGAGGCCGGCGTTCGAAAATCGACCACCGTCGAGCGCTACCTGCAATAGGCACATCGCGTTGGCCCGCTGCCCAGCGCCGAGCACGTATGGAAAGCGAGAATGCCGTGAACCTTGACCTGAGTCCCGAAGACCAGACCCTGCTTATCCGTGTGCTGACGGAGTACTTGAGCAACCTGCGTATGGAAATCGTAGACACCGAGAGCCGCGATTGGCGCGCGGACCTCAAAGCCAAGGAGGACCAGCTCAGGGCTGTTTTGACGCGCCTCGGCGCAACGATTCCGGCGCCGACTCCGCCGCCAACGCGTTAGGTGGCGGCGTTTAGCGCCACAAATGCACGCGGCGACCAGCCCCATCTGCCGACCACTTCCAGCGCTGCTCCGGCAGCAGCAAGCCATTCAGCTCGGCCCCGAGCAGCACCACCAGTGCCACCAGGTACAGCCACAGCAGTGACACGATGGCCGCGGCGAGACTGCCGTAGGTGGCCGCGTAATGGCCGACGTTAGCGAGGTACAGCCCGAACCCCCAGCTCAATGCCAGCCACCCAAACGTGGCCACAGCGGTGCCGGCCAGCAGCGAGCGGTAGCGCTGCTTGACATGCGGCAGTGCGTAATACACCAGTGACAGCCCACCCGCCATCGCCAGGGCCAGCACCGGCCAGCGCGCCAGCATGATGGCGCTGGTGAGCGTCTGGCCCAGTCCCAGCAGGCCGCTCAGCCAGTCGATCACGGTGCGCCCAATAACCGCGACCAGCAGAAAGGCCATCGCCGCTGGCGGGAGCAGCACCGTGGCCAGCATCGCCAGCAGCTGGCGTTTCCAGTAAGATCGCGGCCGCTCCACGTCGTACGCTTGGTTCAGACCCTTGATGAGCGCGCCAACGCCACTGGCCGCGCCCCAGAGCGTGCCCAGGATTCCCAGGCCGAGGAAAGCGGACGGATTGGAGCGCACGACGCCCTGGATCGAAGCCTGAACGGTGTGGCTGACGTTCCCCGGCAGCACCGGCCCAACTTGGGCCATCACGCTCTGGAACAGTTCGCCAGCGCCAATCGCCTGGCCAACAAAGCCAAGCACGGCAACCAGGAAAAGCAGCACTGGGAACAGCGCAAACAAAAAGTGGTACGCCATCTGGGCGGCCATGCCTGGCACGTCGTCCATGGCAACTTCCCGCAGTAACGCGCGCAGCAGACGCCAGGACGGGTGCCGTTCCACCCGGCTGAGCAGCACGCGGCCAGGCTGCTGCGCCTTCATCTGGAGGATGGCGCCTGCCTCTGGCCGTTCTGCCGTGGCGAGTCGTCCCTTCCTTGCTGCGCTGCCTCCAGCACGACCACGTGCGGATAGGGAATGGTGATGCCCTTCGCGTCAAAAGTGCGCTTGATGCGCAACCTCAACTCACCGGCCACATCCCACTGCCGCAGCGGCTTGGTGGTGGCCAGCACCTTCAGCGCGATCCCTGAGGACTCGAAGGCATCCAACCGCAAAACCTTCGGCGCCTCCAAAATGTCGTCGCGCCAGGTGGGATCGGCCGCCAGTTCGGCGCCAACGCCGTTCAGCACGTCCCGCACGTGATCCAGGTCTGCTTCGTAACTCACGCTGATATTGAGATTCACGCGTGACCAGCCGCGGGTGAAATTGGATGCCACACGGTCACGCAGCACGGTGCGGCGCAAGTTCACATCCTCGACCACCCCGCTTACGCCAGCTGCCTGGACGACGTCGCCGCGGCTGTACTGGTTCTCCAGCAGAATGAACAGGCCAGACAGCAGGTCTTTCACCAGCGTCTGCGCGCCAAAACCAAGGGCCACGCCAGCCACGCCGGCGCCGGCCAGCACCGGTCCAATGGAGATGTCCATCTCCGCCAGAATGGTCAGCCCACCGATGAGCACCAGCAGCACATCTGAAGTCCGCAGCACCACGCGAGAGAGCGTTTCCTGACGCTTCTGCGCCTCGTCCGGCGAAAGCTCGGCATCCCCGACAACCTGCACCTTGCGCGAGAAGCCGATGAGGTGCGGCACGATCCGAGGGGCCAATCGCCGCGCCCCCAGCACGAGCGCGATAACCACCAGGATGCGGAAGCCGTGCGCAATCAGCGCGTTGGCGTCGGCCTGCCAATTGGTGAGTAGACTCGGGTTCAGCGCTCCACCGTTCTCTTCCGTCGCGTCTCTTCCGCCGCGTTTGGGGGTTCGCCTCCAATCCTAGAAGCGCCGCTGGGTTCTGGCGAGAGCTGGCGCCCTGTAAACCGCAACCCTCACGGAACCCTCACGCTACCGTCACCTCGCAATCACGCAGCGTGGGTAGTTTTTGGTGCAGGACACGCGCCGCCCGAGCCCTGCCGGCGGCGGAAAGGAAACGTTTCTGGACAAGCACGTTCCTCATTCCCCCCGATGGCTCGGCGTTTGCCGAATCACCGCTCGATGACGTCTGGACCCTGGCGCATCAGCTGCACGCCTACCCGCGGCTGGGGCTCGCTCGTCGGAGGGAGCCGCCTCCATGCTGTTTCCGCAGCTGGAAAGGAGATATCGCCATGCTCAAAGGAGACACTGCCATAGTCACGTTGCCTCAGCCCGCCGGTGCGGGTAGCCCCTTCGAAGAAATCATCCAGAACGGCCCGATCCCTCTGCGGCTGCCTGCCGCCGGCGCGCTCGACCAGGACCAGGAGTGGTGCGAGGCCGAGATCGATGGTGTGTGGCGCCGCATCCGCTTCCACGACTACGACGACCTGTACAACGTCCCTGGGCTGTACGAGACGCTCTTCTACCGCACACTGCGCTGCGTCTCCCCCACGGAGGTGATGGCGTTGTTTCGGACCATCCTGCTGGAGCACGGCCAAGCGCCCGAGGAGCTCAGCGCTATCGACTTCGGTGCTGGCAACGGCATGATGGGTGAAACGCTGCAGGCCATGGGCATTCGCCGCATCGTTGGCGTGGACATCCTGCCCGAAGCGAAGCAGGCCGCGCTGCGCGACCGCTCCTGGGTGTATGACCGCTACCTCGTGGCCGACATGACCCACCCGACGGAGGCCATGAGGTGCACCCTGGAGATGGCCTTCCCTAACACGCTGGTCACAGTGGCCGCTCTGGGCTATGGCGACATTCCGGTTCGCGCCTTCTCCAACGCCTTCAACCTGATTGGCGAGCCGGGCTGGGTGGCCTTCAATATCAAAGAGCGCTTTCTGCACGGGGCCGACACCACGGGGTTCGGCGGCCTTTTCTCAGAGATGCTCCGGCGCGGCATCCTGCAAGTTCAGGCCTACAAGCGCTACTGCCACCGCCTGAATATAGCCGGCGAGCCTCTCTACTACGTTGCCCTCGTCGCCAAGAAGCTTGAGGACATCCCCACCACGCTGATCGACCAGCTCGAGGAGCTCTCCATCAGGTAGGACGTGTGGGCTGAGTGGGCTCGGGCTGGCCAAGCCCACTCGCTCGTCCCAGAAGGCGGCCGGGCCCCGGCCAGCCACACACCCGCCGATCCCATTTCCATCGAACGTGCCAACGTCGAGTTTAGGGCTCCCCGACAGTGATGGCGCGCAGTGGACGCGCGTAGCTATCGGGTTCGACTCAGCATATGCCTGGGAGGCCTACCCAAGTGGGTATCCGGGCTGTTGATTCGGACAGACTGAATGCCGGCTACATCAGCTCCCGAATCAATCTGGTGGCCACATCCGACCCAATCCCGAGTGAACGCCGGGAAACGGGGCCATCGCCCAGCACTGGCTCCAACTCATGCAGGGCCGGCAGATCCGTGCGCTCCCAGAACAGCCCTATCGGAATGCTGTCGCCCCACTGGTAGCCCCTCTCCATGGCCGCGTTGAAGTTCGCCGGGTCGTGACCCAGGTCTTCCAACTTCTCGACTCGCTGCTTGAAAAATTCATGGGTGTTGTCGTCATTGAAAGTCACGCAGGGGCTGAAGCAATCAACCAGCGAAAAGCCCTTGTGCTGGATGGCGCCTTTGATGAGCGCTACCAGGTGCTTGACCTGGCCGGTGTAGCCGCGGGCAACATAGGTGGCGCCAGCCGCGATGGCCAGCGGAATGGGGTTGATGGGGTTATCGTTGCTGCCCTCGGGCGTGCTTTTGGTGCGCATGCCTTTGAGGCTCGTGGGCGAGACTTGCCCGGTGGTCAGCCCGTAGATCTGGTTATCCATGACCAGATAGGTGAGGTCAATGTTGCGCCGCGCGGTGTGCACGAAGTGGTTGCCCCCGATGCCGAACCCATCACCATCACCGCCGGTGACGATGATCTTGAGGTCGGGATTGGCCAGCTGTGCGCCGGACGCCACGGCCAGGGCACGCCCGTGCAGCGTGTGCATGCCATAGGTGTTGATGTAGCCGGGCAGGTTCGAAGAACAGCCGATGCCACTGATGGTCAGCACCTCATGCGGCTGCAAACCGAGTTCCACGAGCGCCGTCTTCAGCGCCGCCAGCAGACCAAAGTCGCCGCAGCCCGGGCACCAATCAGGTTCGACTTTGCTTTTGAAATCCTTCACCGTCAGTGTGGGCGGTTCTGCCAAAGTGATGCTCATCGCGTTCTCCGTCAAACCATGATTTCGTGGACCGGAACGTACTGCTTGCACTTCCCAGCCAGAATGTCTTTGACGCCGTCCACCAGGTGGTGCGGCATGAAGGGCTCGCCATCGTACTTTCTGATGTGCGCGTCCGCACTGTAGCCGGTCTCGGACCGCAAGTACCGCGCAAACTGGCCGCTGTAGTTGTTTTCAACGATGATGACCTTTTTGCTCTTGCCCAGGGTGGCGGTGATCTCGTCCCCGTGCAGGGGCACCAGCCATTTCACTTGCAGGTTGTTGGCCTTTACGCCTTGCGCGGCCAGCTGCTGCATAGCTTCGCGAATGACCCCCTGCGTGGACCCCCAGCCCACCAGCGTCACCTCGGCCTCCGCCGGGCCAAAGATCTCGGGGATCGGCACCTGGCCGGGAATGGACTCCATTTTGTGCATCCGCTTTTCGTGCATCGCGCGGCGCTTGATGGGGTTGGTGTACTCATCACTGATCAGGACCCCATCATCCTGATGTTCGTCAGTCGCGACCACGTGGACGTAGCCCGGGGTTCCCGGAAGCGCCCGAGGCGAAACGCCGCTGTCCGTAAAGGCGTAGCGGCGGTACTCATCAACTGGTGGAGCATCGTGGCCGTTGGCGCCGATGATCTCGCCGCGGTTGATGGATACGTTGAAGTCGAGTTCCGCCGGGTCCACGCTGGAGGTTCCCTCGGACAGCAGCAGGTCAGTCATCACAATGCCGGGGCACTGGAACTGGTCGGCCAGGTTGAACACCTGCGGAATTGTTTGAAAGCAATCGGCCACGGTGGTTGGCGCAACCACCACGCGCGGATAGTCGCCCTGGCCGGCCCCCAGGACCTGCCACAGGTCACCTTGCTCTGTTTTGGTAGGCACGCCCGTGGCCGGCCCGGCGCGCTGCACATCGATGCATACCACTGGAACTTCCATCATCGCGGCGGCGCCCAGTGCCTCGGTCATCAGCGCGAAGCCGCCGCCCGAGGTGGCGCACATGGCGCGGGCCCCGGTGTGCGCGGCGCCGATGGCCATGTTGATGACCCCGATCTCATCCTCCACCTGCCGCACCACAATGCCCAACTGATGTCCATGCCGCGCCATCCAGTGCAGCACGCCCGTTGACGGGCTCATGGGATAGGCGCAGTAAAACCGCACGCCAGCCGCGGCCCCACCCATGGCCAGGGCGGTATTGCCAGGAAGGAAGGCCAGTGGGTGGCCGGTATCGGGCAGCGCCGCGGCGAAAGGTTGGAAGTGGCTGGCAGCGTATTCAAAGCCGGCCCGCGCCACTCCTACGTTCTCCGCGACCACGTCTTCGCCCTTTCGGCGAAACTGGAGGGTGAGGATATCCGCCAGGCTCTTGAAGTCCGCGCCCATCAGTTGGAGCGCCGCGCCCACGGCGATGGTGTTCTGGACCAGATCCCCACGGACCATCGGTGCCAGCTCTTTCACCGAGAAGGGGCACATCTGGACGCCCTCTGCAGGCACGCCGGGCTTGATTTTGTCGCTGTTGTAGAGCACAACCGAGCCGCTTCCCATCAGCGACAGGTGCCGGTTCATGGTGTCCTGGTTCAGCGGGATGAGCAGGTCGAGCTTGTCGCCATGGCTGAGCACTGGCTCATCGCTGGTCCTCAGCGTCAGTAAACTGTGTCCGCCTCGGACGATGGATTGGTAGGCGTTATACGAGTTGGTGTGCAGCCCTCGACGCACAAAAATGCGGGCCAGAATATCTCCGGGGGTAGCGATGCCTTGGCCAGCCGCCCCACCAATCGCCAGTGCTAAATCGATCTTTGCCAACCCTGTGTTCCTTCATCCGATGACTCGTGAGGAAGCACCAGCTCCCTCGCTGGTTGTACCGCTTCGAGCCACCGAAGGCCACCCTCCCGGCCCACTCGCAGAGTACCGGTCACCCCGTCCCGACTCAATGGCTCCCATTTAGCGTGCTCAATGTAAGGCTATCAGCTTCACTGCCCCCAAAGCCAATTTCCCGGCTGATTGGGGCATGGGAGTGACGATTGAGAAATGGCGAAGGTTATCCGCCAACGAAAGGGTCACAACGCCAACGCCAGAGTGATCGACGCGGTCGCGGCCGGCCAGAGGTTCGTGGTGATCTGCAATGGCATCCAGATTGCCGAGCCGCGGCTCCTGCCCGCGGTGCGCCGCATGTTCGTCCCGAAGACCGAGTTGGTTGCCCTCGCCGCGGCTGGTCCGCACGTCGATGGCAAGCAGTTCCTCGCGGACTTGGACCGCGCGGTCGATCAGGACCGCTGGATGCCGGCGAGCTTGCTTGACACCCCCGCGGTGACCAACTCAGGGAGCCGGCGTTCATCCCAGCAGCTGATTGGCTCGGATGGCGAACCGCAGCAGCTGCCAGTACCCGGCGAGCCGTGACGGTGTGAGCGCGGGGGTCACGTGGTCGAGCGCGGAGCTGGTCGTGGTGCTTACCTCCGCGGGGTTGGCCTGCTTCAGCGCCGGGCCTTCGCCCGCGGGGAAGGCGAAATCCAGCGCGGGCATCATCAGCGCCACTGGGACATGCAAGCGAGCTGCACTCGTCAGCGGTGACAGCAGGGCCAGCTCGGCTTGGCTGGCGGCCGGCAAGCGCTCCAGCAGGGGCTGGAAATTGGCGGGGCCGCGGTTGGCCAGCAATCTCCACCAGGCCAAGCCTGCTGGGCTGAGCCCTGCCGGCGGCTGTTCTCGAAACTGCTGAAGCGGCGAATTGGGTGGTGAGTTGCTCAGGGCTTGCTCGAACAGCCGGCGCGACCCCTGATCCGGGAGGGAAGCGATGGCAATCATCCGAACAACAACGGCCTTCACCCAGGGCGCCATGGCAAAAGGCGCCAGCCCACCCGCGGCATTGAGTCCGTGGTCAGTGGTGGCTGCTTCAAGCACATCGGCCAGGCTGGCGTAGGGGTCCAGGCCGACCACCGCGCCGATGATGCCATGGTTGGCAGGATCTTCCGCCGCGACCATGGCCAGCGCCGCGCCGACACACACGCCCACCAGAGCGACCGTCCCTCGGCCGGCCCGGCCGGAGGTGTGAAACCAGGCAACGTCAGCGTTCACGGCGCTGAGCGCCGAAGGTGTGATGCGCTCGTCCTTGATCCCGGGTAGGTCGGGCACGTACACCGCGTGCCCCAGGCTGGCAAGGGAGCGGGCAAAGGTCTGGATGGCCGGGTCGCGCCAGCCCAAGGGCACTTCCGTGCCGTTGACGAGCATGATTGCGCCGCGCGTTGAAGCCTGACCCGGCAGATAGAGCGCCCCGGTGAGGTCGGCATCGCCGGGGGTAGGCGCTACCACCAGTTGCACTGGCTCGCCCACCGCCAGCACCCGACTCCAGCCGTCAAGTTGAGGCGTATTCCGCGCCAGTATCAGGAGCGGCTCGCCCACCAGGCTGCCCAGCCAGGCCACGGCCAGCACCAGCAGCAGTGCCAGCCCACCCAACGGCCAGTTGCGCTGTGCCTTGTCTCCGGCTCCCAGTCCACCGCGGGCCATGCGGCAGAAATCATCGCTCCGGTTATGGGTTCGCCGCCAGCCTGGCTGGCGGCGAACCTTGAAGCACCCCACGCTGCCCCCGGGGTCTCTCCACCCAACCTCACCGGCGGGGCTTGTAGTTCGGGTTAAGGTTTCCCTACACGCGTACCGTCGCGTCGATCTGGCTGCAACCCTGCCATGTGGAGGGCACTCATGCTTTCGCAAGAGGAAAACGAAGTTCTCACCCGAGTTGGCCGGGGCAAGCCGATGGGCGAAGCCGTGCGGCGCTACTGGATTCCGGCTCTCCTGTCCGAGGAGCTTCCCCAGCCGGACAGCGACCCCGTACGCGTGCGGCTGCTCGGGGAAGACCTGGTCGCGTTCCGAGACTCAAACGGCCGGGCAGGGCTTCTGGCCGCCAACTGCGCCCACCGGGGCGCCTCGCTGTTTTTTGCGCGAAACGAAGAGTGCGGGCTGCGCTGTGTCTATCACGGCTGGAAGTTCGACGTCACCGGCAGATGTGTCGACATGCCCAACGAGCCCGCCGAGAGCAGCTTCAAGGAAAAGGTACGGCAAACGGCCTACCCTTGCCATGAACAGGCCGGCATCATCTGGACCTACCTGGGCCCGGCGCCCAAGCAGCCGCCCGTGCCTGACTACGAATGGATGCGCGCGCCCGAGGGTCACCGGTTCGTATCCAAAACCTACCAGGAGTGCAACTTCGTTCAGGCCATCGAAGGTGGTGTGGACACCTCGCACTCATCCTTCCTGCACCGCGTCATGGACCCGGACCAGCCAATCTCCGCGGACCAGGAATACCGGCGCAGCTCGACGGCGCCGCGCCTGGAGGTCCTCAACACCGACTACGGCTACACCTACGCCGGCATTCGGCCCATTCCCGGAAGGGCCGAGAGCTACATCCGCGTGTACCACTTCGTCATGCCTTTTCAACAGCTCCGCGCATCCTCAGGTGGGCGCGAAGGTGGCCGCCCCACGCTCAACGGCCACTTGTGGGTGCCAATTGACGACGAGCACACCTGGGTCTACAACTGGTTTTGCAGCCGCGACACCGATCTCGAGCCTTTCACCCCGGAGCAGATGGACCGCCTGGAGCACTCGGCTGGCCGCGGTAAGGCCGATTTGCTGCCCGGTTACCGCCTCAAGAAAAACCAGGCCAATGACTATGGAATCGACCGCGACATCATGCGTGCGCGCAGAAGCTGGACAGGCATTGAGGGCATCAACACCCAGGACATGGCCTGCCAGGAGAGTATGGGCCCGATCTACGATCGATCGACGGAACATCTGGGAACCGCCGATGCCGCCGTGATCGCCATGCGGAAGCTGCTGCTGGACGCTGCTCATGCCATTCAAAGTGGCCAGGAGCCACTCGGTGTCGATGGCGGATCCAGCGCCAAGGTCCGCCCGGCCGAAGCCGTACTGCCGGCCGATCGCTCCTGGACCTCGGCGTTCGAGAAAGATGTCGTCGCGGTCTGGTAACTCGCTGACTGCACCGCCTGTCCTGGAAGCGCGGCCCGAACCAGAGGCTGGTCGGGCCGCTTTCAGCTTCGCCAGGGATTCACGGTTATGTGGATCGATGCCGTGCTCACTTCGCCTCCCGTAGACCGGATCGCGCGGTCCACACCGTCAAGGCCGAAGCTATCCGTGGTCATGAGTTCCAGCGGAAACCGGCGCGAAGCGATGTGCCGCAGACCGAGCTCCACTGCGGCGTAGCTGTGGCCGCGTGCGCTTTTCAACGTGCCGTACTTACGGGTCAGCTTCTCCAATGGAAAGTCGGGGATACTGGGCACGCCCTGCAGCACCACGATTCCGGCTTTTCGCTTGAGAACATCCAGCGCGTCGTTCATGACGGTGGGCGAATGTCCCGAGGTGCAGTCCACCACGGCATCCACTCCGCGCCCGCCGGTGAGCTGAGCCACCCGCTCCCGAAGGTCCTCCGCCCCGATGTCAATGACGGCGTCTACGCCCAACCGCTTGGCCACCTTGAGCCGAAATGCGTCGCGGCTGAGCCCGCTTACCAGCACCTGATCGGCGCCTGCCGCGCATGCAGCCACAGCGCAGGCGAGACCTTGCTGGCCGGGACCCATAATCAGCACCGAGCGTCCGGGACGGGCGCCGGCTTCAATGCAGGCCCACTGCACGCCGTTGCCCAACGGCAGTGCCAGCGCCAACTGCTCCAGAGGTGGGCCGTGCGGCACGGCATGCAGCACGGCGTTGGGTGGCAGATACAGGTACTGGGCAAACCCGCCCCAGAGCGCGGGTGGCTGTGTGAGCGGGGTTTGCCCGTAGCGCAGAGCGGCCTGATTGTTGGTCGAATCTGTGGCGAAGCAGTGTCGGTATTCTCCGGCATGGCACCACTCGCAGTGCAGGCAGGGTAAATACTCCTCGATGGCGACGCGGTCGCCTTCCTGAACGCCCCAACGAGCCGCCGCCGCCGCGCCCACCTTGGCGATGATGCCCACGTTCTCGTGGCCCTGAATCAGCGGCCCGCGCTCGCCGCGACCATACTGTGGGACATCGCTGCCGCAGACGCCGGCGGCCTCCACTTTGAGCAGCCCCGCATCGGCCGGCACGTCGGGCAGGGGCAGCTCACGCAGCTCAGTTTTGCCCGGGGCCACCTTGACCGCGGCGATCGCCTGCTGGGCCATGGTTTATCCCTCCGGCGGTTCTGAGTTACAGGCCCAACGTGTTGGCCGAGAATATCTCGTCCAAACCGAGCTGGCGTGGCGTGAGCCCCTGCTCGTACGAGTAGGTGGCAATGGTTTCCAGCACCGCCTGGTTGGAGGCTACCCCATACGGGAAGGGATCGGTTCGCAGTGCAGCCCCCGCCTCCGGCGCCAGGATGCCGGTTGCCAGGTGCCCCTCTGCCAACGCGTGCAGCTCGGCCAGCCAGCCCTCTTTAGCCTGGCGAAAGGCATTGAACAGGTTCAGCACCACCCAGGGGTGCTGCTCGACGATTGACCGCCGCACGACCATGCCGTGATTGATGGGGAACAGCCCGGTGTGGGCGAAATAGCGCCGCCCCTCCGCGGCCGGATCAGGGAACAGCAGGCGGACTTCTGAATGATCCTCCAGCCGGGCGGTGCTGCGGTCTACCAGGTTGTTCTCGGCCAAATAGAGCAAGGTGGCATCCAGCCGGCCGTCCAGCAGCATGGCCCCAATGCTGTCGCTGGCTGGGATGCGGTTGAGCCGAATGCCCGGCGGCGCCTGAAAGCCCGTGGCCCCGCCGTGGCTGCGCTCTTCCGTTCGCTCCATCCACCAGGCACTCATGTCCGTAGAACTCACGCCGAACTCATGCTGCAGTACACCTCGGGCCCATAGGGCGGCCGTTTGCTGGTATTCAGGCACGCCCATGCGCTTGCCTTTCAAATCTTCTGGCCGAGTGATGCCGGCATCACTCCGGACCCAGATTCCGGTATGGAAAAACCGCCGCGAAGTGAAGATTGGCAGCCCCACCCAATCGCGATTTCCGCCGGCGATGGCCATCATCAGGGACGACATGGACATTTCGGAGACATCGAATTCGCCGAAATGCAGTTGTCGCCAGAAAATCTCCGATGGATGCAGCGCGGTGGTCGTGAGCTCGATACCATCCGGCTTGACTTTTCCCCTGAGGACCGGCAGTGACCGCGGGTTGGCTCCCATCACCAAGCTGAGCTGCAAATCGGCCAACGATTTCGTCTCCTACAAGCTGTTCCCAGCCTGAGCGCCCAGCCCCGGGGCGCCCCGCGTGCCCCATTATGCAATCTCCGCGCCGCGAGATGCAGTGAATCGCGCCGGGAAGACCTGACCGCGGGCGCCCGCCAGAAGATGCAGCTTGACGACATCCGCGAGAGCTTTGGCTACACGACGACCAAGGCGACCGTCGGTCACATCCACCTGGCTGCGCAGCTGCCCACGCCCGACCATCAGCCATCCCGGGCTGGCCTGCCTCAACATCACGCCTCCGAAGGCCAAGCGCGGGCTGGCGCCGCCTGTTTCGCGCGCAAAAACTGCTTGGCAGGGAGCGAACTCCGTCATCTCGCATCGGGAATCTGGCTGCTCTTGAGCATCTTGATTTGGCCCTGGCTATCTGCGCGGGCACCTTCGGCAACCTCATCGGCTCACTCATCGCGTACACGCTCGCAGCGCTCTGGGTCCGGGAGATCCCACTTGCGGCAGGACACTGGATTTGCCGGCCGGACCCAATAGCTTGAACAGGTCATGCGATGTCGCTTGGATCGAGGTACCGTGAAAGCACTCTCGACAAAGGAGGCGTCCTGGATGAGCGCTGAGGACAACGGCCAGATGATGCAGACCGTGGCTGATGCCTGGAACGACCCGGACCTGGAC
>JBOGTU010000042.1:0-3582 GCA_050695655.1 Chloroflexota bacterium | reverse complement strand
ATTCACTCGTTCGCGACTCGGCTCCCCGATGCCGCGTCATTCGATTCCGATGGAAAGACCTTCAGGGATTTCTGGCGCCGCCCCGCCCTAACTCATGTCCGCGAGAAAGCAAGCATGGCTGCAATATTGACTTAGGAATAGCGATCGCAGTCCACCGTCAACGACGCAAGCCCGCTCGTCGCGTTGGAGCTTCTTCGTGACAAACAGTCGCGAACAGCCGGGACGAGCACACCAGAACGGTCCCCAGTGAAGCTGCACGTCGGTGTCGACCAAGCTGCGCTCGACGGCGTCGGCACCCGCCACCTCAAGCACCAGTTGCGCCAGCGAGGCTGGCCCGCAGTGAGGGCGTGATCCCTGGCTGTCCAGCCACCGCTCGTCTACGAGCCGCACGGCAGGGAACGTGTGTCCATACCGGATAAATCGCGGCCAGGAAAGCGGTTGGCGCGAGTCACTTGAAACTGGACGTTCCAGCAGATCTTGTAGGCCCCAAGGCTGCTCCCAGTACCGCGGCTTAGGTGTTGGCCCTATCACAGCAGCGCGGACACCCTCGACCACGTCCTCTAGGGCCCGCGGTGGGCGCGACCGAGTCGGAGCAGTTGAATGTTCGCCTTCCTCGGTGTTGCGCAGGAGATCCGCCCCTATCCGGGCCATTTGCTTTGCTATTTCTCGATCTGAACCGAACCGCTCGGCAAGCATGGACGGTGCTTGCTTCCTGGCTAGAGCGTGCTCAATGTCTTCCGGATAGAGCGCGAGCGTCGGGTCAATGAGCGAGGTATCTATCACACCAACCGTGCTCAGCACCTCGTGCACTCGCGCAAACCACGAATGCTCATCCTTGGCAGCCGCCACCAATTGGTCATACAGGTCGAGTGGGAAAGTATGGAGAGTTGGCTGCGGACGATCCTCGCTGTTTGGCGTTTGCACCCAAACGACATCCTCTGGGCCATGATCAGCAGTCCCGCAGCGGCGTTGACCTGAGCGAACGAAAAACCAGTGCCCACCAGCCCGCTGGCAGTATGCCAACACTCCACCCCAGACATCACGGACCAGACGGCCAAAAAACAGTTGTTCTAGGCGGAGTGGTTGCCAAGCGTGCAAATAGATCCGAGGTGGATTCACACCCGCGACCCAGATGTCGACCCGTGAGGCCCATGTCGGCGGCATCAAGGGTGTCCGCGACGGTAAACGAGACAACACTGCTGACCTGAGATCTTTCCCATTTGGTGCAGACCAGCCATTGCGAAGCTCAAACGGCAGCAATGTTGCTAGCAATCGGTACCCCTCGTTGACCGTCATGGCGCCAATCTCTGGAAGCAACGGACGACCAAATCTGCGAAGGACCGTCTCCGATGTTCCGATAGCAACCTCGGACTTCCTCCAATGCAAGAAGTCGCGGACCGCCCGTTCCTCGTATCCGTCGACATGCAAATCATCAACAAGCGCCGATGGATCCACCGATGTGAGGGTGCCCGCGAGGATGTTCAGGTACGGTGGGGAAGCAACATGGGTTTGAATTGCCTGGCGATCGTGGCAGGTATCGCGCCAACGACCCCGCCCATCCAGACACGCTTCACCATCAAACGCAACCGCGCGGAACCGTGACTCGGGTGTTCCCTCGTCCAACATCATGCGCCAGTCCAAAGCGTCGGCTCGTCGAACGTCCATGCCCACTGTTCCATCGGAAGGTGCCGGTGGCGCAGGTGTACCCAACTCCTCGGTTGGATCATCAATGGGATCTGGCTCAGAAGGTGGGAGCCATTCCGGCACAAGCTGGCGTACAGCGTGCTGTAAGTCCATGGAGGTTGTTAACTGCCGGCATTCATGGTCCTTCAAGCCTCGCTGCTTCAGCAGTTCTGCGAGTGATCGCTCTCCCCCGAGCCTGGCTAACCAGGCGAGCGTTTGGGGTGTTGGCTCCCGAAAGCCCTTTGCCTTTCCTAAAAAGTGGGCGAGTTGCGTGCCGCATCGCTTCTCCAGACTTGACCATGTTGCGATTCGCGGGTCTGAGTTGACTTCCTCATCGAGTGACCTTTTCCTATCTAGAGAGAGTTTTTTATCCGGGTAATCCTTGAGTAACAAGCCGGTATCCGCGCCGGCTACAGACAGGCGCCATTCATAAAGGTAGTAGCGCTGAACCTGAGCACGATCGCATCGCTCGCGGCTAGGAAACCCTTCGTAGGCCGATGACGCATTCGATTCACTCATTCAATTTCCACCTACGGCTACTCTCAGTAAACTGTTTCCATCATAGCGAACGACCTGCGAATTTGCGGACAAGCAGGTCATCAGACTGCTGGATGTCCGCCGCCGCTGCGCAGCAGCCGCTGCACCACGGCACACTGGCCGAGGTCACCGGCCGGCAGTACACAGCGCGTTCGACTGAGCCCCAATTCGCCTCCTTTCACCTCGGCTGTCCACACACTGGCGCACCAAGTTGATTCGTCGGCTTTGCGTGCGCCGACATGTCATCGAGATGGATTCCGTCGAATCTGTCCTGGTTGAGGGCGACACTCCTGCTCACCGGCGAGCTGGGGCTGAAGGACATCAGTGCCGCGGCTCCTGTCAAGCCACTCGTGGAGACGAGATACCTGAGACCGGGGCTATGCTCTGACATCTCGTCGTGCACGGGTATATGTCACGCCAGGAGCAGCCGCAACTGGGCTCTGGCGTGTTTTCATGCATTTATGCCCGCCGCTGGTGCCAGCCTTCGCGTAGCCAACTCTGCTGGATCGGAAACCGCACGCCCGCGGCTGACTGAAGCCCGAAGCACCTCTTTCGCCTGCTGTACGCCACGGGAACTCCTATCTGCTGCGGCAGGTCGACTCGCCCGCTGGGGGTGTGGTGCTTAATGACAACCGTACGGCTTGCCGAACCGAGCGAGAGGTCAACAACGCAGCAGCGTAGCCCGACCGACACGGCCGGGCAGGACTTGCCGATTTCGTTTATCCTGCTGCTCGCGGACATGCTTGAGCAACACTGGGAGCGAGAACAGCGCTCCCGATCGATACGGGCGAAAACGGGATGAGCAACGCAGCTGGATATATCCGCGTATCACTCGAGGAGCAAGCCAGGGACGGCTACTCGCTGGATGCTCAAGAACGGGCAATCCGCGCCTACTGTGAGGCCCACGGATGGCCGCTGGACGAGGTATTCGCTGACCGCGGGATTTCCGGCAAAAATATCGATGGCCGTCCGGAGCTCCGACGGCTCTTAGAAGGCGCCGAGGCGCGAGCCTTCACGCATGTGATCGTGTGGAAGCTTGACCGTCTGGGACGGAAGGTCCGTGACCTGAGCGATATCTGTGACAGGTTCGATCGTCGAGGCATCGGCTTAGTGAGCATTCAGGAAAGCTTCGACACCTCCACCGCTGCGGGTCGGGCGTTCCGTAACATGCTCGCGACGATGGCGGAGCTCGAGCGCGACACAATCATTGATTATTTGTGCCCCTGGGATCGCGCTTCTGAGCGTGAAGCCAAAGCGAAATGCGCCACTGTTGCGCGGGTGTGTTGCGGTATCGCCGGTGGCCGATCATCGCTGCTGCGCGATTCCCAATATGGATCGGTGTCCCGGCAGCCTGCCCATATC
>JBOGTU010000041.1:0-8395 GCA_050695655.1 Chloroflexota bacterium | reverse complement strand
GCTATCCGCGGCAACCAACGGGTAACGGACCCCAATCACGAAGGGAAATACCAGGCCCTGGAGACGTACGGGCGCGACCTCACTGATGCCGCGCGCACGGGCAAGATCGACCCGGTGATCGGGCGCGACGAGGAGATTCGCCGAGTCATCCAGGTGCTGAGCCGGCGCACCAAGAACAACCCGGTGCTCATCGGCGAGCCAGGCGTGGGCAAGACCGCCATCGCCGAAGGTTTGGCACAGCGCATTGTCAATGGTGACGTGCCCGAGGGCTTGAAATCCAAGCGCATCGTGGCGCTCGATCTGGGTTCGCTGGTCGCCGGCGCGAAGTACCGCGGCGAGTTCGAAGAGCGGCTGAAAGCGGTGCTCAAGGAGGTGACCGGCGCCGAAGGCCAGATCATCCTGTTCATCGACGAGCTGCACACCGTAGTGGGTGCCGGCGCGGCCGAAGGCGCCATGGACGCCAGCAACATGCTCAAGCCCATGCTGGCGCGCGGCGAGCTGCACTGCATTGGCGCCACCACGCTTGATGAGTACCGCAAGCACATCGAGAAGGACGCTGCCCTGGAGCGCCGCTTCCAGCCGGTGCTGGTCACGCAGCCCAGTGTGGAGGACACCATCTCCATCCTGCGCGGGCTCAAGGAGCGCTACGAGGTCCACCACGGCATCAAGATCAAGGACTCCGCCCTCGTGGCCGCGGCCGTGCTGTCGCAGCGCTACATCACGGACCGCTTTCTGCCTGACAAGGCCATCGACCTCATCGACGAGGCCGGCTCCAAGCTGCGCATGGAAATCGATTCGCTGCCCGTTGAGCTGGACGAAGTGGAGCGCAAGATCCGCCAGCTGGAGATCGAGCGCCAGGCGCTGACCAAGGAGACGGATGCCGCCTCCCAGGCGCGGCTGGAGAAGCTGGACGTTGAGCTGGGCGGACTGAAAGAGCAGAGCCAGGACATGCGGGCGCACTGGAGCCTGGAGAAGGATGCCATCCAGCGCATGCGCGGCGTGAAGGAGCGCATCGAGCAGACGCGCCAGGCGGTGGAGACAGCCGAGCGCCAGGCGGACTACGGCAAGGCGGCCGAGTTGAAGTACGGCGCCATGGGCAGCCTGGAGGGCCAGCTGAAGGAGCAGGAGCAGGCGCTGGCGGAGCTCCAGAAAAACCGCCGCATGCTGAAAGAGGAAGTGGGCGAGGAGGATATCGCCGAGATTGTGGGCAAGTGGACCGGCATCCCCGTGTCGCGCATGATGGAGGGCGAGGTCCAGAAGCTGGTCAGAATGGAGGAGCGGCTCCAGCGCCGGGTGGTGGGGCAGGAAGAGGCGGTGCAGGCCGTATCGAATGCTGTACGGCGCGCCCGCGCTGGCCTGCAGGACCCCAACCGGCCGATCGGCAGCTTTATCTTCATGGGGCCAACGGGCGTCGGTAAAACCGAGCTGGCACGGGCGCTGGCCGAGTTCCTGTTCGATGACGAGCAGGCCATGATCCGTATCGACATGTCGGAATACATGGAGCGCCACAACACCGCCCGTCTCATTGGTGCGCCGCCGGGCTATGTGGGCTATGACGAAGGCGGCCAGCTCACCGAGGCGGTACGCCGCCGGCCCTACTCGGTGGTGCTGTTCGATGAGATCGAGAAAGCCCATGCCGACGTTTTCAACGTGCTGCTGCAGATCCTGGACGACGGCCGGCTGACGGATGGCCAGGGTCGCACGGTCGACTTCAAGAACACCGTGCTGATCATGACCAGCAACGTGGGCAGCACGGTCATCCAGGAATACGCCGGCGGCGACCAGGCGGCCATGCGCAATCGCGCCCTGGATGCCCTACGGGCGCAGTTTCGGCCGGAGTTCCTCAACCGGATAGATGAAGTGATCGTCTTCCGTTCTCTGGGGCGGGAGCAGATCGACGCCATCATCGACATCCAGCTGGGCCTCGTGCTGCGGCGGCTGGAAGATCGCAAGATCCAGCTGCGGCTGAGCCCGCGGGTACGCTCGCTCCTGGCGGACGAGGGCTACGATCCGGTGTACGGTGCGCGCCCCCTGCGCCGCGTCATCCAGCGGCGCCTCCTGGACCCGCTGGCCATGCAGCTGCTGGAAGGCGGCTTCGCCGAAGGCGATACCGTGCTGGCCGACCTGCGCGATGGCCGGATCACCTTCAGCAAGGATGCCCCCGGCGCCACCGTGAGCGAAGAAGTTGAGCCGGGGGCCGCCCTAGCCATGCCATAATGATGCATATGAAGCGCACCACTATTGTGGCGCCCGAGGCGCTGCTCGAAGCCCTCCATGCCATTGCTCAGAGTAAACACGCATCATTAGCGGAGGTCATTCGAGAAGGGCTGGAATGGCGAGCTTCCCAGAGCACCCGAGCCCTCACTTTCATCGGCTCCGGCGAGTCCACCACGCCCCCGTTCGACATTGGCGCCCGGTCCGGTGACGCTCCCTTCCAGCCGCTCTCTTGGCGCTGATCTGCGATACCGGTCCGCTGTACGCGGCAATGGACGTGAAGGATCGAGACCACGAGCGGTGCAGCCAACTTCTGCTGAATTGGCCGACAGCACTGCTGGTCCCAGCGCCCGTGGTGATCGAATTGGATTGGCTCGCTGCGTCACGCTTGGGGCCACATCCCTTTGGCGAGTTCCTGACGAATGCCCTCCAAGGCAGTGTGACGGTTGTCGAACTGACGAGAGCGGATTACCAGCGAGCACTCGCGCTCTACGCCCAGTACCAGGATCTGCCGCTTGGCTTCGTTGACGCTTCGGTAGTCGCTGTGGCCGAGCGCCTTCGAGCGACCGACATCGCGACGCTGGACCACCGGCACTTCCACGTGGTGAGGCCGCGCCACGTCGGCGCATTCAACTTGCTGCCGGCCTAATACCCACGCCCCGTTTCCCCAGCCCGGTACTGACCCACCCTGACCAGCGCCACCGTCGCACGGCTTCGAGAGCCGTGGGTGTCAGATATGCGAACTCGTGCGCCAAGCGCAGGTCTCCACGAGTCACCGTACTGGGGCTTTCAGTATGCGTGAATTCCGAACGCTCAGAGATATCTCGCGCTTCATCAGCCAGAGCAACTTCCAGCCGAATGGATGAGCGGTTCTTCGTACGCACGTGTCCGTCTTGCAGCCCGCCTCCCTCTCGGGGTCGCGTCGCAATCTGGCGCAGGCCGTAACCTTGGTGGAACGAGTAGGCGCAGTTCATGGGTTCAAGGGAGGAGACAGGTACATGGTATTCAGGCACGGAGGCAGATTGTGGGCGTTGGGCATCGTCGGCCTGGTGGCGGCGACGGCGCTCGCGGCCTGTGGATCCGCTGGGCCTTCGGTTCCCACGGTCACGGCACAGAAGGGCGACTTCGTTCAAACCGTACAAGCCGCCGGGGTGACGGTGGCATCGTCTCAGGCCAAGCTCGCGTTTCGGGTGAGCGGGCGCCTTTCCAAGATCGACGTTGCCATGGGTGACGCGGTCACCAAGGGCCAGGTGCTGGCCGAGCTGGACCCCACGGACGCCAACACGGCGCTGCAGCAAGCGCAGGCGGCCGACAATGCCGCGCACGCCGCGCAGGATGTGGCGCAAGCCAAGGTGCAGCAGCTGCGGGACAGTGCGAAGCCAGCGAACATCGCCCAGGCCAACGCCGCCCTCGACGCGGCCAATCAGAAACTCAGCCTGGCGCAGTCCGGCGCGCGCAAGGAGCAGGTGCAGGCGGCTCAGGCGAATCTTCAGTCGGCCCAGGCCAAGCTCCAGGCGCTGCAGCAGGGCCCGCGCCCCGAGCAGGTGGCCATTCTGAACCAGCAGATCAGCGCCGCCAAGAACAGCCTGTTCGCAGCCCAAACCGCGCGTGACGGCGCGTGCAACAAGGTGGCCCCGGCCTACCTCTGCAGCGCTGGCCAGGCCCAGGTAGACGCGGCTCAAACCGCCGTGGACACGGCCCAGAAGCAATTGCAGCTGGCCACGGCTCCGCCGACCGCCACGGATGTGCAGCAGGCTCAGGCCGCTGTGGACGCGGCCCAGGCCCAGGTGCAGCTGCTGCAAACCAACACCCCGCAGGACATTCAGGCCGCCAGAGACGCGGTCACCCAGGCCGGCGCGGCCGCGGAGCTCGCCGCCAACCCCTATACGGCGGCGGACATGGCCGCCGCGCAGGCCGCCGTAGAGCAGGCCAAGGCCCAGCTGGCCGAGGCGGATGCCTCGCTTGCGGCCGCGCAGGAGAACCTCGCCTCAACCACGCTCACCGCGCCAGTGGACGGCAAGATCCTGCAGCTGAACAATGCCGTGGGTGAGCTGGTGGGTGGCCCCGGCTTGCCGGGTACGGCCGCCACCATCGTGCTCGGCTCCGGCGGCATGGTAGTGAACGCCGGCCTGCCCGGTGTGAGCCTGGCGCAGGTGAAGGTGGGCGATCCCGCCAGCGTAACCTTCGCCTCGCTGCCTGGCACCACCTACAGCGCAAAGGTCGCCGCGCTGCCCACCACCGGCACCACCACGCAGGACATCGTCTCCTACGTGGTCACGATCACGCTCGATAAGCCCGATGCGCGGATTCGGCCAGGGCTGGATGCCTCCGTGGTGATCGATACCGTGCACAAGCAGGGCGTGCTGCTCGTGCCCAGCCTGGCGGTGCAGAGTTACCAGGGCAAGGACATTGTGCTCATCCCCCAGGCCAGCAGTCCCCCCAAACAGGTACCGGTGCAGGTGGGCTTGACCGACGCCCGCCAAACCGAGATCCTCAGCGGCCTGAATGCGGGCCAGAAAATCCTGGTGGTGGGCCGGCTGCTGAACAACGCCTCGCTGAACGGAGGCAACTGACCGTGAGCACCAAGGGCATCGTTATCGGCAGCCTGTCCGCCACCCTGGGCGTGCTCATCATCGCCGGTGGCATCTTCGGCTGGCGCTACTACGACGACAGCGCCAACTACGTTTCTACGGATAACGCCCAGGTGGCTGGCAACATCATCCAGATCTCATCCACGAACCCCGGCCGGCTCACTTCACTGGGCGTGCAGGTGGGCGACACCGTGCGCGCCGGCGAAACGCTCGCCACGGTCGACGTGCCCGCCGCCAGCACCCTGGGCCTGGCCAGCGGCGCCGGTCCGGTGCAGGGCACAGCCATCACCAGCCAGCTCAGCTCGCCCGTGAACGGCGTGGTTGTCGGCAAGCGCGCGGTGGCGGGCAACATGGTCTCTGCCGGGCAGCCGGTGCTGCTGGTGGTGGACATGGGCCAGCTGTGGGTAACCGCCAACGTGGACGAGAACTCCATTGAGCAAGTGGCCGTCGGCCAGCCGGTGGACGTGCACGTGGACATGCTGAACCAGGACTTCAGCGGCAGCGTCATCGGCATTACGCCGGCCACGGCCGCGTCGTTCTCCAGCGCTCCCCCAACGAACACCACGTCGGACTACACCAAGGTCACCGAACTGGTGCCGGTGAAGATCGCCCTCAACTACGCTGGCTCCATGATCTTCCCCGGCGCCTCCGCGGAGGTGACGATTAAAGTGCACTAGAAGCGCGCTCACAGCTCGAGATCAGACGTCAACGGCCGGTAGCGTGCCCGGCCGCTGATCGCCTGAGGACGCGCCCCTCAGCGTGACGCACGTGCACAGCGAAGACCTATGCCGCTCCGAGCACCGCCAGGAAGGCGGCGATGTTCACTACTTGGACTCCTTGATGGTTCTTGAGAACCAACAGGTCTTCATCCTCGCTGACCAGATAGTTTGCACCGGCAGCGACGGCCGTCGCTAAGAACTTGTCGTCCTTCGAGTCACGGGAAACGCCTGGAATAGGCTCAATCTCAACAACTTCGGCCTCTCCCAACCGCTCGATGACCTTCCGCAAATCCAGCGTTTCGAGACTACGAAACTTGCGGGTCAACTCGGGCCGGCGCAGCACCTCAAGCATCTCTCTGACCACGGGCTCGGAGACGAACAGCCGGTATCGGTCGAAGTGGGAGAAGACGAGGCGCCCAGCTCGGCTGTGAGGATTGATGAGGCTGCGAACCAGCACGACGGTATCGAAAACAACCCTATGCATCGGCCCCGCGGACCGCGGCGATAGCATCGTCAATCGCCTTGTCTATTGCTGCCTCCGAGCTCTGGCCTGTTTCGCGGCGAACCGGCGCAAGCTCATCGTAGAGATCCTTCAGCCACTTGGAGCCTCCTGCCCGCTCGGTCACCTGGACAGGGCGAATCCGGAGCTCGCCCTGGATGAGCGACATCTGTAAGACACTCGCCGAATCAATCCCCAATCGCTCCCGAAAATCGGCCGGAATAGTGATTTGGCCTCCGCGCAATGGTCGAATGAGTCTTGTCGCGGTGTCCCGTTCAGTCATCGATTTCCTCTCGACGGAATGTGCAGATTTACAGAATAACAGAACAGCATGTAGTGCATGTGCGCTCAGCACCGTGTCCAGATCATCGCGGCCATACAATCTCGGCACGTCAGGTGCCATGATGCCAAACTCCCTGACACTGCCTGATACTGTTGAACGCATGGATCAACCGCGTAACGTCGTCATCATTGGATCTGGGCCGGCCGGGTACACCGCCGCGCTGTATGCCTCCAGGGCGAACCTGAATCCGCTGCTGCTGGCAGGCTACCAGGCTGGCGGCCAGTTGATGATCACCACCGATGTCGAGAACTACCCCGGCTTCCCAGAGGGCATCCTCGGGCCGGAGCTGATGGAGGTGTTCCGCAAGCAGGCCGAGCGCTTCGGCACCGAGGTGCTGAACGTGGATGTGGACCGCGTGGACTTTCGCGAACAGCCGTTCCGCATCGAAGCGGCTGGCAAGACCTATCTGAGCCGCACGGTGATCGTCGCGACGGGTGCGCAGGCCAAGTGGCTGGGGGTGCTGGGCGAAGAGCGGCTTACGGGGCATGGCGTATCCGGCTGCGCCACGTGCGATGGCTTCTTCTTCCGCGATCAGCCGCTGGCCGTCATCGGCGGTGGTGACACCGCGCTGGAGGAGGCCACCTTCCTCACGCGCTTCGCCTCGTCTGTGACAGTGGTGCACCGGCGCGACCAGCTGCGTGCGTCCAAAGCCATGCAGCAGCGCGCCTTCGCCAGCCCCAAGCTGGATTTCCTGTGGAACTCGGACGTGCTGGAGATGGTCGGCGGCGACAGGCTGGAAGCGCTGCGCCTGCGCGATACGCTGAGCGGCGCCGAGAGCACGCGCCCCTTTGGCGGCGTGTTCGTGGCCATTGGGCACCAGCCCAACACCGCGCTCTTCCAGGGCCAGATCGATCTGGATGTGCGCGGCTACGTGGCCTCGCCGCATCCGACCAGCACCGCGACGAACATCCCCGGCGTGTTCGCCGCGGGCGACGTGCGCGACCACGTGTACCGCCAGGCCGTGACCGCCGCGGGGGATGGCTGCAAAGCCGCCATCGACGTGGAGCGCTGGTTGGAATCAGGGGCGCACATAGCCCCGGAACTGGCGCATGCCGGCTGAAACGCTCCCCGATCTCGACCTGGACCAGGAGCGGCTGCTGCGGCTCCTGCCCCCGTACCACGTCATCGTCCACAATGACGATGTGCACACCTTCAACGACGTTGCGCGCGCCCTGCGCCAGGTGATCGGCGTCTCCCTGAAGCGGGGCCTGGAGATGGCGGGCATCGTCCACAACCACGGCCAGTGCATCGTGGCCACGCGCCCCAAGGAAGTGGCCGAGCTGTACCGCGAGCGCCTGGAAGGTTACAAGCTCACGGTCACCATCGAACCCGCCGAATAGGGGCCACGCCTAGCCCGCGAAACTGTCGAGCTCGTCGCTCACGATCACCACGTTGTGGCCGGCGTGCTTGGCCATGAACGCATCCACAAAGAGCTTGTCCGGCGGCCAGGTGGCCATCGAAAGCTCGCCATCGGTGAGGCAGCGGCCCGCCATGACGGCCTGTTTACTGAGGCGGAAGAACTTCCACAGCGCCATGTCTCCCGCGCTGGGATGCCACACTTCCTTAGGCTCGTCCACGGCTCAATCGTAGCGCTCAAGCGGGCGCCCGCCGGCCGGCGGCCAGCTATGCGCCCATGGCTCGCCCGGCGGCAGCGCCAACGCCATGCTGGAAAAAAATCACCCAGCCCTTGCGTTCCCTTTTTGTTGTGTGTATAGTGCCCTCCGACTAACCACTCGAAAGGAGCATTTATGCACTTTGGTCCTTTCCTCCGCCGGGCAGCGGCGATCGGGAGCGCGATCACCCTGGTGGCCAGCGCGACGGCGGCCTACGCAGCTGGACCGCCGCCACCAACGCCAAGCCGCGTCACGGTCAACATCAGTGACAAAGGCTATGACGCCTCCAGCTATACCATCGGTACCACCGGCACCTCCTCTGATGGCATGGGGGTCGTCACGTTCAAGAACACCGGCACCATGGTGCACACAGCGACGGCGATTTCCGGCAGCAACAGCGCTGTCGTCCACCTTGA
>JBOGTU010000040.1:0-5810 GCA_050695655.1 Chloroflexota bacterium | reverse complement strand
CGGCCGCCAGAGCAGGGGTGGGGGACTGAGCGCAAGTCGCGACACCAGCAGTTTGGCCGCAAAACCATAAGCGGCCCTCGATCGGCCCCTGCAGCAAACACTTCGAATTGAACCGACCGCTCCCTGGGCAACCCCACCCCGGCCGCCGCGGCATGTTGCCGGCCAAACGGCTGGCTCGCTCACCTCTGGTCAGGTGCTCGCCGCGGCCAGCCGAGCGGCGGCGATGGCACGGTCGATGTCGGCCTGGGTGTGGGCGGCGGACACAAACAGCGCCTCGAACTGAGACGGTGCGAGGGAGATGCCCTGATCCAGCAGGCGATGGAAAAACATGGCGTAGCGCTGCTGGTCGGACTGCTTGGCCTCCTCATAATCGCGTACCGGGCCCGGTTGCTGGAAAAGCGTCATCAGCGATCCCACGCGGTTGAGGCAGCCCAGTGGCGCCAGCCCGGCTGCCAGCCGCCGCGCCAGCTCCTCCAGCCGCGGATAGAAGTTTGGGGCCTGCAGTAGGCGCAGCGTGGCACAGCCAGCGGCCATAGCCAGAGGATTGCCCGACAGTGTGCCCGCCTGGTAGATAGGCCCCACCGGGGCCAAGTGCTCCATCACCTCGCGCCGGCCGCCGTAGGCGCCCACTGGCAGCCCACCTCCTATCACCTTGCCCAGGCAGGTGAGGTCCGGCATCACGCCCAGGAGCGCCTGCGCGCCGCCGTAGCTCAGCCGGAAGCCGGTGATCACCTCATCGAAGATCAGCAGTGCGCCATCCCGGCTGGTGATCTCGCGCAGCGCCTGCAGAAAGCCCTCGGCTGGCGGGATCACGCCCATGTTGGCGGCCACCGGTTCCACGATCACGGCGGCGATGTTGCCCGGGCGCGCGGCAAAGGCCGCGGCCACGGCTGCCGCGTCATTGTAGGGCAGCACCAGGGTGTCGGCCACCGTGCCCGCGGGCACGCCGGGGCTGCCCGGCTGGCTCAGCGTCATCACGCCCGATCCCGCGGCGGCCAGCAGCGCATCCGCATGGCCGTGATAGCCGCCGGCGAATTTCACGATAAGGTCCCGCCCGGTGACGCCACGCGCGAGCCTGATGGCTGACATCGTCGCCTCGGTCCCCGAGGAAACGAAGCGGACCATCTCGATGGAGGGCACAGCTTCCACCACCAGCTCCGCCAGCTCGAGCTCCAGCTCAGTGGGGGCGCCAAACGTGGTGCCGCGCTCGGCGGCCCGCGCCACGGCCTCCACCACCGCCGGGTGCGCGTGCCCCAGGATGAGTGGCCCCCACGAGCCCACAAAATCCACGTAGTCGCGGCCGTCCACATCCCACACGTGGCTGCCCTGGCCGCGTGCCATCACGAGGGGCGTGCCGCCAACGCCGTTGAATGCGCGCACGGGGGAGCTGACACCGCCCGGCATAACCCGCCGCGAGCGCTGCATGATGCGCTCGGAGCCGCTCATGCTGCTCATGCGGACCGCGGCATCAGCTGATGGTGATGGATTTGATGTGATCGCCAACCTGAATCTTCAGCGCCACGTCCATGCCCTTGGTCACGTGACCAAACAGGTTGTATTTGGGCGGTAGCGACGTGTCATTCGCGGTGCAGATGAAGAACTGGCTGCCGTTCGTATTCGGCCCGGAGTTAGCCATGGCCAGGCAGCCCTGTGTGTACTGGCCCTTCACCGGCTCGTCCGCAAAGGTGTAGCCGGGGCCGCCGCCACCAGTTGCCGTGGGGTCGCCCCCCTGGATAACAAAGCCCGCCACCACGCGGTGGAAGGTCAGGCCGTTGTAAAAGTCGTGCTTGGCCAGGAATACGAAGTTGTTCACCGTCACCGGCGCCAACTTCGGATCGAGCTCAAGCACGATCGCGCCCTTGTCGGTGATCATGGTGGCGGTGTAGGTGCGGGTCGTGTCGATGGTCATGGGTGGCGGCGCAGTGTAGTTGTGTGATATGACCGTGGGCGCGGCACTGGCGCTGCTGGCGGGAGATGGCGAGGGCGCCGCCGCTGTAGGCGTGGGTGGGCCCTGGCGCGCCGCCTGGATAAGCGTGACCAGCAGCAGCAGCGCCAAAATGCCCGTGATGGTGGCGTACACCACGCCGCGCGGCTTCTGGAACGGCCCGCGTTTGCGCGGCGCTGTTCGGCTGCGCCGGCTGCTCGGCTGATGGCCGTTGGCAGAGGGCGTGGCATCGCGCCCCGCCCCACGGGTAGGGCCTACAGGTCGCCCGCGCTCAGCCATCGGGCCACATCCTTCGCGTGATAGGTGATGATGATGTCGGCTCCGGCTCGGTGGATGCCGGTGAGCACCTCGGCAACGATGCGCTTCTCCTCGATCCAGCCATGGGCCGCGGCGGCCTTCACCATGGCGTACTCGCCCGAGACGTTGTAGGCCACCAGCGGCAGGTTCCATCGCGCACGCGCCTGCGCAATGACATCCATGTAGGCCAGCGCCGGCTTCACCATCACCATGTCGGCGCCCTCGAGCACGTCGAGCTCGATCTCCCGCAGCGCCTCGCGCCCATTGGGCGGATCCATCTGATAAGCGCGGCGATCGCCAAATCGCGGCGTGGAATCCGCGGCCTCGCGGAAGGGGCCGTAGAAGGCCGAGGCGAACTTGGCGGAATAGGCCAGAATGGGCCGGTCCTCCAGGCCGTGCGCATCGAGCAGCCGTCGAATGGCGCGCACGCGGCCGTCCATCATGTCCGATGGGGCCAGCACATCTATGCCCGCTTCCGCTTGCGTAAGGGCTGTACGCGCCAGCAGCTCCAGGCTGGCATCGTTGTCCACGGCGCCATCGCGGATCACGCCGCAGTGGCCGTGCGAGGTGTACTCACACAGGCACACGTCGCCCACCACCAGCAGGTCGGGGCAGGCACGCTTGATGGCCCTCGCGGCCCGTTGGACCACGCCCTCGGGATCGTACGCTCCGCTGCCGGCAGCGTCCTTAGTGCGCGGCAGGCCGAAGAGCAGTACCGCGGGGATGCCCAGCTCGGCCGCGCTCTGCGCCTCCTCCACCGCTCCTTCGATGGTGAGGCGCTGGATGCCCGGCATGGAGGCAATGGGGGCGATCTGCCCGACCGCCAGGCCCTCGTCCACAAAGAGGGGGTAGATGAGGCGGTCCACATGCAGGCGAGTTTCTCGGACCAGCCGCCGCAGAGCGGCGCTGCCGCGCAGCCGGCGCAGCCGTACGTCCGGAAAGCCAGGGCCGTGCTCCTCGCCTGGGGCCGTCATCGCGGCTGAGCGCGCCGGCGCCAGGGCAGCCAGGGGCGAGCTCAGGCCAGCTTCAAGGCTCACTGGTGGCAACCTCATCATCCTGGGCCGCTTCGGGGCCCTCCAGCCCAAAAAGGTCGCGTGCAACGTCCAGATAGCCACTGCTGACATCCGCGCGCTTCAGGCGCTGCATCGGCAGGTGCAGCAGCTTGGCGGATACCGCCGCCGCCAGCGCGGTAACCTCTTGCCGGTCCCGCTCGGACAGATGAGCGAGCTTTGCCAGCGCCTTGCGCAGCTCTCTCTCCCGCACCGCGGCCGCCCTGGCTTGCAACGCCACAATGGTGGGGATGGCCCCTTGCGCGGCTTGCCACTGCTGCCAGGCCAACACTTCGGCGTCGATGATGCGCTCCACCTGGGCGACATCTTCCTCCTGGCCCTGGCGGCCTTGCGCCAACGCCTGGTCCAGTTGGTCCACGTTGTACAGCCGTGCGCCGGGCAGGTCGCCCACGGCAGGATCGACGTCGCGCGGCAGGCCCAGGTCCACAATCACCAGCGGGCGGCTGCGCCCGCGCAGCATCTCGGGAGTGACCAGGTAACTGCTGGAGCCAGTCGAGGCGATGAGGATGTCCGCCTCGGGCAGCAGCCTCGCCAGCTCGGCCAGCCGTGCCGTGGTGACGCCGGGCAGCTGCTCCAGCCGTTCGGCGCCGTGGAGCGACCGATTGGCGACAACCAGCTGCGCGGCGCCGTTGGCCACCAGATGGGTAACCGTCAACTTGGCCATTTCGCCGGCGCCCAGCACCAGGATGCGCTTTTGCCGCAGACTGCCCAGCGCTTGCTCAGCCAGGTCGGCCGCGACCGATCCCAGTGAGCTGGCGTAGCGGTTGATGCTGGTTTCTGTGCGGGCGCGCTTGCCCACTTTGAGCGCCTGGCGGAAGGTGGTATCAAGTTTGGTGCGCACCGTTTGTGCGTGGGTCGCCACTTTGAACGCCTCGCGCACCTGGCCCAGAATCTGTGCTTCGCCAATCACCATAGAGTCCAGCCCGGCCGTTACCCGGAAGAGATGGCGAGCCGCGTCGGCCCCAAAACGGTGGTAGACGTGCGCGTTGAAGGTGCGGCGAGGAATGCCTCGCTCGTCTGCCAGCCAAGCCATGGCGTGCTCTTTGGCGGCATCCATGTCCGTGAGCTCGGTGTAGATCTCTGTGCGGTGGCACGTGGACACCACCACCGCTTCGCGCACGTGGGGCACACAGGTGAGGCCCGGCAGGCTGTGCAGCAGCGCGGCCGAATCGAACGCCACCCGCTCTCGCAGTTCCAGGGGCGCTGTTTTGTAGCTGAGGCCGAAGAGGGCTAGAGGCACGTCTCAACAATCTCTCGCGCGCGCTGGTCGTTTCCCTCGCGCAGCGCCGCCAGCGCACCGGACGTGTGAATGCGCGCCCATGCCTCGCGCCGCTCCTCCGAGGTGGCGTAGCGCCGCTTCACGCGCGGCCGCAGCGAGGCCATGAGCTCAAGGTAGCTGTCGTACTCCGGGCCCAACGAGTCCTCCAGCCGTTCGCGCACGAGTTTGGCCGTGGAGGGGCTCAGTCCGCCGGTAGACACGGCCACGGTAAGGTCCCCCCGCGAAATGACCGAAGGCACGATGAAGGAGCACAGCTCCGGCACGTCCACCACGTTGCACAGCAGGCCGCGCCGCTCGGCTTCGGCGAACACACGACCGTTCACCGCCCTGTCGTCCGTGGCCGCAATCACCAGGAAAGCGCCCTCCAGGTCCGCCTCGCGAAAGCCGCGCGGGATGACGTCGATCACCGCTTGATCTCGCTGCTCGCGCAGCTGCTCGCAAAGCTCGGGAGCCACCACCTGCACCTGCGCGCCTCGGCCGCGCAAAGCCTGCACCTTGCGCGCGGCAACGTGCCCACCGCCAACCACGACGGCACGCCGTCCGTCGAGCTTCACGAACAGGGGGTAATACCGCTGCGAGGCGCTCCTCGTCACGCGGCGCGGGGAGGCCCTAACCGCCATCGTTTCACAATTATATGGAGGCAGTGGTCGAAGCTGTGTAAGGCCAATGCCGTAGAATCACCTCCCGTGACAACGCGGCGCGGGGTGATCGTCGGAAACTGGAAGATGAACACCACGCTGGGCGAGGCGCGCGAGCTCGCGCAGGGGCTGATCCAGGAGGTGGCGCCAACCGGCGCTTCGGCGGTTGTGGTGTGCCCGCCCTTCACGGCGCTGCAGGTAGTCGCGGGCCTGCTGCCGGGCAGCCGGGTGGAATTGGGCGCACAGAATATGTACTTCCAGCCGAGTGGCGCCTACACGGGCGAGATCGCGCCTGCCATGCTCACCGACCTGGGCTGTCGCTATGTGATTTTGGGCCACTCCGAGCGCCGCCGGCAAATGGGCGAAACAAGTGAGCAGGTGAACCGCAAGGCACACCTGGCGCTGTCGTCAGGCCTCATCCCCATCATCTGCGTGGGCGAAACGCTGCCGGAGCGCGAAAGCGGCGCCATGGAGGCCGTGATTCAGGAGCAGCTGCGGGTTAGCCTGGCGGATCTGGACGAGGCCCAGCTCCGTACCCTGGTGCTGGCTTATGAGCCGGTGTGGGCCATCGGTACCGGCCG
>JBOGTU010000039.1:0-21674 GCA_050695655.1 Chloroflexota bacterium | reverse complement strand
GGCCAACGCTGCTCGCGCCGCGGCCACGGCCGCCAGCCGCGCGGGTGCCGCGGCCGGCACGGAAGGTGTGGCGGGTGGTCCGCGTGTCACCGAGCTGTCACCGGCCGCCGCCGCGGCGGCGAACCTGCTGGAGCCGGAGCTGCTGCTGGAGTGGCAGTTGGAGGAGGAGCGGGCGCCCGTCGCGGCAGCGGACGATGCGCACCGGCGTATGCTGGACAGCCGCTTGCGCAATCTTGCCCGCCAGAAGCCGGAAGCCGTGGCCGGGGTGCTTCAGGCCTGGATCGCTCAGGACTGAGCGCTGCCCGCCCCGACCTTCGGCGTCGGGCAGCGGTGGCTCAAGCAGCGGCGAGCTTGCATGTGCGTGTCATCACCATTTCCGGCGAAATCGCCACTGGCACCTCCACGCTCGCGGCGGCAGTGGTGGAGCAGCAGCCTGGTTGGCGACTTTCAAAGACGGGCGACCGCTTCCGGGAGTATTGCCAGGACCACGGGCTCTCCCTGCTGGATGTTGGCTCCCTGCCGGATGAGGTGCACCGCGCATTCGACCTCGAGCAGCGCGCCATGTTGGAGCACGAGCAGCAGCTGGTAGTAGAAGGACGCCTCGCCGGCTGGCTGGCCCGCGACCTGCCCGACGTGTTCCGTGTGTTCTGCCACGCGCCACTGTCAGTGCGTGTCGCCCGCTACGCGCAGCGCGAGCACGCGGATGACGCACAAAGCCTGGCCGACATCCAGCACCGTGACCGCGGCGATCGAGAGAAGTACCGCCAGGTGTACAGCCTGCGGGATTATCGCGCCCACAGCTTCTATCAGCTCATCCTGAGCACGGCTAAGGCATCGCCGCGCGAGCTGGCGGAGGCGGTGGCGCACCGCGCCGGCCTGGCCAGCTGACGCGGTACTACATTCGCCGGCCGGCGTGTTGTGGCACCGGCTGTGGTGGGCGTGCTACGGTGATCGCTGAGGCTGGAAGGGTGAGGGTGATGATGCGGCTGGGCTGCCCCGGCGCGCCTACGCTGGGAACAGGATTGGGATAGCGGCCGTGCACGAGACCGTGCTGCAGGGCCTGTCGCATGGCCTGTTCGTGCTGCTCATGCTGCTCGCCATCGCCGGCGCGACCCGTCAGCGGGACCGCGCCCATCTTGAAATGGCCGTGCTGTTCACGGCCACGGGACTGGTGAGCCTGGGCGAGGCATTCACCAGCGTCACCGGGTTGTCGCCCTGGTACGTGAGCTTGCCGACGGCGCTGCTGCTCCTGGCGGTGCCCTACCTGCTGCTTCGGCTGGTGCCGCTGTTCCGGCCGTTGGCGCGGGTGCAGCACGCGCTGGGCGGGATCGATGTGGCAGGGTCCTGGTTGCTGGTTGGCCTGTTGATCTGGCGGGGTGCCAGCGCGCCGAAAGGCCTGGCTGTGGCGGCGCTGCTGATGATATTCGCGGGCTTTGTGTATGTCACCGGCTACGCCAGCGTGGCCTTCATTCGCGCGGCAGCGCCGGCCCGCGGCATCATGCGCCAGCGGCTGGTGGCCATTGCGCTGGGCACCGGCTTGCTGGCCCTGGCGCTCGCCATGGCGGTTCTCTTGGCGGTTGCCCCTGGGCTCAAGCCGGCCCTGGGTTCACTGCCAGATCCGCTCGCGGCGATTTTCGCGCTGTGCTTTTTCGTAGGGGCCGCGCCGCCTGGCTGGCTCCGGCGCACGTGGCAGCAGGCCGAGTTCCACACGTTCCTTGATGGCCTGGCCGATGTGTCCGCGGAAGAGCGGCTGCAGGTAGCCACCGGAAGGTTGGGCCCGGCTTCCGCGCGCGCGGTTGGCGGCTGTTCGGGCATCGTGGCGGTGGCAGAGGCAGGGCAGCCTGGGCTGCGACTGTGCTGGGAGGACGAGAACAAGCCTCTGTTCGAGCGCAGCCACGTGGAGCGGCTGCAGTTTGGGCCAGACCATCCAATGGTGACGGCGGCATGGGATACACGCCGCTTTATGGCCAGCCGCGCTCCGCGCCAGTGGGGCCCCGACCTGCAGCGGCTGGCCCAGGCCGCTGGTGGAGTGACCAGCTGCACGATCCAGCCCATTGCCGCCGAAACCCGCCTGCATGGGCTGCTGATTGTGCTCTTCCGGCACCACGATGCCTTCCCCGAGGACGAGGTCGACCTGCTGGCCGCATTCAGCCGGCAGGCCGCGCAGGCGCTGGAAAACGCCGAGCTCTACCAGCGGCTTGCCTTGCAGAACGCCGCGCTGCTGGACGCGCGTGTTCGCCTGGAAAACCAGAACCAGGCGCTCGCGGAGGCCAGCCAGGTGAAGAGCGAATTCCTGGCGAGCATGAGCCACGAGCTGCGCACGCCACTCAACGCCATCCTCGGGTTCTCCGAACTGCTGATCGATTCCGGTGAGAATGAAGCGCCGGAGACACGCCAGCAGTTCCTGGGCAACATCCACGACAGCGGCGAGCACCTGCTGGAGCTCATCAACGACATCCTGGATTTGGCCAAGGTGGAGGCCGGCGGCATGGAGCTGCGCGTCACCACCTTCGATGTGCAGGAACTGCTCGGCCAGGTGGTGGATACGGTACGTCCGCTGGCGGACCGCGGCGCGGTAGGTCTGCGCACATCGAGCGGGGGGAGCGTGGAGCTCAGCGCCGACGAGGGTCGCGTCAAGCAAGTGCTGTACAACCTGCTTTCGAACGCCATCAAGTTCACGCCTGAGGGTGGAAGTGTGACGGTGGCGGCGTCCGCCCTGGGCGACAGCGTGACACTGAGCGTCGCCGATACCGGTATCGGCATTGCCCCCAAGGACCAGGAGCGCATCTTCCTGGAGTTCCAGCAAGTGGACAGTTCGAGTGGGCGGCGCTATCAGGGTACTGGCCTGGGGCTGGCGCTCACCAAGCGCATTGTTGAGCTGCACGGCGGGCGCATCTCCGTGGAGAGTGCCCTGGGCCATGGCAGCCGCTTTGTTGTGGCTCTGCCTCGCCGCGCAGCGGTTAGCGATGCACCGCCGGCGCTGGCAGCCGACGGCACGCCTCCCCTGGCTGCTGGCGATGGCCAGCCGCTGGTGTTGGTGGTTGAGGACGACGCGCGCGTGGCCAGCCTGCTGAACCTGTACTTGACTCGAGGTGGCTATCGGGCCGTGGTGGCGGACAGCGGCGCCGCTGCACTGGAGAATGCGCGCCGGTTGCACCCCCTGGCAATCACGCTGGATATCCTGCTGCCGGGGCTCGATGGCTGGGAGGTGCTGCGTGAGCTGAAATCCGATCCGGCGACGCGCGACATCCCGGTGGTGGTGGTTTCCGTGCTGGATGACGAGCAGATGGGCCAGGCGCTCGGCGCCGCGGACTATCTGGTGAAGCCGGTGGATCGCGCGGCGCTGCTGGCCCGGTTGGAGCGCTATGCCTTTACCAGCAAAGTCAAGCAGAACGAGGTGCGCGTACTGGTGGTGGACGACGACCCGGCCGCGTTAAGACTCCTGGCCGGTATTCTGGAGCCGCTAGGCTTCTCCGTATCGACCGCCAGCGGCGGCGCCGAAGCCATTGCCCTGGCCCGGGCGCAGGTGCCGGACCTGATGCTGGTGGATCTGATGATGCCGGACGTGAGCGGCTTCGAGGTGATTGATGCGCTCAAAGCGGAGCCGAAAACGGCCAGGGTGCCCATTCTGGTGATTTCCGCGCGGGACATGACCGCGGAGGACAAAGACCGGTTGAACGGGCACGTAGCGGCCATCTTCCGCAAGGATTCCGAGCTGCGGGTGCAGCTCTTGCCCTGGCTGGAGGATCTCAAGCAACGCCTGCCGAGCAGCGTGGCCGGCTGAAAAGGGCTCAGCCCTGCGTTAGGCGCGCGAAGCGTGTGAGCACATTGTCGGCGTATACGACCTTGTCCACATCGTGCTTGAGGAAGCAGAACACGTTCGGGCCGGATGCGGCCAGGCCCAGCAGTTCGCTCCTCCAGGTTTCCAGCTCGGCATCGCTATACGCCGTCTTGCGCAGGCGCAGGTAGGCGAAGTCGGGCGTGGGGTGCAGCGGCTGCCGTTCGGCGTCCGATTCGGTGGAGCAGAGAGAAACGTTGTAGTCGCGCAGCACGTCCAGCAGAGCAGGTTCCAGCCAAGAGGCGTGGCGGAACTCGAAAGCCACCTGTGGGAACAGCGGCCGAGCGAGATCCAGAAAGCCGCGCAGCAGCGCTTCATCCGCCTGCTGATTCGGCGGCAGCTGAAACAGCACCGGGCCCAGGCAGTCGCCCATGACGCTCGTGGTCAGCTCGGCGAAGTGGCGGGTGGCCTGCTCAGCCTCCTTGAGCCGGCGACGGTGCGTTATCGCACCGGGTGCCTTGAAGGTGAAGCGGAAGCTCGCTGGCACTGTTGCTCGCCACTTCTCCAAGGTCGTGCGCGCCGGCATGCGATAGAAGGTGTTGTTGATCTCCACTGCCCGAAAGTGCTGCGCGTAGAAGGCCAGCATCTGGTCGCCCGGCAGCTTGGCCGGGTAGAACAGTCCCCGCCAGGCTGGGTAGCTCCAGCCCGAGGTCCCCAGCAACAGCTCGCCCACGCCTCACATGCTATCCGCGCGCGAAGCGGCATCGATAAAGGGTGAGGAGCTACAGCGGCGCGTGGGCCACGCCCGTGCTCACGGGGCGAGGCGAACCGCGCAGTGATTCCACGGTCATCCAGGCGGAATCGTACGTGGCGATATCGTCCACCACGGTTAAAGCGCAGTCGCCACCATCCTGGTCCTCCATGATCAGCCGGCAAGCCGGGATAGGAGTGCCCTGGCGGCTGAGCCACACCTGGTACACCAGACCCCGGCCCAGCGGCGGCAGATGCGTGGCCATAAGCATGGCCTTGCGGCTCACGGGGTCCATCACCAGCCGCACCTGCGCCTGCGGGGCAAAATCGGTGCTCTGCAGCTTGTGGGAGACGGTCTGGTCAGAGGTCATCATGAACAGCAGCTCGGACTGTCGAGAGACACGCGCGTCCACCTGCGCCAGCTCCGATCGGTAAGTCCCCACGTGCCGCATGAGAAGCACATTCCAGCCGCCCAACCCCAGGGCCAGCGCCAGCACTGCCGCCACCGGCACGGGCACGCGCCAGCCCGATCCTGGGGCAAACTGGCGCCGCGGTGGGAGCAGGCGCAACGGCCGCCGGCCGGCAGATTGAGCTCCGGGCGCGGCCAGCGCCGGCACCTGAGTGGCCGCGGCGATGGAGGCCAGCAGCCGCGCGGCACCGTTGGCTGGAGGCGGCACGTAGGGCATGGAGTAGGCCAGGGCATTCGCCACGCGAACCGCCTCGGCGGCCAGGCTGGCGCAGAAGGCGCAGTTGCGCAAGTGGTCGTCCAACTGCTCGGTCTCGCTTGGCTCCAGCGTACCCAGGGCGAAGGGCGCCAGCAGGTCTTGCGCTTCCGTGTGCGTCATGAGATTTCCCGGCCCAACCCGTCCACCAGCAGGATGTCGCGCAGCTTCTGCAGGCCCAGCCGCATCCGTGTTTTGGTGGTGCCCAGAGGGTCGCCCAGCCGAGCGGCGACCTCGGACTGCGTGAGGCCGTGAAAGTAGGCCAGCTCCAGTGCCTCGCGCTGAGGGGCGGGCAACTGTTCCATGGCCTCGCGAATCAGCGCGCGGCGCTCGTGCTGCCACACCTCGGCCTCAACGTCGATGTGCTCGTCCACCAGGTCGCTCGGCACGTCCTCATCGCCCACGGGGTCGGCTTTGCGCGGGCGCGCGCGCCGGCTGCGCAGCTCGTCGATGCTGAGGTTGCGGGCCACGCTGAGCAGCCAGGTGGAGAACTTGCCTCGCCGGGCATCGAACAACGGAGCCTGCCTCCAGACTCGCACGAATGCCTCGTTCAAGAGCTCCTCGGCGGCCTCCCGGTCGTTCACGACACGAAATGCCAGAGAGAAGACGGCTCCGGCATAGCGCTGGTACAGCGCCGACAGGGCCGCGCTGTCGCCGCGTGCCACCTGCTCCATCAGCTCCTCGTCCCGCGGGAGGGAGCCGCTCGGGGCGGCCGTCAACTCAGTGACTCCCTGTGAGATACGCTGCCAGCTGAACTCTTGGATTGCATGGTGCTCGCCAGGTCAACTGCCGCTGCCTTGTTTCAACGGCCGTTGATCGGATCATAGCCGGCCGAACTCACGCATAGCCATGGGGGTGCGCGCGGTGCCAGCGTTCGGCGGTGAGGATCATCGATTCCAGGTCATGCGCGGGGCGCCAGCCCAGCTCGGCCATGATGCGCGCGTTGGAGGCCCATTTGGCGGCCGGCTCGCCCTCCCTCGGCGTGCCCGTGGATGTGGGGAAGATGGTATCCGTGAGGCGTTGCACCGCTTCGACTACCTCTTTGGTAGAGTGGCCGCGGCCCAAGCCCACGTTGTACGCGCCGCCGGGGTGCCCGTCGGCCAGCGCTCGAAGCGCCAGCAGGTGGGCGCTGGCGAGGTCCAGCACGTGCACGTAGTCGCGAATGGTGCTGCCATCGGGCGTGTCCACGGTGGCGCAGGTGTAGTGAAAAGCGCCGTGGCCGAGCGCGGCGCGTATGGCGCTGGGGATGAGGTGGCTCTCAGGCTCGTGATCCTCGCCAATGCCGCCATCCTCCGCGGCGCCGGCAGCGTTGAAGTAGCGCAGGGCGATGGAGCGCAGGCCATAGGCGCTGCTGTAATGCCGGAGCATCTGCTCCACCATCCACTTGGATTCGCCATAGGGATTGCTGGGCTGTTTGGGGTGGTCCTCAGTGATGGGCAGCTCGCGCGCCTCGCCGTACACCTCGGACGTCGAGGAGAACACCAGGTGCTGCACACCCGCGGTCCGCATGGCATCGAGCAGGTTGATGGAGCCGGCGACGTTATGGAAGAAGTACTTGCCCGGGTTGCCGATCGACTCACCCACCGCGGCGTAGCCAGCGAAGTGCACCACGCCGTCATACTTGCCGCCGGCCAGCACCTCGTGCACCAGCGGCCGATCCGTCAGCTCGCCTTGCACGATGGGCACGTCCACCGCCTGGCGATGTCCGTAGCGCAGGTTGTCCAGTACGGTGATCTGGTGGCCCTGCTGTGTGAGCAGCCGCACGGTGTGGGAGCCGATGTAGCCGGCCCCGCCGGTTACCAGCAGCCGCACCGAAACCCGCGCTGTTGCCCTGCCACGCTGCCTCAGAGTATAGGGTGGCCAGTAGCGGCTGAGGTGGCCTGGCTACACTTGCAGGCATCAAGCGAGTGCATGCGTGAAGACTCAAGCCGAGCCGGCGATGCCGGCACTGGTGCAGCTGACAGCACCCGCGGCGGGGCTGCGCAAACCGCCGATCCGCATCGGGCTGGGGGCGGAGAGCGTTGCCACCAAGCCGCCCTGGCTGACGGTCCGCTGGAACCAGAGCCCCACGTTCCTCGCGCTGGAGGCGCGGCTGCGGGAGCACCGCCTGCACACGGTGTGCGAGGAGGCGATGTGCCCCAACCGCGGCGAGTGCTGGGCGCGCGGCGTGGCCACGGTGCTGATCATGGGCGACATCTGCACGCGCCGCTGCGGCTTCTGCGCCATCGGCAAGGGGCGGCCGGCGCCGCTGGATCCGGATGAGCCGCGGCGTATGGGCGAAACTGCCGCGCTGCTGGGCGCCCACTACCTGGTGATCACCTCGGTCGATCGGGACGACCTGCCTGATGGTGGCGCGGCGCACTTTGGGGCTTGCGTACGCGCCGTGCGCGATCGCACCGGCGCGGATGTGGAGGTGCTCATCCCCGACTTTCAGGGGCGTCGGGACAGCCTGGAACTGCTGCTCGAGTCGCGTCCTATCTGCCTGGCGCACAACGTGGAAACGGTGCCGGAGTTGTATCGCACTGCACGGCCGGGCAGCTTCTACCAGCGCTCGCTCTCGGTGCTGGCCATGAGTAAGGAGATTGCGCCCGACATCGCCACCAAATCCAACATCATGCTCGGGCTGGGCGAAACGTCGGAAGCCGTGCGCCGGGTGCTTGAGGATCTGCGTGGCGCAGGTTGCGACGGCTTGACCATTGGCCAGTATCTGGCGCCCAGCAAGGGCCACCTGCCCGTACGGGAGTACGTGCACCCTGAAACGTTCCGAGAATATGGCGACCAGGCGCGCTCCCTGGGCTTCAGCTTCGTGGCCTCCGGGCCGCTGGTGCGCTCCTCCTACAAGGCGGACGAGCAGTTCCACGGCTTGCCGGTATCGTAGGGGCCTGCGCCGGGATCAGCTACTCCAGGTCGTCACCACTGCCAAACTCATCCCCGCCGAGGCCACCATCGCCCATGCCACCCATACCCATGCCACCCATGCCCATGTCATCGGCGGCGCCGGCCATAGGATCTTCGCCGCGCTCCATGGCATCCACCATCTCATCGAAATCGTCGCCCATGTCCTCCCCCATTTCGGAACCCATCCGGCGCGCCCAGGCTGCCACGGCCTTCGGATCGTCCTCATCCAGGCCGGCCAGGCTGCTGGGGTCGGACAGCGCTTCGAGGCGGGCGTCCTCCGACTTCAACAGGGCCACGCGCGACACCAGTTTTTCCAGATGAGTGGAGTTGCAGTGCGGACAGCTGGGCGCGGTGACCTCCGAGTACGACCGAAAGAAGATGGTGGCGCGCTGCCGGCAGTCGCCGCAGCGATACTCGTACACGGGCATGTAGCGCTTATCTTAACGGAGAGCGCCGGGGAGCCACGACATCGTTACCGCGAACAGCACACGCATCACGCGCGGGGCTTGACGCTCGTTACCTTCATGTCGTACCGTTCGGCCCGGCAAGGCGAAAGATGAGAGGTCTGGTTCTGCGCTGCTTCCGCCAGGTATCCCCGCTGCAGGTGGTGCTCCTGCTGGTGCTCACGGTAGCCCTGTACTTTGTGACGGGCTTTGGTGGCCAGATCTATCAAACGCGGCAAATCGCCCAGCAAACGCACGATCTGGAGGCGCAGATCACGCAGTTGCAAGTGCAGCACGACAGCCTGACGCAGGCTGTACGTGAGGCCGGGACGCCGGCCTTTGTGGAGCAGCAGGCGCGCGATCAGCTGGGCATGATCCGCCCGGGCGACATCCCGGTGGTCATCGTCAACGCGCCCAAGGTGGCGCCCGCGGCCCTTCCACCGGCCCCCGCGCCTGCACCCACACACTGGCAGCAGTGGGCCGCGCTGCTGCGGCCCTCGTGACCCGCCGGCAGGCATCGCGGCGCCGCCGTTTGGTAGCTGCATCCGAACCTGTTACGTTAGACTGAAGCGGAAAAGGAGTGGAAGCTCATGTTTAGTGGCACGTTCAGCCATGCGCCCGAACTCATCATCCTGCTGATCATCGCGCTGGTGATTTTCGGGCCCAAGAAGCTGCCGGATCTTGGCAAGGGCCTCGGCCAGGGCATCAAGGAGTTCCGCCGCGCCACTACCGGCGAGGAAAAGCCGGCGGCAGAGGCTGAGAAGGCGGCCGAGAGCGCTTTACCGGAGCAGATCGCTAAGCCCACGGCTGTGGCAGCCGCCGCGGCACCCGCGGAGCCCGTTGCACCGCCCGCGCCGGTGATTCCCACGGAGAACCATCAGTCTCCTGCCCCCGCCGCCACCAAAGCCGAGTAGCGCACGTTCGCCTCGGCTCCCGGAACCGGGGCTTCCCAGCACATCTTGATGTGCCTGATGCGCGCCAGCCCTCGCGATAAGGGAGAGGGAGTGCTGCCGCTCAGTGCAGCTGAACCAGGGACACGCCGCGGTCCGCGCCGGAGAACTGAACGCCGCGCATGCTTTCGCGCAGGGGAAACTTGGCGCCGTTGACGGTGATCGTGGTGCCGGCGAAGGCGTCGCCGCGAATCACCACCGCGGCGGAGAGGAAGCGCGACACGTCGTCGCCTGCCTTCACCAGCTGCAACCAGTCGATCTCCAGCGACGTGGGCACGCCGCCGGCCGAACCCGACGAGTTGCAAATGATGCCGCGCGCCGCTTTCACGCGTCCGCCCACGATGGACCCGCGGCCCAGCACCGTGACGCGCCCCTTGGAGTTGATGGCCCCGCGCACGATCTGGCTGGCGACCATCACGTCTTTGTCGGCCAGGACCTCGGCGCTGTCGATGAAGCGCGCGGAGAGCTCCCCGCCGCACACGATGCTGCAGTGCCCGTGTCCACTGATGCCGCCCTGGATGAGCACATCGCGGCCCGCTTCGATGTTGGCCTCGTCCACCAGGCCGCCCACCTGCACGCTGCCACTGGCGCGCACTGTGAAGCCAGGTTTCACATCGCCGCCCACGTACACCTCACCCTTGAAGTCCACATTGCCGGTTGAGAAGTCCACATCACCCTGGATCGCGTAAACCTCCAGCACTTCGATGCGGCCTTTCTCGCGCAAGGGCCGGCCAGCCTTGGAGGCGATGTAGTCCACGCCGTTGCTGGCCAGCGCCACGTTGGGTCCGGCGAAGCGGTGCGGCGGGATCTGAGTGCCAATCTTGTTCGGCGTTTCACGGCCCAGCACATCGCGCCGCGGCTCGCCCGCCGTGGCCGGCAGGTAGTGACCCAGCACCGTGCAGGAGGGCACGGTGTGCAGACGAATGAGGTCCCGGTAGTCCACGGAGCCGTCGTCGCGGATGAGCGGCCGCAGCACCACGTCCGGATCCTCCTCGGGGAACAGGAACTCCACGGCCGAATCGCGGCTGGGTGATCCGTCGAAGCCGCGGGCCAGGCAGGTGGGGCGCGTGAGCTTGTGGCCGTCCAGCGCTTGCATAGCCTGCCGGTCAATGCCGTAGGTCACGCCTTTCTGGGCCAGCGCGGCCAGCAGCTCCGCCGCGTTCATCACGCGGTCGAACGGCTGGTGCCCAGGGATAGCCCAGGCGGACATCGCATCGGTAGGGATTTTGAGGAAGAAGGTGGTGTCGGCCGTCATCTCCGGCGGCGGTGCGATGCGGCCGATCATCACATTGGCGTCATTGGCCTGCACAATGGCCGCGCGCAGGCCATCGCCGAAGTACTCATCGAAGGGCCAGTCCACGACCGCGTCCTCCACTTCGCTGAGGATTGCGCCCCGGCCGCTGGTGCGGAACATGCAGTCGCCCGCTTCGCTCCACACCAGCCACTTGGGGCGTGTCGGGCTGGGCGGAGCCTCCACGATGCGCGGCACCTCAGTCGGCGCTGGCGGTAGAGCGGCGATTGGCGCGCTGGCGGCGACATCAGCCTGAGTGTTGGGTGTGCCTCCTCGTTCGTTTTGCGCGGCCCTCCAGGCCTCAACAATGATGTCGGGCGCTCCCAGGCCAAGCAGCCCGCCGCGGCGGGCTCCGGCGACGCGCAGCTCTACCTCGCTGGCATCGACGCCGAGCTGGTAGGCGGCTTTCTGTCGCGCCTCATCCACAGTCCGAGCGGCCACCGTTACTGACTGCTCGTCCGCCATCGGCGCTAGTATGCCATCCCCATGAGTGCGGTGCGCGGCGGCCCAGCGTGGGCAGCAGCTTGCCTATACTGGGTGGCAGTCCATGAACATTGCCATCTGCATCAAGCAGGTGCCCGACCTCGAGTCCCTGGAATTCGATCCGCGGACGAAGACCATCCGGCGCGAGGGCGTGGTGAACCTGGTAAATACCTTCGAAAAGCACGCCCTCTCCGCGGCTAAGGAGCTGGTGGAGGCCAGCGGTGGCGGCGAGATCACCGTGATCACCATGGGCCCTCCCCAGGCCAAGGAGGCGCTGCTGGAGCTGCTGGCCTCCGGGGCGGACCGCGCCGTGCACCTGAATGACCGCGCCTTCGCCGGGTCGGACACGCTGGCGACATCCCGGGTGCTGGCAAAGGCGCTGACGCGCGGCCAGTATGACCTGATCTTCTGCGGCAAGTACAGCCTGGATGCTGAAACCGGCCAGGTTGGCCCGGAGATTGCCGAGCTGCTGGGCCTGCCGCAAGTGACCAACGCGGTGAAGGTTACGGACTACGCTGATGGGCGCCTGGCTGTGACCCGCATGACGGACGAGGGCAGCGAGGAGTTGCTCGTGCAATTGCCGGCGCTGCTCACCGTCCCGGAGGACATTGCGCATCCGGCACGGCCGAACCGGGCAGGCCGAGAGGCCGCTGCCAGCAAGCCCTATGAAGTGATCTCCGCGGCCGACCTGGGGCTGGCTCCAGAGCTGCTGGGGGTAACGGGCTCGCCGACATCCGTGCGCGAGATCAGCACGATTGACGTTGGGCGGCAGGTGCGCCAGATTCCGGCCGGCAACCTCCCTGCCGCGGCTCAGGAGCTGGCCGGCGTGCTGGTAGATCTGGGTGTGTTCGGGCAGTGGAAAGGCTCCGGCGGTGAGGCGGCACAGGTTCCCGATTCGCGCCCACCGCGCAGCGACCGCGCGGTGTGGGTGGTGGCGGAGCTGTATGCCGGGCGCGTCCGCCCGGTGACGTACGAGCTGCTGGGCGAAGCGATCACACTGGCCGGCGAGCTGGGTAGCGAGGTGTGCGCCGTGGTGCTGGGCCCCGAGGCGGCGAGCCTGGCGCCGGAGCTGGGTGCTCACGGGGCAGACCGCGTCCTGCTGGCGACCAGCGCTGAGCTCGCGCACTACGATACGCGACGCTACGCCCATGTGCTGGCCGAGGCGATTCGGGCGAGGCAGCCGTATGCAGTGCTGCTGCCCTCCACCGTGAACGGGCGCGACCTGGCCCCACGGGTCGCGGCGCAGCTGGGCCTGGGCTTGACCGGCGATTGCATCGGCTTTGAGCTGGACGCCGAGCAGCGCCTGGTCCAGCTGAAGCCGGCCTTTGGCGGCAACATCGTGGCGCCCATCCTCTCCAGCACCCGGCCGCAAATGGCCACGGTGCGCCCTGGCGTGCTCCAGGCGCTGCGCCCCAACCCGAGGCGCCAGCCGCGTGTGGATGCCCTGGACCTGGCCGGCCTGCCAGAGGCGGGCACGGAATGGGTGTCCGCCGCGCCCACGGTTGGGGCCAAAGGCGTGGAGCTGGAAAGCGCGAGGATGGTGGTGGGCGTGGGTTACGGCCTGGGCGGGCCGCAAAACCTGCCGCTCGCCGAGGATCTCGCGGCGACGCTGCGCGCCTCGGTGGCCGTGACGCGCAAGATTGTGGACCTGGGCTGGATGCCTCGGCAGCAGCAGGTGGGCCTCACCGGTAAGGTGATCTCGCCGCTTCTGTACGTGGCCGTGGGCATTCGTGGCTTCTTCAACCACACTATTGGCATTCACAAGGCCCAGGTGATCGTGGCCATCAATCGCGATCCCGAGGCGCCCATTTTCGCCATCTCGGATTACGGCGTGGTGGCCGATGCGCTGGAGTTCCTGCCGTTGCTCACGGCCGAACTGGCCGCCGCTCAGCGATCCTTGACGAGCTGATTCCGGCCTCAGGCGACCTTCGAACGCTCCTCGGGCGTGTTTTTGGCCATCTCCACGCTTGCGCGCAGGGCCTCCATGAGGTCCATCACGCGGGTGGAGGGTGTGGCCTGAGGCGTCTCTTCAAAGGGCGTGCCCTGGATCTTCTGGTTGATGACCTCCAGCAGCGCTTCGCGGTAATTGTCCTTGTACTTCCCCGGTTCGAACTCGGCGGCCAGCGCCTCAATGAGGTTGACGGCCATCGCCATCTCCCTGTCGCTCACGGCCACGTCCAGCTGAATACCCTCGAGCTGGCTGGCGTCGCGGATTTCGTCGGGATAGAAGAGCGTCTCCAGTGCCAGCACGTCGCCCACGCAGCGTACCAGGGCCAGGTGCTCCTTGTCCCGCAGCACGATTTTGGCCAGGGCGATCTTGTTGGCCTGTGCCATGGCGCGCTTGAGCAGCGAGTAGGGCTTGCTGGCGCCCTCCTGGGGCTCCAGGTAGTAGGTCTTCTCGAAGTAGATGGGGTCCACCTGGGGGAGATCCACGAACTCGGTGATCTCGATGGCGTGGCCGCTGGCCAGTGGAATGCGCTCTACGTCGTCTTCTTCCACGGTGACGTACTGGCCCTTGGCGTACTCGTAGCCGCGCACCAGCTCATCATTGGCGACTTCGCGCTCCTCTTCGGCGCACACCTTGCGATATTCAATGCGCGAGCCATCGGCCTTGTGCAGGTAGTGGAAGTGCACGTCCTTGCTTTCCGTAGCCGCGTAGAGCTTGATTGGGATGCTCACCAGGCCGAAGCTGATCGCCCCTTTCCAGATTGAGCGCATGCGGTCACTTCCTCTCGCGCAGCCAGGCCGGCCTTCCACCGCCCCGGCAGCAGCCCAATTTGCAGAAATCGCACCAGCGGCAAACCTGGTGAGCAGCATAACGAAAGTTGGGCGCGATGTGAAACGAGCGGCTTGCGCAGCTATGGGGCGAGGCCGGATACTTTCCCTGCTCCCACACGCGGCGGGCCGTGCGCCTCGCGCCTGTGGTTGGAGACTCATACCGGGAGGATTTGAACGCATGGACCTGGGTTCGATAGGCGTGTGGAGTTTTGCCCTCCGCAATGGCGACCAGGCGCAGATCTGCGAGGCCGCGGTGGAGCTGGAAGAGCTGGGTTACGGCACCATCTGGTTCCCTGGGGGCCGGCACGAGGGGCTGGCTGAGTTGGTGAACGCCATCCTCGGCGCTACCAAGCGCCTGGTCGTGGCAACGGGCATTGTGAGCGTGTGGACCAATGAAGCGAGCGACATCGCCGCGGATCATGCCGCCATCCAAAAGGCGCACCCGGGTCGCTTTCTGCTGGGCCTGGGCGTGAGCCACGCCATGGCTGTGGAGCGCAGCGGCCTGCACTACGACAAGCCGCTGCAGAAAATGGTGTCGTACCTGGATGAGCTGGATCACGCCGCGCAGCCCGTGCCCAAGGCCGAGCGGCTGCTGGCCGCGCTGGGGCCCAAGATGCTGGAGCTCTCTGGCCGGCGCACGCTGGGCACGCACCCCTACTTTGTGCCACCGGCGCACACGCGGGTGGCGCGCGAAGCGCTGGGGCCCGAGGCGCTGGTTGCGCCGGAGCAGATGATCGTCCTCGAAACCGATGCCACCAAAGCCCGCGCCATCGCCCGCGGGTCCATCGGCATGTACCTGGGCGCGCCCAACTACACCAACAACCTGCTGCGCCTGGGTTTCACCGCCGCCGATTTCACCGGTGGTGGCAGCGACCACGTGGTAGACGAGATCGTGGCCTGGGGCACGCCCGCCAAAATTCTGGATCGCATCAACCAGCACCATGACGCCGGTGCGGACCACGTGTGCGTGCAGGTGCTGACGGGTGGCGATCGCGCAGCCATTCCCATGGACGGCTGGCGGCAGCTGGCCAAGGCCATGAAGAGCTGAAAGCGAGCAGCAGGCTCAGCCGGGCGGCGCCCGCGTGCTAGTATCCGGCAGCAGAACAACCGGTTGTCAGAGGAGGGATGTCTATGGCTAATCAGGATCACTTCAAAGGCGAAAACAAAAAGAAAGCCAGCGGCACCATCAAAGAGAAGCGCAAGCAGAAGCAGGAGAAGCAGGCCAGCAAAAAGGGCTGAGCTGGCGCGCCGAGCCTTCAGGCAGCGCTCGAATGTTGCGTGAGGTTAACTGCACTCCCACTGGACACTCCTTCTCAGCCACCACGCTGGTATACTGGTTGTCTGCCCCATTCGTAGCGACGTCCGAGGATGCATGACGCTTGCCTAAAGTCAAAACGCACAAAGGCACCGCGAAGCGGTTCAAAATCACCGGCACCGGAAAGGTGTTGCGCAACAAGGTTGGTACCAACCACCGCATGCACAAGTCCAAATCCATGCAGCGCAAGATGAAGCAGGATCTGCGCCTGCATGGCGCCGATGCTGCCCTGGCCAAGAAGATGTTGCCAGGCCTCAAAACAAAGTAGGAGACCGGCTTCATGCCCCGTGTCAAACGCGGCGTTCCCGCACACAAAAAGCACAAAAAGGTCCTGAACGCGGTCGAGGGCCACAAAGGCGCCAAGAGCCGGCTGTTCCGGCCGGCGCACGAGTCGCTCATGAAGTCGCTGCAATACGCCTATCGGGATCGTAAGGCCCGCAAGCGCGACTTCCGGAGCCTCTGGATTGTCCGCATCAACGCCGCGGCGCGGCTGAGCGGCTTGTCTTACAGCGTGCTGATGAACAAGTTCAAGCAGGCCAACGTCACTATCGATCGTAAGATCCTGGCGGACATGGCCGTGCGTGATCCCGATGGGTTCGCTCAGCTCATTCGCGAGACGGCTGCGCCCGAAGCCTGATCACCAGCACCTCCAACCCTAAAGTCCGGCTGCTGCGCTCGTTGGCCGAGCGCAAGGCCAGGGAGCGGCTTGGTCGCTGCCTGCTTGAGGGCGTGCGCCTGGTGGAAGCAGCCCAGGCCGCCGGGCTGACTCTGGATCCCATCCTGTATGCGCCGGAGCGGCTGGCGGCAACCGCCGCGGGCCGCGCACTGCGCAAGCGGCTGGAGCACCTGGCGGCGGCTGAGGAGGTGGCCGACGGCGTGTTTCGCACGCTGGCCGATACAGTGACCAGCCAGGGTGTGGTGGCTGCCGCGCCCATCCCACCGGCGCAGCCCCTGCGAGCAGAGGGACTGGTGCTGGTGCTCGATGCCATTGCCGATCCTGGCAACGCAGGCACCATCATTCGCTCGGCCCACGCCGGGGGCGCGGCCGGCGTAGTGGCGCTGCAAGGTACGGCAGACCTGTGGGCGCCCCGAACAATGCGCGCGGCTATGGGCAGCCACTTTCAGGTGCCGCTGCACGTCAACCTCAACTGGGAGCGGCTGAGGCCAGCCCTTCATCCTCGCAGGTTGCTGATAGCCACCGCCCACGCCGGTCCGGCCTACTGGGACGTGGATCTGCGCGGGCCCACGGCCATCATCATCGGCAGCGAGGCCCATGGCGCCAGCTCGGCCGCCCAGGCGGTGGCCAGCGGCAGCATCCGCATCCCCATGGCGGCGGGCGCGGACTCGCTGAACGCGGCGGCGGCGGCTGCCATCCTCCTGTTTGAAGCAGCCAGGCAGTGGGGCGCTTCTTGACAGGCGATGCCGAGCCGGCCTCAGCTTGGCGCGCGGGTTCGATCCCTCAACAAAACCAACAAGACCAACCGGCAGCAACTGAGCCGCGGAGGCTATGATAGGCCTACCACAGACAGGAGCACGTTTGGATGATCAGCGCGAAGACCCTGGCACTCGAACCGACGCCCACCGAAATCGAAGGGCCGTACTTCAAGCTCAACTCGCCGCACCGATCCTGCATGGTGGATACGGAGGATGTGGGAACCCGGATCATTATCAGCGGAAAGGTGCTCAGCACATCGGGCAAGCCCATTCCCAATGCCGTGGTCGACTTCTGGTCGGCCGATGGCGTAATCGGCAACTACGACATGGTGGGTGACAAGTTCCGCGGCCACGTGTTCACGGACGCCGAAGGCCATTACTCAGTGGAAACGATCATGGCCGCCTGCTACCAGCCGCGCGATGCGAAGCACATCCACGTGAAGGTGCAGGGTGTGAGCCGGCCGGTCACCACGCAGCTCTATTTCTCGGACGATCCGGGCAAGGACAAGGATCGCTTCTTCAAGAAGGAGCTGGAAGTGGCCGTGCAGGATGGCACGGATGGCAAGAAGTTGGGCCACTTCGACTTCGTGATTCCTCAGGTCACGGAGAAGGAGAACGTGACTCCCGAGAGCCTGGCCGCGCGCGTGTAGCCCCTTCGGCGATGGGCCGCCTCAGTGTGCGGTCCAGCCGCCGTCGATCGACAGTATCTGGCCGGTGATGAAGCTGGCCGCGGGTGAGGCCAGGAAGATGACGGCGCCGACTACCTCGCTCGGCAGGCCGAAGCGGCCGGAGGGCGAGCGGGACAGGAGGTGCTCGTACAGCCGCGCATTGGCCTGGATGCCTTGCGTCATCGGGGTATCCAGGAAAGCCGGCGCCACGGCGTTCACCCGCACGCCGCGCGCTGCCCACTCGATGGCCAGGCTGCGCGTGAGCGCATCCAGCCCACCCTTGGCGGCCCCATAGGCGGCCAGTCGCTCGGCGCCGTGGCTGCCGGCAATGGAGCTGATGTTGATCACGCTGCCGTGGCTCGCGAACAGCGCCTGGGCGGCGGCGTGCACGCACCGGAAGGCGCCGGTGAGGTTCGTGTCCAGTACCTCGCACCACTCGTCGGGCTCCAACAGCTCCGCCCTCTTGTAATAGGGTGAGATGCCGGCGTTGTTGACCAGTACATCCAGCCGGCCGAAGCGCTCCAGGGCCGCGCCCACCAGCGCCAACACTTGGGGCTGTTGTGTGATGTCGCACTCCACTGGCAGCGCCGTGTCGCCCGCCGCGCTGGCCTCGGCCGCCACAGCGCGCAGGCGCTCCCCATTGCGCGCCGCCAGCACCACGCCGGCTCCAGCGGCCGCCAGTCCCAGCGCGATGCTCCGCCCCAGTCCTTGGCTGGCGCCGGTGACGATGGCCGTTTTGCCGGCTAACGAAAAGTCAATCGCCATAGGCTGCCGCTTCGCTGCAGCTGCCGCTGCGCGCTCAACCCCACAGCTGCTTGCTGGCCATTTCAGCGCCTCGCACCAGGGCCTGCAGCTTGGCCCAGCCTACTTGCATGTGCACGCGCCCGCCCATCCCGCAGTCCGACCCGGCGACGACGTTTTCCCTGCCGACCAGGTTGGCGTATTGCACGATGCGATCGGCCACCAGCTCCGGATTCTCCACCACATTGCTGGCGTGGCTCACTACACCGGGGATCAGAATCTTGCCCTCGGGCAGCGTGACGTCACGCCACACCTTCCACTCGTGCTCGTGGGCGGGGTTGCCCGCTTCCACGGAGTAGGCCTGGGCATTCACCTGCAGCATCAGGTCCACCACGTGCTTCAGCGGCAGGTCATTCGTGTGCGGCCCGTGCCAGCTGCCCCAGCAGATGTGGTAGCGCACCCTATCCGCGGGGATGCCCCGCAACGCACGATTTTGTGCCTCTACGCGAATCTGCGCGTAGTCGCGGTAGTCCTCAATGCTGGGCGCGGGGACGATCATGTCGTACGTGTCAGGCAGGCCGGGATCGTCCAGCTGCAGGATGAAGCCAGCGTCCACAATCGCCTGGTACTCCTCATGCATAGCGTCGGCGATGGCGAACAGGAACTCTTCGTCGCTCTTGTAGTACTCGTTGTACAGCGAGTGCTCGATCCAGCCGGGCGCGAGCACGCACATGAACTGCTCTTCCGTCTGCACGCCCTGCAGCGATCGTTGGAAGAGCTCGATGTCGCCGCGAACTTCGGCCTGGCCGGTGTAGCGAATGGGGCCATTGCAGATCATGCGCCGCGTTTCGCCACCGCCGAAGCGGAGCTCGGCATAGAACTCGGCGAACTCGATCCGCTCGTTCGTTTGCGACGACATGATCGGTGGCTCGCCCGGCCGTAATTCTCGCGTCGCCAGACCGCTCATGCGCTTGCTGTAGTAGTCGAAGCCGGAGAACTTGCCGAACTCGCCGTCGCTGATCACGTCGAGCCCGATGTCGGCCTGCTTGCGTACCGCGGCCTGCATTTGGCTGACGACGGCCTCCTGGAATGCCGCCTGCCCTCTGGCCGCGCGAAGCTGCACGAGGTCGCGCGTGGTCGAAAGCCGGCCGGCATGGGTGGTGAGAATGCGATTGCTGCTGCGTTTCATGTCAGTGCGGCATTCTACCCCTCCCGCGCTTCTCGCTGACGGCACACCTTGGGCTGGCTCGACTGGGGAAGCTGGACAATCAAGTGCAATAGTGCCATGATAGAGTGACAAATCCGTTCGGGGAGCAGCGAACTGATGCTGAAAAGAGCGCTACCGGCCATCGTTGGCGCCGCCGCGGTGGCCTTGACGGCCGCCCTGATGGCTACGCCGCTGTACGCCGGCCCGGGCAGTTTCACCACGGCACTCACCGGGCAGAGCTTCAGCCAGGTGGCAGTGGATCCGGCGAATTCGCACGTGGTGTATGTGGCGGGTAACGATGCCGGCCTCAACCCGTACGTGTACAAGACGTTTGATTCCGGCAACACCTGGGCCAAGGTCAGCTCCGGCCTGGGGCAGTTCAGCGTCTACGCCCTGGCTGTGAGCAAAGCCAACGACAATGTTGTGTACATCGGCGGGTACAACGGCACCACCTCAACGCTGGCCCTGTATCAGAGCACAAATGGTGGCGCCAGCTGGGCCTCCGTGGGCGGCAGCCTGGGCAACAACAGCGTGCAGGGCATTGCCCTCGATCCCACCAACGCCAACGTCAGCTATCTGGCCCTGAACCATGGCGTGGCCAAGTCCACCGACGGCGTGAACTGGTCCATGCTGGCGCCCATGAACAACCTGAACGTGCAGTCCATCGCCATCGATCGCAGCGTGGTGCCCATCGTCTACGCGGGCACGAACGCCAACACCAGCCCCGGCGTGTGGAAGAGCGCGGATGGCGGGCAGACCTGGTCCAACGTGAACAGCGGCATACCGGGTGGCAGTGTGTTCCTCCTGGCGGTAGACACCACCATCAACTCCACCATCTACGCGGCCGAGGCAGACCTGCCCACGGATTCGTTTCAGCTGGTCAAGACCGTGAACTCCGGCCAGAGCTGGGTGCAGATCAAGCAGGACAGCCCGATGACCGCGCTGGCGGTGGACCCGCTGAACGGCCTCAACGTGTACTACGAGACGCAAAACGGCGTGTACCGCAGCTCCGACGGCGGCAATACGTTCGCCCAGATTTACACCAGCGGTGGGGGCGGCTTCGCGGTGGATGGTGTGAATCCACAAACCTTCTACATCGGCACCGGCAACGGTATGGCGCTGTACACAGCCGCGCCACCGCCGGCGATCGCCGCCACAGCGACGCCTGCGGCCGCCACCGCCGGCCCCTGCCAGTTCATCCTTGGCTTCCAAACGCTGCAAGCGCTCGATCCCACGGACGTGGGCAATTGCACCGACAACCAGGCCTACGCGGCCAATGGCGATGCACTGCAGCTCACCTCCAACGGCCTGCTGGTGTGGCGCAAGGCGGATAACTTCACCGCCTTCACCAATGGCTACCGCAGCTGGGTGAACGGCCCCTACGGGCTGCAGACGCGCCTGAACACGCAGCGCTTCTCCTGGGAGGCCAACCCAGATAGCCTGCCCGTCGTCAAGTAAGTAAGGTTCCGGGCCACATGGATGGTGGCCCGCCCGGCGTTTGACAGGCCGGGATGCGCGTGCTGGAATTGCCCGGCGAAAGACAACTTCCCAGGAGTGCAGCCATGCAGGCGACGGACGAGACAGCAGCGAACGGATTTGGCGAGTTGCCCGCGGCCGGCAGGGGGCTGAGCCGCCGAACGTTCATACGCCTCGCCTCGCTGACCCTGGTGGGTGCGCCCCTCCTCTTGGCTGCGTGCGGCAGCAGTGTGGCTGGTGCGAGCAGTCCCGCGGCGGTGGGCAGCAGCGCGGCGGCCTCGGGCTCCGCGGGCAGCTCCGGGCTGGCCCTGCCGGTGCACGTGGCGCTTGCGGGCCCAACGCCGGACCTGCCAGCTACCAGCAGTGGCGTTCCCCCAGCCTTCTTCAACTATCCCAAGCAGCACATCAAATCAGTGGCCGCGCCGCCCGGCAAGGGCGATGACATCACCGCTACCAGCTTCTTCCTGGGGCCGCCGCCCACGCCGCTTGCCAAGAATGTGGCCTGGCAAGAGGTCAACAAGCAACTCAACGCCAACCTCAAGGTAACGCCCGTGAGCGTGGCGGACTACTTCACCACGCGTCTGCCCACCCTGATCGCCAGCGGCAACCTGCCGGACATCTTTCTCGAGTCCGCCCTCAACAGCACCCTCCAGAACGAGCCAGCCTTTCTGGCCGCGCAGTGCTCGGACCTCACGCCCTACCTCAGTGGCAGCGCCATCAAGGCCTACCCCAACCTGGCC
>JBOGTU010000038.1:0-2116 GCA_050695655.1 Chloroflexota bacterium | reverse complement strand
AGCTTGTCCTCTAGTGCGGGTACTCCCAGCGGGCGCTGTCGCCCATCCTCTTTCGGGATGTACACTCGGCGAACTGGCTTCGCTCGGTACGCTCCACGTCGCAGCCGGCCGGAGAGGTCCTGGAGATTTGCATCCAGTTCCTGACCGTAGTGCTGCCACGTTTCTTTGTCCACGCCAGGGGCGGCGTCTCGTTTGAGGGCGTAATACGCTTCTTCGAGTGCGTCGACACTGGCGATGTGATGCAAGAGCGCAGTGAACGTGGTCTGCCTGTCCCGCTGTGCTGCTTGGCGTACCCGCTCCAGCCCTTGGCTCGCACCTTTCCGGCGCTGCGTCCGGGGCGAGTCGTGCTGGTTTGGGTTCCCCTTGGCCAGACCCCTTCCCTCCACTTCCTCCGCTGCCGATTTCTCGGCTTTGTTCGAAAGCTTCGTCGGTACTACGGGTCTGTCCGACTTCTCCTGCTCTCGCATCATTGGCGTGCGCTTGCGGCTTCCCAATGCGTCCCCCAGCGCCATCCGCTGTGGGCCAGGCAGGAGACCTCCCGGTTCTCGCGCAAGGTGTTTCCGTACATGCTCGGGGCCTAAAGACCACGTGGGATTCCAGCAGGTCTTGCGATAGCAACCTGTTGGATGTTGCCTTCCACTTCTACGACAGCGTCGGCATCCCAGACGATAGAGTTTTCGAGGCTGAATACCCGGCCTGCACGTGCCCCTGTCAACGCTTCGCCACCAGCCTCACGACTGGCCACGCATGATTCGGGGACAGGATGGTTCGCTACTCCTTTCCTGTGGAACTCTTGCATTTCCACCACCTTGCCGGTTTATCCCGGCGCACCGTAGAACTCCTCGGTGTGGGTGCGGTTGGCCCGTTCCACGGCGCCATTGAGTTTGGGCGAATGCGGGGGCAAGACAAACAGTCGCAGGCCGCGCCGCTGGCAGAGCGTTTCAAAGTCCGCCATGAACTCGCTGCCCCCATCGACCTGGATGGCGCGGACCGCAAAGGGGAAGCGCAGCAGCATCGCCTCCAACGATTGGGCCGCCAGGGCCGCCGTGGCCGCCGAGCGGACTTCCAAGGCGTCGTAGCGCGAGACCACATCGCGCGCGGTGAATTGTTTGAAGATCTTGCCGGCGCTGGTGCGGATGTCGACGGTATCGATTTCGACGATGTCTCCTGGTTGCCGAGCGTGGTACTCTCTGGGCTTGCGGGTGGCATGGGGCCGTCGCTGGACCCGTTTCCGGGCGGAGATGCGAGCCAGCACGGGCTCGCGCAGGTCCCCACGGCGCAGCAGATCACCCAGGATGCGGCCCACCATTGAGGCGGAGCAGCTGATGCCTTCCCGCCGGAGCAGGACGGCCAGTTTCTCTTTGCCCCAGCGGGGATGGGCCTCGCGGATGGTTTGCACAGCCATAACCAGGGCGGGCGATCGGTTCGGCCGGCGCCGCCGGCGAGGCGCTCGCGGACGGTCCTCCAGGGTTGTCAACCGCAGCGGATCGAACCGCTGCAGCCAGCGGTACAGGGTCGGCCGGCCCAGCCCAAAGTGGCGGCTGGTCAGCGACACCGAGCCACCATGCTGGCGATGCCAGTCCAGGACTTTGAGGCGCTGCAACGCCTGGCGCGACGGGTCATCAGGCGACCGTCTCGCTCCGCTCGACGATCCCCAGATGACCCGTCCAGTGATGCTCATCGAGCACCCAGTGTACTGTCCCTTCAATCATCGTTCGCTTGTAACGCATGTATCCGAACTAGACCACCAGTCGTACAGGCTGGGCCAATCGACGTAGCCGTAGTAGCCGTAGTAATTGCGGTCGTCAGGACCTGAGGGCAGGCCTGTCACCACCCGAGTCGGGCTGGAGCCATCCGCGCGGATCAGCCACAGCTCCGGCTCCTTGCCCTGGAAGCGGGCGAACAGCAGCCATGTGCCATCGGCCGACCATTCGGGATGTTCGTCCCGGAGGCCGTCGCCCTTGGTGAGCTGCCGCTTGGCCGAGCCATCCGGCGCCATCAGCCAAATGGTCCGCTGGCTGACGTGGCGTTCGGCCCCATTCGCACCGCCGTCGTAGACGGTTGCGGGAGCGCGAGTGAAGGCGATTTCGCGGCCGGCCGGCGACCAGGCAGGGAA
>JBOGTU010000037.1:0-3032 GCA_050695655.1 Chloroflexota bacterium | reverse complement strand
GTTGGGAAACTGCTCGGTGCCTGCCAGCAGGCCGGGGTTCACCGGCGCGTTGGCTTGAAAGTTCTGGCTGCCCAGCACGCCAACGCTGAACACCAGCGTGTGCGTATCGTCCATAGGGACCCAGGCTCGCGGGCCGGTGCGCAAGCCCAGCACGTTCTGCGGCGGCATGGTGTAGAAGGGCATGAGGAATTGCGCGATGCGCCAGTACTCGTGGCCCGGCTCAGCGTCGCGATAGGCGCCGTACATGGCACCGTAGTCCGTGTCCACCACGGCGTACCTCGGGGCGCGATCGCGCAGCGAGTAGTAGGCGAAGGTGCCTGGCTTGGCCTGCTCCAGCTTGCGGTGGCCGCCGTGCAGGAAGCCGATGTGGCAGGTGTCGACGTCGCCTTCCAACGCCTGCAGCCAGTTGCACTCGCGCTGAACCGCGTTCACGCGGTACTCGCCTTCCGGCAAACCAATGCCCTCGAAATCCGGCAGCTCCGGCGTCGGCCGCCTGGGCCCCAGGTAGCTCCACACCATGCCTCCGCGCTCCACGCAGGGATAGGCAGTGGCCCGCACCTTGTGCTTGAAGTTGCTTTCGGCCGGCTCGTTCGGCATATCCACACACTCGCCGCTCACGTCGAACTTCCAGCCGTGGTACACGCAGCGCAGCCCGCAGTCCTCGTTGCGGCCGAAGAACAGGCTGGCGCCGCGGTGGGGGCAGGCGTTGGCCACCAGGCCCACCTTGCCATTGCTGTCGCGGAAGGCGATGAGCTGCTCCCCCAGCACCATCACCCGTAGCGGGTCACAGTCCGGCGCGGGCAGCTCGCTGGAGAGCAGCGTGGGGATCCAGTACTGGCGCATCAGGCCGCCCATGAGCGTGCCTGGCCCCACCTGGGTGACGAGCTCGTTGTCCTGCTGGCTCAGCATGATGCGCCTCCCGGTGATGTGTCGTTCTCAGTGCAATCCTAAAGTGTCCGCAGCTCTCGCGCTACTTGGTGGCTGCCAGTGCCTGAGCATATTCCTGCTTGATCTGGTTGCCGCCGCCGCTCTGCCAATCCTTCACCAGCTGGTCGTACTGGCTGATGGGCTGCTGGCCGGAGACAATGAGGTTCAGCCCATCCACGAAGGCCTTGTTGATGACTGGGCCCTTCTTCACCCAGGTGGGCGAGTACAAGCCCAATGTGGGGTCCTGGATACCGGCCGGCAGCATACCCTGCTCGTCCTGCTGTGCCACTTTGGCGAAGTCGGGCGACGTGGGATCGTACAGCACCGGCGGCCGGCGGCCGATGAAGCTCCACGGCACAGCCACATCGCTCTTGCCCTTGTTGGTCAGCACGGGATTGCCCTTCGCATCGAGGTTGTGGTCCGTCCGCTGGACGCCGTAATCCAGCAGCAGTGACTCCTCGCTGCCGAACGGCGACGCCAGGTAGTTGATGATCGAAAGCAACTCCTTCACGCGACTCTCCGACGCCTTCTTCATGGCGATGACGCCGAAATTCGACACGCCGAGCATGTACACGCCCTTGCCGCCGTCAGCGCCGAAGGGCAGGAGCGAACGCACCGCCATGGGCGGCTTGGCCGCTAAGCCCTGGTCCCAGAACCGCTGGTATCCTGGCCAGCCCGCGCCGAAGAGTGCTGCCTTGCCGGATCCGAAGGCATCGCCCGCCGTGAGGATGTTGTAGGTGTTGGTTCCCGGGTCGAACACGCCCGCCGCCACCAGATCGCGCACGTAGGCCGCGGCCTCTTTGGCCGCCGGCGTTTCCAGATCTTTGGTGAACTTGCCGTCAGATTCGAGGCGCCAGACGTTGGGGCCACCAAACATGCCCATGTACATCAGGCCGCCAGCACCGTAGGCAGTGCCGGAGAAGGCGGTGGTGCCCCACTGGCCCTTATTGGGATTGGTGAGGTCCTGCAGCAGCTTCTTCAGCTCGGCAGCGGTGGTGGGGTGCTTGGCGCCAATGGCGTCCAGCCGCGTTTGATTCAGCCACTCGTCGTAGCCGATGGGTGCGATGGGCAGCGGCACGGCGTAGATGGCGTTGTTGTAGATGGCGGTCTTCCAGGGCAGCGTAGGGAAATTGGCGATGTTGGGGTAGGCCTTCACAGCGTCACCCGAGAGGTAGGGCGTGAGGTCGGTGCAGGCAGTTTTCAGGAATTCCGGCAGGCCAGGCACGCCGCCGGCACCAACCACCAACGGGATGAGGAACAGATCTGGAATGTCGCCTCCGGCCATCATGGTGGCGAAGCGGGTGTTGTAGCTGGCGAAGGGCACGGCGGTGACCTGCATGGTCACGCCCAGGCCCTTGTTCACCGCCTGCCAGGCGGGGTTCTGGTCCGCGGCCGCGGGAGGCGCCGTGGTGAGCCAGGTCATGGCTGTCACAGTGCCACCCTTGCCGGGCGTTTCCGGTACGGCTTTGAACAGCTTCTTGGGGTAGCCCAAGTAGCCGGGATCAATCCCCTCAGTGGGGCTGGGCAGGTCTGCCTTGGCTGTTTGCAGCGGTACGTAGGCCGGCAGTTTGACGCCGTGGCTGGCGCCGGCTGCCGCTGAGGCGCTGCCCGAGCCCGCCGATGCGGCCGGGCTACCCACGGCACTGCTGGCCGGTGCCGCCGGCGCCACGCTGCCACAGGCCGCGAGGACCAGTGGCAGGCCTATCACGCCGGCCGCGGCTCCGGAGATGGTCGCTCTGAGAAAGGCGCGGCGGCTGAACGCGCCGTGGCCCACCGCCGCGGTCTCGAACCCAACAGTGTCCAAACGATCGGACAGGTCTCGTGCTTCCATGTTCCCTCTGCTCCTCACCGCGAAGTGGCGGCGAAAACAAACGTTTGTTGCCCGTTGCAGTTGACATACATCCCGGGCTCTCCACAATCTCGTTGGGGTGGGGCAACGTACAATTATGGCAACATCAACGTTCGAGGTGATGAGCCATGCTGAGCGCCGCTGAAAATGCGCTGCTGACGCGCACCAGCGCGGGCACGCCCATGGGCGAGCTGTTCCGTCGCTTCTGGCTGCCGGCGCTGCTGCCCTCGGAGCTGCCCGCGCCCGATTGCGACCC
>JBOGTU010000036.1:0-23742 GCA_050695655.1 Chloroflexota bacterium | reverse complement strand
CCCTGACCGTCGACGACCGCCCCGGGATGCTGTTCAACGTCACGCAGGTGCTCAGCGAAGGCGCCGCGGATATCCGTGACGTGGCCATCCTGCACCACCCGACCAACACCGAGCTCTTTTTCGAGTGCGAGGTGCCGGGGCCAATCGAACCGGTCATCGCGCGCCTGCGGGCCGTCGCCGGCGTCCGCGCCGTCGAGACGCGGCCGTCGATGTCGGTGATCTACGGCAAGCGCATCGTGATCATCGGTGGCGGCGCGCAGGTCGGACAAGTGGCGCTCGGCGCCGTGTCGGAGGCCGATCGGCACAACATCCGCGGCGAGCGCATCTCGGTGGACACCATCCCTCTGGTGGGCGAGGCGGATCTGGCGGTGGCCGTGCGGGCAGTCAGCCGCCTGCCGCGAGCCAAGGTACTGGTGCTGGCTGGTTCCATCATGGGCGGCGAGATCGCCTCCGCGGTGCGCGACGTGCGGCGCGACGGCATCGTGGTGGTGTCGCTGAATATGGCCGGCAGCGTACCCAAAGCGGCCGACCTGGTGGTGACCGACCCCATTCAGGCCGGGGTGATGGCGGTGATGATCGCCGCCAGCACCGCCGCCTTTGACATCACACGACAGCGCGGGAAGGTGTACTGAGCCGGCTCAAGCCGCGCGCCGAACCTCCAGGGCATCCTCTTGCAGCAGCAGCGCGCGGATCTCGTCGATCGTCAGTGAGGGGCGCGGTGTCGCGAGGGTGTGCTCGCGGCCACACTGAAGACAGCACATCACGTCGCCTTCGTCCGTGCTGGTTCGGTACATATCGCCACCACAACGGTCGCAGGCCTTCGGCTTCCACATCACATCACCTCTCGTGCAAAGAGTTGCCAGCTTGCTCCGGCTGCCTCAGCCGCGCTTCCAAAGAGCGGCAGCGCCGGCGCTGGTCCCACGGTGACGAACAGCGCAAGAGCCAGGCCAAACAAGCCCGCCGCCGCTCGCAGCCGCCGGATAGTGCCGAGCCGAGCTCCCCTTTTCATCACGGCCTCAATCTAGGCGTGCAAGCTTACGGTTGGCTGAAGAAGGGGTAAGAGAACGGTAAAGGTTGCGGCGGCGCCTGGCAGGTTCAAGCTCCCAGCGGCCCACCAGGGCCTATACTCCCAGCTATGCAGCTGGTGTTCGATCGCGGTGATTCGCGGCGGCCCAAGGGGCACGCGCTGATCTATTTCGAAACCGCTGCCGGCGGCGTGCTGGCCACGTACGTCGTCATCCCGCCGATCGCCATCGATTTCAGCAAGTACCTGCCGCCCATGTTCGCTGGCCAGGCACTGGCCGGCAATTTGGCGGAGGCTTCCTCCATCGTGCCGCTGCCACCGGTGCCGGAGCTGGTGCCGGCACTGAGTACGCTCCGCAACCTGGCCGACAACCGCGACGATGACCTGGTGCTGGCCGGCCAGGCGGCGACGGATCAGCTGGAGCGGCTGCTGCTCTACACCAATGAGGCCGCTCAGCTCTACTACCACCTGTACAGCGACTTCTCGCGCCAGTTTGCCAGCCTGCCCGCGCGGGACCTGGCGGAAGAACGCTTGGAGAGCGGCCCATCCGCCGAGGAGTTGACCTTTGCGCTCATGGGTGAGCGGGAGCGCTTGTCCGAGCTGGCGCGCATGGCCGGCACGCTGCGCTATGCGCTCGATGGGGGCGACCGCCGCCAAGCGGACGAGACGCTCGCGCACATACGGCTGCTGGCGCGGCACATGCAGGCGAAGTACTGGCCCGATAAGGTGGTAGAGGCCGCGAGCACGCCCGGTGAACGCGGCGGCCGCCTGTCCGAGCTGCTCATCGATCGCTGCTACAAACTGGTGGACGAAGACTACGCCGCGGTCACGGACATCGAGCGCGCCATTCAACAGGTGAGCGGCCCCCCAGCCTGAGGGCATGGGTCCGGCAAACGGTCCCTACCAGCACCTTCTCTCGAGTTCGATGGAGCCGCTTTCAAGCGGCAGGCCTCGCCTCTTCTCAAGCTGCTCGCATGCGCGCGCGGATGCGAGCAGCCGGTGGGGATGTATAGTACCCGGTGGCAACGGCCTACGGGTCAATACAGATCAATGGAGATAGGCATGGAAGAACATCGATCGATGCCCGGGGGTGAAGCGCTCAGCCGTCGCGCCTTCATTCGCGTGGCGGGCGGAGCGGCGGCTGCCACGGGAGCAGGCGTCCTGTTAGCGGCCTGTGGTGGAACCGCGGCACCGGCCAGCAGCGGCGCGGCCGCGGCACCGGCCAGCTCTGCCGCGAGCACCGCGGCGTCCGTCAGCGCGGCCGCGTCGGCCGCGACCAGAAGCAGTGCATCCGGCAGCGCGCTGCCGGGTGCTGTAACCGGCAAGGCCGCCAGCGTGCTGCCCGCCTACATCAAACCAACGCTGGCATCGAAGCCGGACTATGACGCGAACGATCCGCGTGTCACGCTGGCCTGGGACAACTATCCGAAGAATCCCCCGAAGTCCTGGAACAAGCCGGCGCCGGGAACCGGCAGCAAGGTCACGGCCCTGGTGGTCGACTACTATCCGGCACCCACGCCGTACGACACCAACCCCACCTGGAAAGCTGTCAACAAGGCCCTGAATTCCGACTTCCAGATGCAGCAGATCGGCACCGCGCTGGATTACCCGATCAAGATGGCCACGATGATGGCCAGCAACGACATTCCAGACATCATTCACCTCTTCTTCGGGCTTACCAGCATTTTCCCGCCGCCGGGCACGGCCGAGTTCATCCAGAGCCAGTGCCAGGATCTGGGGCCGTTCCTCTCAGGCAACAACATCAAGGACTACCCCAACCTGGCGGCCATCCCCACCTACGCCTGGGCCAACTCAGCCTGTGTGATTAATGGCGTGCTCTATGGCTGGCCAATCCACCGCTACCTGCCGGGCCTGAGCTACTTCTTCAAGAACACCGACATCTGGAATAAGAAGATCGGTGCGAACGTGGCCCCGAAGGATTCGACCGACCTGAAGAAGATCCTGACCGAGCTGAACGATCCCAAAAACGGCGTGTATGCCATCGGCAATCAGCTCAACACGAACGTGGGTATTCTGGGTTACGCGATGATGTTCGGTGCGCCCTACAACTGGGGCCTCGACTCCTCCGGCAAGGTGGTGCGCGACCGTGAGACGCCGGAGTACAAGGCCGCGGTGGGGTACCTAGTGGACATCTGGAAATCAGGCCTGATCACGCCGAATGTGAGCAACACCAGCTTCAACTCGCGCAACGACTTCGTGGCCAAGAAGCTGGCCACATCGGTCGAAGGCTTCGGCAACTCCTGGAATGACTTCTGGTATCGCGGACTGAAGACGCAGAATCCGCCGACTCTCTTCGACATCATCTACCCCTTCAGCGCGGATTCCAAGACCAAGGTCCAGAGCTTCAACACCGGTGGCTACATCTCGACCAACGTCATGAAGAAGTCCAGCCCGGATCGCGTTCGAGAGCTGCTGCGCATCGTGGACTATCTGGCGAAGCCGTTTGGAACGCAGGAGGACCTGCTCATCGGCTACGGCCTGGCGCCAGCGGACTACAGCATTGGCCCGGATGGCAACCCCGTGCTGACCGGCGGCGGCAAGAGCCGCTCGCAGTATGTGCCCTGGCAGTACATCTCGGATCGACCCTACGCCACGTACTACGCCGGCATCCCCAACTACGCCAAGCATGTGAACGAGGTGGAGATCAAGCTGGTGGACCCCAAGATCGCCGTGGCCGACGTAACCCTGGGCTTCTACTCGCCCACTGACACCTCGGCCAAGGGCAAGCAGGCCCAGCAGAAGTTCTCGGACGGCTTGAACGACATCATCGTTGGCCGGCAGCCGTTCAGCGCCTTCGACCAGCTGGTCAAGGACTGGCAGAACTCTGTTGGCAACACCGTCAAAGGCGAGTTCAACAACGCGATAGCCAAGGCCAAGTAAGGCTCACCAAAGCACGTGGGAGGCGATCCCGTGAAGGCGGCTCGCCTCCCACGCTCGCCTCGCCGGACGACGGCTTTTCCCGGCTCTCCCTGAGCGAGTGTGTCGCGTGTCAGGGGATGGTTGGATGACCGGGGTCGGTCTATTCCTCTCCCGGCTGGGAGAGGCGCAGGTGAGGGCCCGACGCCGCGTCGGTCGACGGGCTCGCTGGATGGCGCTCGTGCACGGGATACACTCTGGCTTGTCACCGATGGAAACGCCTTTGGCGGTTGGAAGCAAGCACCGCGGTAAGCCCAGCGCGGCCGTATTCCGATTGAACGGCGGCTCGTTGTGCCTGGATTTCACCAACAACGTGACGCGCGCCAACGTGCGCGATTTTGGTGCGCTGCTGGCCTGGAGCGCCGCTGCCGCGGTGCTTGGCCGGGATGAGCTGCGCCAGCTCACGGCGGGCGCTGAGGCCCACCCGCGTGAAGCGGCCTCAGTGCTGCGGCGCGCGCAGGCGCTGGCCGAGTCGCTGTACCGCCTGTTCGCCTCGGCGGCTGTGCATCGCCCGGCCGACGCGCTGGACATCGATCGCCTGAATCGCGAGCTGGCCGGCGCGCTGCCCAAGTCACGCCTGGTGCCCAGCTCCAGTGGCTTCGCCTGGGCCTGGGGTGGCAGCCGGGAATTAGAGAGCGTGCTGTGGCCGGTGGCAGTATCGGCCTCGCAGGTGCTCACGGATGGCCTGCCCTTCGTGCGCGAATGCGCGGGCCGGGACTGTCGATGGCTGTTCATCGATGCCAGCAAGAATCACAGCCGCCAGTGGTGCGATATGCGCTTGTGCGGCAACCGAGAAAAGGCGCGGCGGCACTACGCCCGCACAAGAAGCGTGGCGGCAGCCCGCCCTCAGCTTGCCGAAGTCGCGCCGGCTGAGTAGTCTTGCAAAACGGCCTGGGCCGCCTTCTCCCCGCTCAGCAGGGCGCCTTCGATCGAGCCCGCCTCGGTGTACTCGCCGGCGAGGTACAAGCCGGGCAGCGAGGTGCGGTTGCCCGGATGATCGCGCTCAAAGTCCGCCGTTTGGCGCAAGCGCCCGTAGGGCAGCTGGTAGATGGCCATGGGCTGCAGGTCGGAGATGTCCCGCCAGGGGAACCAGCGCTGCAGGTCCGCCAGCGCCCGCTGCCGAAATTCCTCGGCCGAAAGGTCCGGCGCGCCCAGCACGGTGGCCGCGAAGAGGTGCTGCGCTACCGGAGCATAGCTGGTGGAGACGTTGGATATCTGCAGGCCATGATTCACAAACGCATCCGGGTAGGCGTTGAGGATCACTTTCTTGTGCCCGTACAGCGGGAACGGCAGGCCGAAGTAGATGCATGTGGCTGAGCCGGCTTCCTTAGGCAGGGTGAAGCCCGAGAGCCGCTCCGCCTCCGGCGCATGCGTCGCCACAACGACCACGTCGGCCGTAAGCCCCTGGTGCGACGTTTGCACGCCTGTTACCCGCCCGTCATGCTTCTCCAGCCGCAGCACTGGGTCATTCAAGCGCAACGCACCCTCCGGGAGCCCCTGCGCCAGCTGATCGGGGATGGCCTGCATGCCCCGCCGGGGCAGCACCAGCCGCCCGCGCAGGAACATGCGGTACTGGAACAGCAGCTCGGGCGCGCTCACCGCCAGCGAACCATCCAGGAACACGGCGCCCAGCAGCGGGCGGAAGAAGAGCTTGATGAACTGATCGCTGAAGCGCCGGCTTTCCAGCAGCGCCGCGGCGCTGCTGAAGGCGACCCCCACCTTCTCCGCGTTGCGGCCGCGCGCCAGGTGGCGGAGCTTCAGCAGCCGGCGCTTGTCCCCTCGACGTGGAACCGTGCTCAGGGCCGAAGGCGCCAGCGCCTTGAGGTCGCGCCAGGGGTCTCCCAGCTCGTTCCACCGCCGGCCCTCCACAACGATGACCCCGGAATCCATCCGCCGCGGTTGCAGCGCCTTCAGGTCCAGCTGGCGACGTACCGCGGGGTAGCTCGTAGTGAGAACCTGCACACCACGATCCAGCTGAAAGCCCTCCACCACATCCGTTCGCACGCGCCCGCCCACGCCATCGCTCGCCTCGAGCAGGGTGACCTCCCACCCCGCGCGGCGCAACGCCCGCGCGGCCACCAGGCCAGCCAGGCCCGCGCCAACGACCAGGGCTCTCATGTGCTCCAAGAGCATACTGGCGCGCGTGGCAGCCGCACCCGCCGCCGCGGCATGTTCCCGGCCAAACGTTGGGAGAAGGTGTCAGCCGGCCGGCCGCTGCCTGCGCGGTATACTCCCAGAAACCGAAGACGCGGCCGTGAAGAAGTGGGCGTGGGACCCACTTCTTGTGATCTCGGGCCAGTTTGCTTGTCTGTTTTCGAGAAAAGGAGGCGCGATGAACAAGGAATTCTCTGCTGCCATCGCGCAAGTGAGCTCTGAGAAGGGCGTCTCGCCCGATGTGGTGCTGGAGTCGCTCAATGCCGCGCTCGTCTCTGCCTACAAGCGGGCGAACGAGGCGGAGGACGAAGACATTCGAGTGGAGCTGGACCCCGCCACAGTGAAGGCGCATGTCTTCCGCGTGCGCACCGTGGTGGAGGGCGAGGCCGCCGGTCGCACCGAGATTGGCCTGGCGGAGGCCGTGGAACTCAGGCGCACCGCCAAGGTGGGGGACCGCGTGTCCACGGACGTGACGCCGGAGAACTTCGGCCGCGTCGCCGCCCAAACGGCCAAGCAGGTAATCCAGCAGCGCATACGCGATGCCGAGCGGGACAAGCTGTACCGCGAGTACGCCGCGCACCAGGGCGAGGTGATGTTCGGCACCATCCAGCGGGTGGACGAGGGCGGTACGGTGTTTCTGGATCTCGGCAAGGTGGACCTGCAGGCGGTGATGCCGCCCACCGAGCAGATTCCTGGGGAGCACTACCGCCCCGGCCAGCACATTCGTGTGCTGGTGGCCGAGGTGCAGAAGACGATGCGCGGGCCCGTGCAGGTGATCGCCAGCAGGGCCCACCGCGCGTTCCTACGGCGGCTGTTCGAACTGGAGGTGCCGGAGATCAAGAACGGCTCAGTGGAGATCAAGGCCATTGCCCGCGAACCAGGGCAGCGCTCCAAGGTGGCGGTGTGCGCGCGGCAGCCGGGGGTGGATCCCCAGGGCTCGTGCATTGGTCAGCGCGGCATGCGCGTGATGAACGTGGTGAGCGAGCTGAGTGGCGAGAAGATTGACGTGGTGCTGTGGGATGCAGAGGCGGCTGCCTTCGTGGAACACGCCCTCAGCCCGGCCGAGGTGCTCTCCGTGCACGTCGAACAGGGCGACCGCACCGCGCAAGTGCTGGTGCCGGAGCGGCAGCTCTCGCTGGCCATCGGGAAAGAGGGCCAGAATGCCCGTCTTGCCGCCAAGCTCACGGGCTGGCGCATCGACATCAAGGCCAAAGCCAGCGCCCCGCTGGAGCCGGCGAGCGGGGAGAACTGAATCGCGCTGCCATGCTTCCAGAGAGGACCTGCGCGGGCTGTGGCGCCAAGCGCCCCAAGCCGGAGCTGCTGCGCATTGTTCGAAAGCCGAGTGGCGAGCTGGCCGTCGACCTGCGCACCACCCTCCCCGGCCGAGGTGCGTACCTGTGCTCCACGCCGGCCTGCTGGGAGCGCGGCGTCAAGCGGCTGGCGCGGGTGCTCCGAACGGACGTGCCTGTCGCGGCGCGCAAGGAGTTGCGCGCCCAGCTGGAAGCGGCTGAGGCACTGACTGCGCACGCGCTACGCTACTGAACGAGCGTCGCGGGGCCAGCCGCCAGGAATGTGCCTCCTACATGTGTAAACCGCCTGCCGCGCGCGGTAGGCGATGACGATGCTGATGGAATGGAAGTGAAGTAAGGAAGTCAATGCCAGGAAAGAAGTCGCGATCCGTTTTCCGGCCCAACCGGCCGCAGAAGCCCGGCGCGCGCCGGCTCGCCTTTCAGCGCGCGCAAGACCTCATTGGCGAGCGCTCCACTGCGCTGCTGGCCCCCAAGCGCGATGCCCGCGAGGCGGTGCCCCTGCCGCCCGTGATCACCGTGAAAGAGATGGCCGACACGCTGCTGGTGAACGCGGTGGACGTGATCAAGGCGCTCATGAAGAACGGCATCATGGCCACCATGAACGACCGCATGGACTACGACACGGCGGCCATTGTGGCTTCGGACCTGGGCTTTGAGAGCGTGCCGCGGATGTTCGAGGAGGAAGAGGTGGAGGCGGCCGACGGCGCGAGCGCCAGCTCCGTGCGCCGCCGCAACTTTCTGGAGGGCGACGACGAGGCCAGCCTGGCTGCCAGGCCGCCGGTGGTGACGATTATGGGCCACGTGGACCACGGAAAGACCAGCTTGCTGGATGCCATTCGCGAAACGCGCGTAGCGGCGCACGAGGCCGGCGGCATCACCCAGCACATCGGCGCCTACCAGGTGGACTACAACGGCCAGCCGATCACTTTCCTGGATACGCCGGGCCACGAGGCCTTCACCGCCATGCGCGCGCGGGGGGCCATGGTCACGGACATCGCTGTGATTGTGGTGGCCGCGGACGATGGCGTGATGCCGCAGACCGAGGAGGCCATTTCTCACGCACGCGCGGCCGGGGTGCCGATCATCATCGCCCTCAATAAGATCGACCGCGAGCAGGCGGACCCCGCTCGGGTGAAGCAGCAACTCCTGCAGAGCGGCGTGACCATCACCGAATTCGGTGGCGACGTGGAGTGCGTGGAAGTCTCTGCTCGTGAGAAGCTGGGGCTGGAGGACCTGCTGGAGACCATCATCCTGGTGGCGGAGATTGGCGACCTGAAGGCCAACCCCAACCGGCCGGCTGTGGGCACGATAGTGGAGGCTGAGCTGGACCGCAACAAGGGTGTGCTGGCCACGGTGCTGGTGGCCAACGGCACCCTGCACCTTGGCGACTACGTGGTTGTGGGCATCACCTGGGGCAAAGTGCGCGCCATGTTCAACGACCGCGCCGAGCGTATCCACGACGCGGGCCCTGCCTTCCCCGCGGAGATTCTGGGCCTGGAAACTGTGCCGTCCGCCGGCGACCATCTTCAAGTCATGGAAGATGAGAAGACCGCTCGGCAGATGGCCGAGAAGCGCGAGTTCGCCGCGCGCAGCCAGGCGCAGGCGGGCCGCGCGGTGGCTGTGGAGGATCTGCTGGCCAGTCTCGGCCAGGGTGCCGTGAAGGAGCTCAACATCATCATCAAGGCTGACGTGAAAGGCTCCTCAGAAGCCATTCGCCAGTCACTGGAGCGGCTTTCGGGCGACGAGACGCGAGTGAAGGTCATCCATGACGCGACGGGCACCATCACCGAATCGGACACCATGCTGGCGGCCGCGTCCAAGGCAATGATCGTGGGCTTCAACGTGAAGGCGGACTCGGCCGCGCAGCGAACGGCCACGGATCAGGGCGTGGACATCCGCTACTACAGCATCATCTACAACGTCATCGAGGACATCGACAAGCTGCTGCGCGGTTTGCGCGAGCCGAAGTTTGAGGAGCGCATTGAGGGCCACGCGGAGGTGCGCCAGGTGTTCCGAGTGAACAAGAACGACCTCATCGCCGGGTCCTACGTGGTGGACGGGCAGATCGTTCGCAACAGCACGGTGCGCGTGCTGCGCGGGGGAGTGGCCGTTTTCAGCGGCAAGGTGAGCTCGCTGCGCCGCTTCAAGGACGATGTGCGCGAGGTTGCCGCGGGTTACGAATGCGGCGTGGGCCTGGAGAACGCCAGTGACATTCAGCCGGGGGACATCGTCGAGACCTTCACCCGCGTGCAAGTGGCGTGAGCGGCCTTGTCCCGACGCGTCGAGCGAGTCCAGTCGCTCATTCGGCATGAGCTGGGGCTGATCGTCCAGCAGGAGCTCAAAGATCCGCGCATCGCGGGGCTGGTGTCCATCACGAATGTAGAGGTCACGCCAGACCTGCGCCGTGCGCGGGTGTACTTCAGCGTGTATGGCAGTGAGGACGATGAGCGCTCCGCCGTGCAGGCGCTGACGTCGGCCCAGGCCTACCTGCGGCGTGAGCTGGGCAGCCGGCTGACGCTGCGCTACGCTCCCGAGCTCGAGTTGCACCTGGACCACTCGCTGGCCGAGGCCGACCAGGTGAACCGGCTGCTCAAGACGCTCTCCACGGGAGACGGTTCCAGCGAGTGACGGTCGACAGCACTCCTTGCGGCGTCCTGAATATCGACAAGCCGGCGGGCCTCACCTCGTTTGACGTGGTGGCGCGGGTGCGGCGCGCCACGGGTGTGCGGCGCGTGGGCCACGCCGGTACGCTGGACCCGCTGGCAACGGGCGTGCTGCTGGTGTGCTTGGGGCGCGCCACCCGCGCCGTACCCTACCTGCAGGATGCGCCGAAGACCTACCTGGCGACGCTCCGGCTGGGCCAGCTCACCACAACCTATGATGCCGAGGGTACGCTGGTGCGCGAGGTAGCTGTGCCAAGTGAGCTGGATGTGCGGCCCTTCATTGGGCTGATCATGCAGCGGCCGCCACTGTTCTCGGCCCTCAAGCGGGAGGGGCGCCCTCTATACGCCTATGCGCGCGCCGGGCAGGAGGTGGATGTTCCAGCGCGGCGCGTGCGCATCGATGCCATCGACGTGGTGTCGTGGCAGCCGCCGGTGGCTGTGCTGCGTGTGAGCTGCGGCAAGGGCACCTACATCCGCTCTCTGGCGAACGACCTGGGCGGGCACCTTGCCGCGCTGCGTCGAGAAGCGGTGGGCGCATTTCGCGTGGAGAGCGCGCTCAACCTGGACGCGCTGCCGGCATGGGAAAATGAGCTGGTGCCCGTGGAAGCTGCTCTCGCCCGACTGCCGCGCCTGGCACTGAGTGCTGAGGTTGCCCTGCGCGTAGCCCGCGGCCAGGCAGCTGATGCCCCCATTGGCGAGGTGCTGGCCACAGACGCCACTGGCCGTGCGATCGCCATCCTGCGCGACGGCCAGCCGACCATTGTGTTCGCCCCCGCCGCGTGAGCAGACAGCGCCTGCCGCGCGCCAGCGCACATTGAAGGCCCGAAAGCTCGCTGAGTTGGAGGTTTCCCGCGCGCTGGCAGAGTTGCGGTGCGATCGGCCAGTGGTACTGACGATTGGCGCATTTGATGGCGTGCACAGGGGACATGCGTTCCTTTTTCGGCAGTTGGGGGAGCAGGCCCGGGCCCGAGGTGGCGCCGCGGCAGCTATCACCTTCGACCCGGACCCGGGCGAGGTCATCACCGGTCGCCCCACCGAATACCTCACCTCGCTGGACGAGAAGATCGCCCTGATTGGCGCCCTGGGATTGGACGCGCTGTGCATCGTGCCCTTCACCCGCGAGCTGGCGGGGCAAACGGCCGCGCAGTTCATGGATCGCGTCTGCGCCCGCGTGCAGGTGCTGGAGCTGCTCGTGGGGCACGACTTCGCCATGGGGCACGACCGGCAGGGTACGCGCGACGTGCTGGCCAGCTACTGCGCGGCGCACGGCATCGCCTTCTACGTCTCCGCCGCGCTGGAGCTGGAGGGCCAGCCCGTGAGCGCCAGCCGCATCCGCCGCTGCCTGGCAGAGGGCGACGTGGAAGCGGCGGCGGCTCTGCTGGGTCGCAACCCCACGATCAGTGGCCGCGTGGTGAGCGGCGAGCGGCGCGGCCACTCACTCGGCTTCCCCACCGCCAACGTGCAGCCCGGCATCCGTTTGGCGCTGCCGGCAGATGGCATCTATGTGGCGTATACGAACATAGCCGGCGCGCGCCGCCCTTCCGCCGTGAACGTCGGCACTAACCCCACGTTCGAATCCACGGGCCGCACCATCGAGAGCTACATCATGGACTTCGAAGGTGACCTTTACGGTGAGACGGCGGTGGTGGAATTCCTCCACCGCCTCCGCCCCGAGCAGCGCTTCCCCAGCGCCGAGGCCCTGATCGAGCAGATGCACCGCGACGTCGCCGCCGCGCGTGCCTATCTCACAGCTCTGAGCTGAAGGCCTCCGTTCCAGGAAGCGACAACCGCGCTGCCGCGGCTCCCCTGGATGACCACGTTTTGGCATGCTTCATTGCCTTGATAGCGGCCTTTGCTGGAGTCATCCTCGGCCACCTGCTGCTCGCGGAGAGTGCTAAGCTGGTTGCGTATGCACGCAAATATTGAAATTATCATGCCGTCACCGGAGCAGGTGGACGTGGCAGCCGAGACATTTCGAATGCTGGCCGATCCCACGAGGATTCGGTTGCTCTCGGCGCTCGCGCAGGGGGAACAATCGGTGACTTGCCTGGCCGAGATCATCGGCGCGCAGGCGCCGGCCGTCTCGCAGCATCTGACGAAGCTCCGGCTGGCCGGTATCGTTCGCCAGCGGCGCGACGGGAATTTCATCTTCTACACGCTCAATGATGTCCATACGGGCCAGCTGCTTGATGAAGCACTCAACCACGCCGAGCACGTGACTCGTGGATTGCCGGATCACGGCCCCAGTCTCGACACGTCGGAGGGCCAGCATGTCCCGCGGCCCCACTAAAGGAAGCGCCGATCACGAGCATCGGCGGCAGGCCAACCGGGCTGTCGCCGTCTCGGCCGTCGGCCTGGGGCTCACGGGTGCCGTGGAGTTGGCGCTGGCACTGTTCACGGGGTCAGTAGCTCTCCTCGGCGATGCCCTGCACAATCTATCGGACGTTTCGACGTCCCTTGCCGTATTTCTGGGCTTCAGCCTATCGAAGCGACCCGCCAGCCGTCGCTTTCCATACGGCTTTGAACGTGCAGAGGACCTGGCCGGTCTTGGTGTGGCGCTCGTCATCTGGGGCAGTGCGGTATTTGCCGGTTACGAGAGCTTTCAAAAGCTCATTTCGCACGCGCCCACGACGAATCCCCTGATCGGCATCCTTGGGGCAGCCCTTGGAATCGTCGGCAATCAGGTTGTCGCGCGGTACAAGAAGCGCGTCGGCGAGCGCATCAACTCCGTTACGCTGCTTGCCGATGCCAGACACTCCTGGTTGGACGCGCTGTCTTCGTTCGGCGCGCTCCTCGGCCTGGTTCTCGTTGCCCTTGGGTTCCCGCTGGGCGATCCCATCGCCGGCTTCGCGGTCACGTTGTTCATCCTGCACGTCGGCTACGCGGTCACGAGGGACATCCTCGAGCACCTCATGGATGGCGTCAATCCTGAGGAGCTCGAGGCGGCCGAACTCGCTGCGCAGTCCGTGCCGGGGGTCGAGGCCGCTGCAGCCCGCGCCCGTTGGATGGGGCGTTCGCTGGTCGTGGAAGTCGAAGGGCAGCTGTCAGGGCGGCTGTCGCTCCACGAGACGGATGCGATTGGCGATGATGTCAAACATGCCATCCTGCGCGCGGTAGAGGATGCACGCGAAGTCCGCTGGACTGCCCGCGAGCGCGCGCCGCACGAGGCTGCGATTGTCTGACTCGATGTCGGGTCTCGATTCGGCCCACCACCTGCACAAAGGCTTGATCCTCGAATACCTCACCCTGAGCTGGAACCTGGTGGCGTCGTTACGCGGCGAGAAGCCCCCTGCGACTGAGGTGCTCCTGCCGGCGACCGGCGCCATCAACTTGGCGTGCCGGTGAGTTCGAGCAGGTTGCCGGCGTAAGTGCCGGTGGCGTCGGCGTCGCCGGAGGCGATGGGTGGGGCGCCGCAGAAGAAGAGGCGCTCCACTTTGCCGCGCCCGGTCCACCACAGGATGGTGGTCCAGCCGGCGGGCGGTTCGTGCGCCGTTTCGGTGACGTTGCAGTGGTTCAAGCCGCACTGATATTCCTTTTCGCGGCGCTCCAGCACTTGCATCCACAGGCTGTTCTGCCCGGCGTGCTTCTCCTCCAGCTGCATCAACGCATCCTGGATGGACTGTGCCTGCAGCTCCAGCGGACGGTCGCCCACCAGCGCCAGGAACTTTGTGTACGGCATTGGCGTGCGCTGGGGCGCGGCGCCAGTGACAAACAGCGCCACGCGCGCGTGGGCCGAGATGTCCGGCACCACCAGCGCATGGTCGCCCTGGCAGGCGGCGTATTTTCGCCCGGCGCCCTTGTCCTGCCAGCACACGATCGTCAGCCAGCCTGGGGGCGACCAGGGCAGCTGCTCGCTCTTGCCACAGGCGGCGCACACGTAAGAGGCGGCCGGCGGGCGGGCAGTCTTGGTGTAGAGCGTGCCCTCCAGTTCCAGCGCGTGGCGGCGCGCAGCGTCCAGATCATCGTTCGATACGGGATGCACCGTGCGGCCGTCGTAGATGATGAACTCGCTCATTTGCCTATGCAGAACCGCCCGAATATCTCATCCAGCAAGCCCTCCGTCACATCCTCTCCGGTGATCGCTCCCAGGGCGGAGAGCGCCGCCCGCAGATCGATGCAGATGAAGTCGGCCGGGAGTGAGCCGGTCAACGCCTGTTCCGCATCGGCCAGGTGCCGCAGCGCGGCCTCCAGCAGCTGCTTGTGGCGCAGGTTGTTCACCAGGATGTCGTCCACCGCTGTGGCCGCGGAAGCCAGCAGCGTGCAGCGCATCGCCGCCTCCAGTTCCGCCAGACCCTGCCCGGTAATGGCCGAGGTGCGGAGCACCGGCTGCGCTTCCTCAATGGGGACTGGTGCAGCGCAGGCTGCCGGCGAAAGAGGCAGGTCGCTCTTGTTGGCCACGAGCAGCTTGGGCGTGGCCACGGGCACTTCGGCCCACAGCGCGGCATCTTCCGGCTGCCAGCCCGCGGCGGCATCGAAGATGTGCAGCACGAGGTTCGCCGTGGCGATGGCTTCGCGGCTGCGCGCCACGCCGATCGCTTCCACGACATCAACAGTCTGCGTAATGCCGGCAGTGTCCACCAGCACCAGTGGCAGACCATCGAGCGAGATGCCTTCTTCGATGGTGTCGCGCGTGGTGCCGGCGACCGGCGTCACGATGGCTCGGTTCGTTCGCAGCAGGGCGTTGAGCAGGCTGGACTTGCCCGCGTTGGGCCGGCCGGCGATGGCGACGCGCGCACCCTGCCGGTAGAGGATGCCGGCGTCCGCGGCACGGAGCAGGTGCGTGAGACTGGCGCGCGCGGCGCACATCTCCCGCCGCAGCGGCTCGGACGCTGGCGAGGGTACGTCGTCCTCCGAGAAGTCGATGTTCGCCTGGAGCTGCGCCAGCAGGCCCAGTACGCGGCCCCGCGCCTCGTGCACGGCCCCTGAAAGCCGGCCGGCGAGCTGATTGACCGCCAACCGCAAGCTGGCGTCGGATCGCGCCCGGATCACATCCGCCACGGCTTCGGCCTGGGCCAGGTCCAACCGGCCATTCAGGAAGGCGCGCAGGGTGAACTCGCCCGGCCCGGCCAGCCGCGCGCCGTGGCGCAGCGCCAGGCGAAGGATGCCCTCCAAGGGCCGTGTGCCGCCGTGGCCCTGGAACTCCACCACGTCCTCGGCGGTGTAGCTGTGCGGCGCGCGCATGCATGCGAACAGCACCTCGTCCAGCACAGCCTCGCCGTCCACCACGGTGCCGTGGTAGAGGTGGTGGCTGCGAAACACGCGCTGGGGCGAGCTGGGCCGGAACATGCGCCGGCCGATAGCTGCACTCTGAGGGCCACTGAGCCGCACCACGCCAATGCCGGCCTCGCCTGGAGCGGTGGCGATGGCCGCGATGGTGTCCTCGTACACGCTGGGATTGTGACACGAAGCACCTCTGGGAGCAGGTGTGCGATGCTCTGGATGAGCTGGCAGGGCGTGACCGTAAGGGCAGGCGCGAGCCGGCATCCTGCCAGTGCGTACAAGAGAGGGTTTTCGCCGCATGATCACCATCGGCATTCTCGGCACCGGAGACATGGGCCATGCCATTGGCCACGTGTTGGGCGCGGGCGGCGCCCGCGTGATCACCTGCCTGGCGGGGCGGGGTCCGCTCAGCGCGGAGCGCGCCAGCGCGGCCGGAATCGAAGCCGTGCCCGACGATGCGGCGCTGGTGAGCCAGGCCGACATCTTCCTCTCGGTGCTGCCGCCCGGCGAAGCCCGGGGGCTGGCGCGGCGCATCGCCTCCGCGGCCGGCGCGGCTGGCCGCACGCTGCTGTACGCGGACTGCAATGCCGTTTCCCCGGGCACGGCGCGGGCTGTTGGCGAGACGATCGGCTCCAGTGGCAGCCACTTTGTGGACGTGGGCATCATTGGCGGGCCGCCCAGGCCGGGCATGCGCGGCGCCACCACGCTGTATGCTTCCGGCCCGCACGCGGCGCAGTTCGGCCAGTTGCGGGAACTGGGGCTGGACATCACCGTGATGGACGGCCCGGTGGGGCAGGCGTCCGGGTTGAAGATGTGCTACGCCTCGCTCACCAAGGGGCTGAACGCCATTGGCGCGGAGCTGCTGGTGGCGGCGGAGCGGCTGGGCTTGTCGGCGGCGCTGCGCGCCGAGTTCGAGAGCAGCCAGCCCGAACTGCTGCGCTGGGTGAGCCGAGGTGTGCCGGGCACGCCGCACAAGGCCTACCGCTGGGTCGCGGAGATGCAGGAGATCGCCGCCACGTTCGCCGAAGTGGGCCTTACGCCGCGCATTTTCGAGGGCGCGGCGGAGCTGTACGATGCGATGAGTCACACGGCCGCGGCCCAGGAGGCCACTCAGGCCGGCCGCCCCACGCGGGACCTGCCGGCACTGCTTGAGGCGCTGGCCGCCACCCTGCGCTCCGAGGACCGCGCTGGCGCCCTTGAGGCGGCGACGCCGGCATGAACCGGAGCAGCGATCGCATCCTGACCACGCATGTGGGCAGCTTGCCCTATCTGGACCTGGCCGTGGAGCCCAGCCGCGACGAAGCCACGCTGCGCGACCACACGCACCGGATTGTGGAGCGGCAGCGCGCGGCTGGCCTCGACATCATCAACGAGGGCGAGTACACCAAGGGTGGCGACTGGCTGTCCTACATGGATGGCCGCCTCTCCGGATTCGAGGCTAGGCCACCGGGCGGGAGTGGCGCGACCATCGCCCGCGGGCGGGACCGCGAAGAGTTCGCCGACTTCTATGCCTACGCTGCCAAACAGGGCAGCCTCTTCTACCTGCCTGGCGGGCAGATTCGCACCTCGCGGCCGAACTGGGTGTGCACTGGACCTGTGGGCTATCAGGCGCAGGTGTCGCTGCGGCGGGAGATCGACCTGCTGCGAGGCCTCCAGGGCGCGAACGAGGCCTTTCTCACCAGTACGGCGCCCGCCAGCCTGGAGCCCTACTACGCCGACGAGTTCTATCACTCGGAGAGCAACTATCTCTACGCCTTCGCGGATGCCATGCGGGAGGAGTACGAGGCCATCGTCGCGGCCGGCCTGATCCTGCAGGTGGACGATGCCTGGCTGCCCGCACTGTGGGATCGCATAGGCATCCCAATGGGGCTGGAGCCGTTTCGGGCGCGCTGCGGGTTGCGCATCGAGGCACTGAACCATGCCCTGGCCAACGTACCCGAGGAGCGCGTGCGCTACCACTTCTGCTGGGGCAGCTGGCACGGCCCGCACGTGTATGACATCGAGATGCGGTTCATGGTGGACCTCATGCTGCGGGTGAAGGCGCAGGCTTACTCCTTCGAGGCCGCCAACGCCCGCCACGAGCACGAGTACGCGGTGTGGGAGACGGTCAAGCTGCCCGAGGGCAAGATCATCATCCCCGGCGTCGTCACACATTCCACCGACGTGGTGGAGCACCCGGAGCTGGTGGCGCAGCGCCTGGCGCGCTTTGCTCGGCTGGTCGGCCGTGAAAACGTGATCGCCGGGGCGGACTGCGGCTTTGGTGGCCGAACGCACCAGCAGATCGCCTGGGCCAAGCTGAGCTCCCTTGTGGAAGGCGCCGCCCTCGCCTCGCGCGAGCTCTGGAAGTAGGCGCGCAAGGCCAGCTCAGTCAGATTAGCTAAGGTGCTAAGCTAATCTGGTGGCGATCGTCAATATGCATGACGCGAAGACGACTCTGTCACGGCTGGTGGCGCGCGCCCAGGCAGGTGAGGACATCGTGATTGCGCGCAATAGGAAGCCAGTCGCGCGGCTGACCGCCATCTCCGGCGCCGGCCAGCGGCGGCCCCTAGGCGGCATGGAAGGCCAGATCTGGACATCCGACGACTTCGACGAGGAGGTTCCGGAGATCCAGGAGATGTTCTACCGCGCCGAAGATCAGGAGACATGAGGCTCAGCCTCGACACCCACACCTTCCTGTGGTTGTTGAGCGAGCCAGCCCGCTTGGCGCCTGAGGCGCGGGAGGCCATCGTGGACGCCGCGAATGAGGTATTCGTCAGCGTGGTTGTGGCGTGGGAAATGGTCATCAAACTCGCTCTTGGCAGGCTGCGACTGACTCCCGCCAGCGCCGCCTGGCTGCCGGCTGAGCTGAAGCGGCGTGGCCTCGAACCGCTGGCGGTGGAGTTGCCGCACGTGCTCCTGCTCGAACGGCTGCCGCCCCACCATCGCGACCCGTTCGACCGCCTGCTCATTGCGCAAGCCCAGGTCGAAGGCCTGATCCTTGTCACCCACGACCGTGCCTTCGCCGCCTACGATGCCCCGGTGCTGTGGACCTGACCCACCCAAACTTCGCCATCAACTACCGCTGCTGCCGCTACGCGGTCTCGTGCTCTTCCTGACGATGATCGTTGACTACGCCTCGACTCGCTTGGGCAGCACCCAGTTGAGGCGAGGATAGTGGCAGGTGTAGCCGCCGGGCATGCGCTGCAGATAGTCCTGATGCTCCGGCTCAGCTTCCCAAAAGGGCCCGGCCGGGGTCACAGTGGTGACAACCTGACCGGGCCAGAGTCCGGAAGCGTTCACATCGGCGATGGTGTCCTCCGCCACACTTTTCTGCGCGTCACTCGTGTAGAAGATGGCCGAGCGGTAGCTCAGCCCCACGTCGTTGCCCTGGCGGTTCAGCGTAGTGGGGTCGTGGACCTGGAAGAAGAGCTCCAGCAACTGGCGATAGCTGAGCTCTGAGGGGTCGAAGATCACCTCCAGCGCTTCGGCATGCGTTCCGTGACGGCGATAGGTGGCGTTGGCCACATCGCCGCCGCTGTAGCCGACGCGTGTCGATACAACGCCAGGCAGCTTGCGCACCAGGTCCTGCATGCCCCAGAAACAGCCACCAGCCAGCACTGCGCGCTCAATCTCGCCGCTCATCACTCACTCCTGTACGTAATGAGCATAGTGCCCGGAGGGCGTGATCGCTGGCACTTCAGCGTTTGGTCAGCACTCCGAGTAGCCGCAGGCGTGGCACTTGCGGCAGCCCTCCTCATACACCAGCGTGTTGCAGCCGCACTGCGAGCAGACGTTGCCAGTCCACTGCATGGGCAGGAGCGGCTGAAAGGCGCCGGCGGGTTGGGTGGCGTGGCCGTTCGAGCCGCTGGCGGTGCCGCTGCCCAGATGCACCTCCAACGCCTGGGCTACAGCATCCGGCAGGGAGCGTACCTGGTTGGAGCCAAAGCCCACCGCGCGACTGCCGCCGATGTTGCGCAGCTGCTCCGCCACCGCCTTGAGGCGCGCGTTTTGCGACATGGGCGATGGCAGGCGCAGGTTGAGCGAGATCAGCCGGCCAATCGCCTCGGCGATGGCCACAATGTCGCTGCCGGCGCGCCCTACGTTCAGGAACACTTCCAATGGGCCGGACTCATCGCTGTTGATGGTGATGTTGACAGTCCCTTCGGGCGCCTTCACCGCCCGGGTGTAGCCGTGCACAACGGCCGGCCGTGGCTTGATGTCCACCGTGTAGGCGGATGCATCGGCGGCAGCGGGCAGCGGTGAGGCGGTGCTGCCGGTGCCTGTTACCAGCACCTGCTCGCCCTTGCAGCCGTCCCTGAACACAGTGATGCCGTTGCAGCCGGTTTCGTAGGCCAGCTGGTAGGCCGCCGCCACATCCTCACGCCGCGCCGCGTTCGGCAGGTTGATGGTTTTGGACACGGCGTTATCCGTGTGGTTCTGGAAGGCCGCCTGCATGCGCACGTGCCAGGCCGGGTCGATTTCGTGAGAGGTGACGAACACGCGCCGCACATCCTCTGGAACGTCGTCGAGCCCGTGCAGCGTGCCCTGCTCGAGCACGCGCTCCATGAGCTCCTCACTCCAGAAGCCGCGCGCGTGCGCCACGCGCTCGAAGATGGGATTGACGAAGCGCAGGTTGCGCGGCTTGCCGTCCGCGCCCTTGGCCTTGTGCAGAAAGGCCAACGCGAAAATGGGCTCGATGCCGGACGAGCAGTCCGCTATGATGCTGATGGTGCCGGTGGGTGCGATGGTGGTAACGGTCGAGTTGCGCAGGGGCTTCGCCTCGCGGTAAATGCTGCGGCCCCAGTTTGGGAATGGCCCGCGCTCTTCGGCCAGCTGCTCCGATGCCTCGTGGCCGACGCGGTTGATGAATTCCATCGTCTCGCTGGCCAACTGCAGGGCACGCTCGCTGTCATAAGGAATGCTCAGCTCGAACAGCAGATCGGCCCAACCCATCACGCCCAGGCCGATGCGCCGGTTGGCCCCCACGATGTCCACAATCTCCTGCAGCGGGTAGGGGTTGATCTCGATCACGTCGTCCAAGAAGCGCACGCTTGAGCGCACCGCGTGCTCCATGGCCGGCCAGTCGATGCCCTGGCGATCGTCCGAGAGAAACGCGGCCACGTTCAGCGAGCCAAGGTTGCAGGCTTCGTAGGGCAATAATGGCTGTTCGCCGCAGGGGTTGGTGGCCTCCACTATGCCAATTTCCGGCGTGGGGTTGGCTGGCCCCGCATTGATGCGGTCGATGAACACCATGCCAGGGTCGCCCGTGGCCCAGGCAGCATACACCATCTGGTCGAACACTTCCCGCGCGCCAAGCGTGCTCACCACGCTGCCCGAGTGGGGATCCACCAGGTCGTATTCCGTGTCATCGCGCAGGGCCTGCATAAAGCGATCGGTGGCGGCGACCGAGATGTTGAAGTTGGTGATGGTGCCGTCCCGCTTGCAGTTCACGAACTTGAGGATGTCCGGATGGTCCACCCGCAGGATGCCCATGTTGGCGCCCCGGCGCGTGCCGCCCTGTTTGATCTGCTCGGTGGCCTCGTTGAAGATGCGCATGAAGCTCACTGGCCCGCTGGCCACCCCATGCGTCGCGGATACCACGCTGCCCTCTGGCCGCAGGCGCGAGAAGGCGAACCCGGTGCCGCCGCCGCTCTTGTGGATGATGGCCGCGTGTTTCACCGAGTCGAAGATGCCGGGGATGCTATCCGGCACCGGCAGAACAAAGCAGGCGGAGAGTTGCTGGCCATTGTTCTTGCCGGCGTTCATCAAGGTGGGCGAGTTGGGCATGAAGCGACAGGTGAGCATCAGCTCAAAGAAAGCATCCTCCACCTGCTGGCGCCGCTCGGGCGACCCATAACGCTCTTCCGCCCCGGCCACGGCGGCCGCCACCCGGCGGCACATGGCATCCTCATCTTCAATGAGCCGGCCATCCTTTTTCCAGAGGTAGCGCTCCGCAAGCACCCTTTTGGCGGCTTCCGACCACTCCCCCCGCTTGGCCTTCACCGAAGACACAACAGCCACTCGACGCACTCCTTTCGATACTATGCCAGCCCCACGGATAACAGCAGATGGCACCGTGTTCACCCCGGCAGCGGATGATCGGATCATCTAACGATCACCCTGTCACGACAGTGACGGGATTTTACGCTCTCCCGCTGTCCACGGCAATACTGTGCATCGGTGCAGTATAGCGCGCGACCGCCGCGCGGCGGTCGACGCTGAACGGTCGAACAGGGCACGAGCGCCGGTCAATCCGAAATGGCTGCCGCTGGGGGCGGTCCAGTTGCCAAACAATGGAGCTCATGCGCACGGGAAGCGATGCGGCTCTACAGTGAGCAGGCCGCCAGGATGGAGGACATCGGGGCACGCTTCGACGTCGAACTCAGTGTCATAGCGGCGTTCCTCGGGGCTCTGGCCGAGGAAGCGGAGGGCGCCGAACCAGTAGGAGCGCCGCGATCGCACGGGACTCGCTGCCCAACCTGAGTACGCCACCGGCGCTCCCAACCCGTGTCAGACGACGTGTCCCGCAGCTCGCCCTCGTTATACGGGCGATTACAGCAGTTCGACGCAGCTTGTGCCCTTCAAAGTGGCGCTCGACTCAGTCGAACCCGGCAATACTCAATGGAGCCTCGGTCGAGGTGCGGATCAGGATCAGGTAAATCTGCAGTTCGGCCGCCGTGTTTTTGCTTCCATAAGAGGTAAGTCGTCGTGACGGTTAGCCGTCGTAGCACTGAGCGAGGGTGGTGAAGGCGGCCTTGGGCTCCCAGGCCATGTTGGGATAGGTGTTTCCACGACGGCCCTCGAGCACCTTGACGATGCCTGCGCTGGCCAGGTCGAGGTCATCGCGCGGATCGCCATCCGGGCGGTGCCGAAAGTTGTCGAGCGAGAAGAGAAACACAAACGCACTATCGACGCCTTCCACGTCGAGGACCTCGAGTACCTCGCGCAGATATGCGGCCTGGCCGGCCGCATCGCGCGCATACTCCCCGTTCAATCGAATGGGCGCTCCCATGCCGTTGTCGTACTCGACGATCTCCATAGCGCGAGCGCCTCGGTCGCTGGCACCGCGGTAGGTCGCCGCGCCGAAACCGGTAATCGCAACCGGCTTGCCACACCCGACGAGCTTGCGCACGCCGTCGCGGAACTGGTTGGCGATCCGAGCGGAGCGGATGAGCTCGACGGACATGATGTCGAAGAGCGCCCAGTCAACTCGCTCAGTCGGTATGGCCGCATAGGTGATCCTGCCCCCAAAGCGTGCACGGATCGCTGTGACTGCCTCGCTGAGGAACTCGTTGAGCAGGGCGCCTATCTCAGCGAGTCGCTCGCGCCGGTCAGGATTGCTCAGCAGCAGGCCGAGTCGCCCGTCGACGCTGTTACCTGGCATAAAACTCCGGTTCATGATGGTCAGCTCGACGCCCGTGACGAACACGACCTCGGCACCCCGCGTGCGGAGCTGCTCGGCGCGCTCTCCACAATCGATCAAAAGGGCGAGGATCTCATCGTTGCTCAGTTCCAGAGGGTACGGCGAGAACCAGACCTCGAGCCCAAGCTCGGCGGCGTACATCGCCGCCAGCTCCAGCCGCCGGGGGTTGCCGCCGATGACTTGGACCGCGTTGCAGTGCAGGTCATCTCGGATGATGGCCAGCTCACGCTTGACCACCTCGGGTCGAAGCGCTCCCGGGAGATCGCTCCATTACGAACGAAGCCAGTGTCATAAGTGATGCCCTTGATGAGCCAAGACTACTCATAATTATTGCGTATACGCAAGTTTGCGTGCACGCATTAGGCCGTAGGATACTTGCACCGTGACGACCACGCGGCGCGGTTTGCGTGAGAGCAAGAAGGACGCGACCCGGAGAGCATTGCGTGAGGCCGCACTGCGGTTGGCCCTAGAGCTTGGACCGGGCAACGTACGCGTCGATGACATCGCCGAAGCTGCCGGAGTCTCGCTACGGACGTACAACAATTACTTTTCTAGCCGTGAACAGGCGATCGTCGCCGCCGTCACCGCGGAACGCGAATCACGCGTGTCGGCGGCGGTGGCGGCGCGGCCCGCCAATGTCCCTCTCGCCGACGCCGTAGTTGAGGCGATCGTGGAGCAGTACAGCGGCCCAAGCAGTCTGGCTCGCGATGCGCTGCTCCTCATCACCACAAGTCCCACACTTCTCGATGCTTTCGTCCACACCGTCGCGGCGATCGAGCATCCCCTCACCGCCGCTCTCGCCCAGCGCCTCGGGCAAACCGACCCGCGCACGGCGCAGGTGCTTTCGGCGAGCGTGGCCGCCGCGGTTCGGATCGCACTCCAGCGATGGCTACAGCCTGACGCACCGTCCCCTGCAAGCGGCGGCTTGATCGTGCCGTCAGGCTCGCTTCCCGAACTGCTCCGGACCGCGCTCGCACCACTCCGTCCTGCCCTCGACGCTGCCGAAGGACGGCCACCTGAATAGGAGAGAGC
>JBOGTU010000035.1:0-4005 GCA_050695655.1 Chloroflexota bacterium | reverse complement strand
GCACGCGGAATGGGCAGGCTGTTGCTGGCCAGGCGTATGTTGAGCTGGTGGGCTATTGACGCCGTGCATTTGGCCGCATCGGACAAACAATCCCGCGGCGTGGTCGCGGGCGGCCGTGGTGAGGCTGAGTGCGACCATCCCAGGGCACCGTGGCTGTGCTACCATCCGGCCAGGCTGGGGCGATTCGAGAGGGAGGGGGCATGGATACACGGCCGGTGGGCGACGTGGTGACCGTGTTCAACCAGTGGCGCGCGGGCACCATTTTGGATGCCGATGAGCGCCAGGCGCTGCGCCTGCAGCCGGCGCCGCCGCCCTCCACATCGGGCACCGCGGGCACCTTCGCGGACGTGCTGCGCCAAGCGGGCGATGGCGTGAGCCAGGACGGCAGGTGATTCCGCGCTGAGCGCGAGACCCTCTGCCGCGGCAGGCTGGCGGAGCCTGGCATGCGGGTAGGGATCATCTCGGACGTGCACAGCAACCTCCCGGCGCTCGCGGCCGTGCTGCGCGATATGGGTCGCGTGGACGAGCTGTGGTGCCTGGGCGACATTGTGGGCTACGGCCCCTATCCCAACCAGGTGGTGGAGCTGCTTCGCCAGGCGGAGTGCCACGCCATACCGGGCAATCACGACCTCGGCTGCCTGGGCCGTGTGCCGCTGAACGATTTTCGAGATGAGGCGCAGTTCACCTGCCAGTGGACGCGTGAGGTGCTCACGGAGGACAACCGCGGCTACCTGGAGGGGCTGCCGCTGACCATCACTCGGGGCGACTTCACCCTGGTGCATGGTACGCCGCAGGAGCCGGTGTGGGAATACATGGCCTACCCCGCCACAGCCAAGCTGGCGTTTCACTACTTCGCCAGCCGCTACTGCCTGGTGGGCCACACACACGTGCCACTGGTATTTCTCGAGCAGGGGCCGGCGGGGTTAGAGAGCATCATTCCCACGGCGGCCGCCCCCGTGCCCCTCACGCAGACGCGCGCCATTGTGAACCCCGGCAGCGTGGGCCAGCCGCGCGATGGCAACCCCGCCGCGTCGTACGCCATTTACGACGCCGCCACGGCACAGCTGGAGTTTCGCCGCGCGCCCTATGACGTGGCGCGGATCCAGGGCGAAATGGCCGCGCAGCGCTTCCCCGCGCGGCTGATCAAGCGCCTCGCCTACGGCTGGTAATTCGCCAGGCAAGTGCCCGCTGCGAGGCGAGGTCGGCGGGCAGTGTCGCGTTATACCTCGAGTGGAAATGTGACCACGCGGTTCTGTTCGTTCGGGCGCGGTCGCGGTGCTAGAATTCGCGCTACTCTACTCGAGGCGGGCCAAGCGATGCCTAAACGATACGAAGAGGAAATCAACGAGATCCTCCACAAGTTCGACTGGCCTCCCCCTGGCGCGGCCCGGCCCAGGGGCAAGGGGCCCGCGCGCGGCGGGCGCCCGAGTGGCGGCAGCAGCATCAGCCCCAATCAGCTCATGGCGCTGGGGCTCATTTTCATACTGGCAGGCGCCGCCATCCACCTCCTTGGCCTGGCCTCAGGCGTCGCCTTAGGGACGTACGCCACCTGGATTGGAGTGCTGGTGCTCTTGGGCGGCTACATCATGGCCGTGACCAGCGTCCGGGGCGGCCGGCTGCCCGGCCGCTCCACCTGGCGGGGCTCCGTGGTCGACCTGCCGCCGCGTGGCCGCGGCCTGGCCTACTGGTGGTGGCGCCTCACCGCCGCCCTCCGCGGCCGCCCGTAACCAACGCGCGCCCCACCCCCGGCGCCTCTGTGCGCAACTGACCCGGGATGGCGGAATGGCAGACGCCGCGGACTTAAAATCCGCTGCCCGTAAGGGCGTGGGGGTTCGAATCCCCCTCCCGGGACCAAATTTAACGCTCAGAACTCTGCCTGGTAGCAGTTCTAATAATCAAGCTATCGGTAATGTTGACCACTTAATTGACCACTTACAGGAACGGTTGACCACATATCTCTGCGCACTGAGGCGAACAAATTGATCGCCGGAGTTGAACTAGACTGGGTTGCAATTCCTGGCCGGGCACCGGTGGGCGACACAATATCGCGCCCGCTGTGAGGGAAGCGAGATGACGGACCTTCTGCAAAAGCGGTATGAGCTTGAAACCTCGCCTGTTCCGGCTATGGCCTGGGAGACCTACCACCATCGAGCCATGAGTGAATGGCACCAGCAATTAGCCGACAATCCCGGAGACGAGCCTGCTCTTCACAGGTTTTTGGAGAGGCATCCATCACTGCTCCCTGGGGCGTTCGGGTATCCGGAGTCATCAGGGCACTACCCGCTATTCGGGACAGTGATTTCCGAGCCACCTCTACAGGGCATCACCAGCCGAGTGCCCGATTTTCTGTGGCTGGCTCAGAATAGTGCCGAATTCATGCCGGTGATGGTTGAAATCGAAACTCCAAACAAGCCCTGGTTCACGCAGGGTGGCCAACCAAGTGCCAAGCTGACCCAGGCGCAAAACCAGTTGACGGAATGGCGCGAATGGTTCAACAAACCAGCGAACGTTCAAGTTTTCATGGATTTCTACCAGGTCAGCGATGAGGTGCGGCGCCATAAGAGACTAGTGCCAAAGTACGTCCTGATCTACGGCAGCAGATCAGAATTCCAAAAGGATCCGCCCCTGCGTGGGCGCCGCGCGGCCATGATGAGAGATGGCGAAGCCTACATGACGTTCGACGGTCTGGAACCTCAGTACAAAGCGCGCGACATGTTTTGCTGCCGTGTCACCAGCGGCCATTACGAGGCGCTGACTGTGCCGGCAACCTTCAAGCCAGGTCCCCAACTTGCCGACTATCACAGCCGCATCACACAGCGACCACAAGCGATTTCGGCCAACGAATGGATAGACCCGGAGCGACGCGACTTTCTGATTCGAAGACTTCCATATTGGGACGAGTATGCCCGCCTCGACTCCCAAGGGATGTATTCAATGGGTGATGCCGAATAATGGAGACCAGAGGACCCTTACTGCGCTCGTTTGGAAGGCACCCGCGATAACGTTGCGTCCATCTTGTTGGCAGCCTCCCGCTGTAGCTCCGGCATGACATGGCTGTATGTGTTCATGGTTAGGGCGATGGTCGAGTGGCCGAGGGTTTCCATGACCACCCGTGGATGGACACCTTGCGCGAGCAGCAACGATGCGCAGCCGTGACGGAGGTCGTGAAATCGCTGGCGGGGTAGGTCGGCGCCGCGAAGGATCTTCTGGAACGCCTTTGTCACAGTCGTGCCATGGAGGGGTTCGCCTGTCGGTGTGGCGAACACCAGGCTGGTTTCCTGCCATGCCTTGCCGGCACTTCGGCGCTCAAATTCCTGACGGTCCTTGTGCGCGCGTAGGGCCCCCACGGCGACGCAAGGCAGCGCTATCGTGCGCCGGCTCCGTGACGTTTTCGGCTCTACGAATTGCCATTCGCCATTGATGAACTGGAGTGTCGTCTTCACGTGGAGCGTTCCCTCTTCCAGATCAACGTCGTCCCAATGCAGTCCTAATGCTTCGCCCTGGCGCAACCCGACCGCAAGCGCGACGGAATATAGCGCCTCAAGCCGATCGCCTGAGATCGCGTCGAGCATGCCTTTGGCTTCCACCGGGGAGAGCGGTTGGATTTCTTCGTGAGTGATGCGCGGTCCGTCCGCTAGCGCCGCCACGTTCCGAGCGACCAGCCCCCAACGCATAGCGTCGTTCAGCGCCGCGCGCAGCTCAGCCCGGACCTGGGACACGGTCCGGGCCGCTAATCCGGCTGAGTGTTTGTCATTGAAGAACGCCTGGACCGCCTGTGGCGTCAGCTCCCGCAACCGAATCTAGCCGAGCCCAGGGTTCTGGTGGACCCGGATTTTCTCCTCGTATCCCCGATAGGTCGTCGGCCGGATTGTGGGGCGCGCTGAATGCTCCAACCAGTCTGTAAGGAATTGGCCGACCGTTTGGCGCTCGTCACCCGCGATCGGCAATCCGTCCTTGCGCGCCTTGAGCTTGTCAATGAGCCAGCTTTGAACGTCGGCCCGAGTC
>JBOGTU010000034.1:0-3407 GCA_050695655.1 Chloroflexota bacterium | reverse complement strand
GATGTGCAGCGTGCCGCATTTCTCCACGGTCAGCTCGATCTTGTCGCCGTCCATGAACGGGTTCAACCCGCGGTGGTTGGTGCCGGTGGCGAGAATGTCGCCGGGCAACAGCGTGTGGATCGAAGTCACCCATTCGATGCAGCGCGGAATCTTGTGCGCCATGTCATCGGTGTTGAAGTCCTGATAGGTAACGCCGTTGTTGGTCAACGTGATCTGCAGCTTTTGCGGATCCTTGATCTCGTCCTTGGTGACGATGTAGGGCCCGATCGGCGCGAACGTGTCGCGCGACTTCATCTGATAGAAGCTGTTGCCGGCGGGTGGCAGGCCGCGAGCCGACCCATCGATGAAGTTGGTGTAGCCAAAGATGTAACCCAGGGCGTCGGCCTGGTTCACGTGCGAGGCCCGGCGGCCGATCACCAGCGCCAGCTCCGCCTCGCCCTCGAAAATGGTGGCGGGCACGTCCGGCAGCACCATGGTGTCGCCGGTGCCGATGACGGCGTTGGGCGTTTTGTGGAAGGCGTTGATCGGGGGCGGCGCGGGCAGGGTGCCGTCCTCCATGTAGTTCACCGCCATGCAGGTGATGGTGGTGGGCCGGGGCACTGGCGGCCGAATGGTAACGGAGCTCAGGGCCACACCCTGGCCTCGCTGCACCGCCGCCTCAATGCCGCCGCGCACCTCACTGAAGCGCGCGATCACGCTGTTCATGAGATCGTGCGAGCCGGAGTGTGGGATCGACGCGACCGCGTCCATCACGTCCACCACGTTCTCGCCCTTGATCACGCCTAGCCGGTAGTCGTTAAAGAGAAGGAGCTTCACCCATGCCTCCGTTTTTGTGATGTGCTGTCTGGTGTATTCGCCTTAGTGTGCTGCCTGGCGCCCAGTTTGACAACCAGCGCGCGGTGGCCTCTGTCGGTGTCCAGTGATTCTGTCAGCAGCTTACGGGCGCCACGGTGGCGTGAGCATGGCTCGCGGGCGCTTCAGGCGGCCGTGTCGGGCAGGTGTGCGTAGGCCCAGGTGAACAGCGCGCGCCCTTCGGTGAAATGGTGCTGGCTGCCCATGAGCACGATGAGCACGTTGTGGCCGTTCTTCTGGCCTGCCAGCACAATGGTGTACTGCGCGGCGTCCGTGTAGCCCACCTTCATGCCATAGGTGCCGGGATAGTCCCACAGGAGATCGTTCAGGTTGATGGGGTTGAACCATTTGTGCGTGGGCGTGCTGGGGATGACGATCTGCTTGGTGCCCACCACGGTACGCAGCAGTGGGTACTGGTCGAGCGCGGTTGCGCCAATGGCGGCCATGCCGTAGGGCGAGACGCGGTTCGCATCGTCCAGCCCATCGGGGTCGACGAAGTGTGTACCCTGCAGGCCCAGTGCAGCCGCTTTGGCATTCATTTGTGCCACAAAGGCGGTGACGCCGCCGGGCACCGCCTCGGCCAGCGCCATGGCGGCGTCGTTTCCGGAGTCCAGCAGCAAGCCATACAGCAGGTCTGTGACCGGCAGCTGTTCGCCGACGGTAACACCCATGTGGTCCGGTTCCACGGCCGCGGCACTGGGCGACACGGTCACCATGAGGCTGGGAGAAAGGTCATCCAGCGCCACCATGGCGGTCATGAGCTTCATGATGCTGGCCGGTGGGCGTGGCGTGGTGGCGTCCTTGGCGTACAGCTCCTGGCGCGAATCCAGGTCCACCACGATGGCGCTCTGCGCGGTGATGGGTGGGACGTCCAGGGGCGGGTGCGTGTCCAGCCAATTGGTGCTGAAGAAGGGTGGGCGGGGCGTCGCCGTGGGCGCCGGGGCCGGCGTGGCAATGGGGCTGGGAGGGCCTTGGGCCACGGCGCCGGCCCGCCCGCCGTGGCCCAAGGCGGCGGCCTGGGCACCGGCGGCCAGCAGGCCTGAGCCAGGCGAATGGGGCCGCGTGGCCAGCACAGCCACTGCAGTGGCGACCAGCAGGAACAGCAGCATTGCTTCGGATCGCCTCAAGCCAGGCGCATTATACGGAGGGCTCGCCGCCGGGTGAGCGTGGCCGGCCCCCAATTGGCCAGGCTAGTCGAGGGTGACGATTTCGGCCGAGGCCGAGCCGGCCTGGAGTGTGAGCAGCGCCATAGTGTGATGGGCCTGGCGCCGCTTATCCGTGGGCGATCCGGGGTTCAGCAGCAGCACTCCCGCCTCGCGAGCGTTGATGGGGATGTGTGAATGCCCAAAGATGACGACGTCCGCCTGTGGAAAGCGACGCCGCAGCCGGGCTGCCCGCCCCTGCGCGGGGCCCGCGTCATGGATCACGGCCACCTGCACGCCGTCCCAGGTGCATTCGATCGTCGCGGGCAGCGCCAACGTGTGGTCGTTGTTGCCCTGCACGGCGTAGAGTGGGGCAATGGCAGCGAGCTGCCGCAGCAGTGGCTCCTCCAGCACGTCGCCGGCGTGGACGATCGCATCTACCCCGGCGAGAAGCTGGTACGCTTGGGCGGGTAGGTCGCGCGCTCGCTTGGGGATGTGTGTATCTGCCAGAACCCCAACGTTCACTCGCTGAAGGATATGTCCGCCGAGATTGGAGTTGGCCTGCTGGGCCTGGGCACCGTGGGATCGGCTGTGGCGGAGGTGCTTATCAACCGGCAGGCGGAGATCTCAGCCGAGGCTGGCCTGCCAGTTCGGCTGCGGCGCGCGTTGGTGCGTGACAAGGGCAAGCGGCGGGCCTTTCACCTGGCCCCAGACCTGCTCACGACCGAGGCAGCCGACGTGCTGGATGATCCCACCATTCACCTGGTGATCGAGGTCATGGGCGGCGAAGAGCCGGCCGGCAGCCTTATCGAGCAGGCATTTCGGGCGCGCAAGCATGTGGTCACGGCCAACAAAGAGCTGGTAGCCAAGCGGGGGCGGGCACTGCTCAAGGTGGCGCGCGAAACGAATGTGGACTTCCACTACGAAGCCAGCGTTGGCGGCGGCATTCCGCTCATTGGCCCCTTCAAGCAGGATCTGGTGGCGAACCGCATCAGCGAGGTGCGGGCCATCATCAACGGCACTACCAACTACATGCTCACCCGCATGGCCGAGGAGCCGGTGGACTACGCGGACGTACTGGCGGAGGCCCAGCGGCTGGGCTATGCCGAGCCGGATCCTACGAACGACGTAGAAGGCATCGACGCCAGCTATAAGCTGGCCATCCTGGCGACGCTTGCCTTTCACGCGGAGGTACGGCCCGACCAGGTGTACCGCGAGGGCGTGACGCGCCTCACCGCGCGCGACATGCAGTACGCGCGCGAGCTGGGCTACGTGGTGAAGCTGCTGGCTATCGCCAGCGACGGCGGCGCCGGCATCGAGGCGCGGGTGCATCCCGCGCTGCTCGAGAAGCACGCCCTGCTGGCACGGGTGGATGGCGTGTTCAACGCCGTGCAGGTGGAGGGCGACCTGACC
>JBOGTU010000033.1:0-7909 GCA_050695655.1 Chloroflexota bacterium | reverse complement strand
TAGTGATTGTGCTCTTCTTCATGTTCGGCCGGCAGTTCTTCTCCGGCGTGCGAGGCATGCGGGGTAGGGGCGGTGGTGGCTATGCGCTGCCCGCCGCGCGGCACGATCGGGTGACGTTGGAGCAGGTGGATGTGGCACTGCTCGGCTCGGCCAGTGCTGTGCCAGCGGAGCTGCACCGGCTCGTGGCCGCGGCCGACACGTCTTCACGGCAGGGGTATTCGGACCTGGTGCAGGACGCGGCCTTGCTGCTGCTGCGCAACCGCCAGTTCTGGCACTCGGCCGCCACGAACCAGGAGGTGGTGCGCTACGACCAGGCGGAGAGCGCCTACAACCAGCTCACCCTCGCGGCCCGGTCACGCTTGAGCTACGAAACGGTGAGCAACATCGGCGGCCGCACGCGCCGCGGCACAGCGACGCCCGCGGCCGAAGCGCCGGATGACAGCGGCGGCAGCTGGATTGTGGTGACCATCATCGCCGCCGCCTTGCAGCCGCTGGAGAAGCTGGACGGCCTGAGCGCGGACACGCTGGAGAGCTTGCTCCGCCAGCTCGCCGGCACCAGCGCCGATGCCCTGGAGGCGGCCGAGGTGGTGTGGGTGCCGGATGAGGCCGAGCAAGCCCTCACGCGTGACGAGCTGCTGGCGAAGTTCCCCAGCCTGGTGCCCGTGTAGGAGCGGCCGGGACACCCAAGGCCGCCAACGTCCCTCGAGCTTCCTGGACACCCCGAACCTTGCGTGCGACGAGGCCGGCTTCCGCCGCGGCGCTGACGTTGATGATGTTGTCGTCCAGGAACAGTATGTGGCCCGGGGGTAGGCCAAGGGCCGAGCTGACATGATCGAACATCTGGCGGTCGGGCTTGATGTATCCGACCTCGAAGGAAAGGAATCGAGAGTCGAACATGTCCCCCAGGCCCCAGGCGTTCCAGGCGGCCCAGTGCAGCGCGTTGGTGTTGCTTAAGCATCCTACCGGCACGACGGCGCGGACGTCCGCGACCAGTTCGCTGGCGCCGTCGAAGAGGCCTTGCGGCCAGCTCTCGAACTTTTCGAGGAACTCCTCGGGCCGGATATTCAAACCCCATTCCGCGACCAAGCCAGCGGCGAAATCACGAGCGTCGCAGCGGCCGCGTTCGAACTGCCTCACCCAGGGGCTGGCAAGCCAGCGGCGCCACACCTCGGCTTCGCTCGCAATGCCGCTGAGTCGCTGCATCGGGTTGACGCCGCCCAGCCGGATCAGCACGCCACCGAGATCGAAGAGAACGGCGTCGAACGGTGGACTGGCCATTCCCTGAACTCTACAGCGGCGCAACCCTTCCCTTGCCTCTCCAGTCGGGGCGAGGCAGCGCTCCAAGCGTCAGCGCCCGCGGCGCATGCGCGGGTCGAGTGCGTCACGCAGGGCGTCGCCCAGGATGTTCAGGGTGAGCACCACGATGGTGATGGCCAGGCCCGGGAACAGTGAGATCCACCAGCCGGTGATGGCGTACTCGCGCCCGGCATTGATCATGCCGCCCCAGGAGGGCGTTGGTGGCGGGACGCCGGCGCCAAAAAAGCTGAGCGCGGCCTCGATCAGGATGGCCGCGGCGCCCTGCAGGCTGGCCAGCACCATGGCCGAGCTGAGGAGGTGCGGCAGCACGTGGCGCCGCACGATGAAGAGGTCGCTGGCGCCCTCGGCCCGCGCCGCGGTGATGAACTCGCGGCCCTTCAGCACCAGCGTCTCGCCGCGGGCCAGCCGCGCGAAGGGCGCCCACAGGATGAGCGAGATCACCAGAATCACGTCCTTGAAGCTGGGCCCGTAGATGGCCGCGAAGAAAATCGCCAGCACCAGCAGCGGAAAGCCCAGCGTGACATCCGTGAGGCGCATGATCACCGCGTCCACGCGACCCCCTTTGTAACCGGCCAGGGCGCCCAGCAGCATGCCCACCACGCCGCCAATGATGATCGCCAGCGCCGCCACGATGAGGCTGACGCGTGTGCCGTACAGCAGCCGGCTCAAAACATCCCGCCCCAGCAGGTCCGCGCCCAGCAGGTGGGTAACGCCGGGCGGTTGCAGGCGTGCACTCAAATCCACGCCGTTGGGGTCGTATGGCGCGAAGCCAGCCAGCAGGGCGGCGGCAACGGCAATGCCCAAAATGGTGAGGGCGATGATCAGCGCCAGCGGAGCGTGGCGCCCGGCCACGCTGGGCGCCACTGGCACCGGGTTCGTGTCCGCGGCTGCCGCTTCGGGTGTGGTGCCGACGCTCGGATCACTCATCGGTAGGCGACTGTTGGGTCCAGCAGCAGATAGATGAGATCGACGACGATGCTCATCACCACGAACGCGGCGACGTAGATGATCACCACCGCCTGCACCACCGGGAAGTCGCGCGCGAGGACCGCGTCGTACAGCAGCGGCCCCAGGCCCGGCCAGGCGAAAACCAGCTCAACCGCCAGCGAGACGCCGCCCACCAGCAGCGTGATGTAGAAGCCCAGGAAGGTCACCAGGGGGATCAGCGCGTTGCGCAGTGCGTGCCGCCAGATGACCAATCGCTCGGGCAAGCCCTTGGCCCGCGCCACCTTCACATAATCGAGGTTCAGCACCTCCAGCATGCCGGAACGGACAAAGCGGATGGTGCCTGATAGGAGGAAGCCGGTGATGGTGAGAGCGGCCACCGGCAGGACGTAGCTGCTCACGCCGTTGGCTTCGGCCGCCGGCAGCAACCGCAGCTTGCCGGCGAAAACGGCCACGAACACGATGGCCAGCCAGAAGGAGGGGATGGACTGCCCGATGGTCGCCAGCCCGGTGGAGGCATGGTCCACAAAGCCGCCCTGCCGCGTGGCCGCCGTGATGCCCAGCGGCAGCCCGATGAGCAGCGCGAACAGCAGTGACAGCCCGGCCAGCTTCAGCGAGTTGGGCACCCGCTGCTCCAGCAGCAGCAGCACCGGCGTTTGCAGTTGCAGCGAGGTGCCGAAGTTGCCGTGCACCGCGCGCTGGAGAAATATCCAGTACTGCGTGTACAGCGGCTGGTCCAGGCCCAGCTGGTGCATCAGCGCGGCTACCTGCTCCTGGGTGGCGTAGGGCGGCAGCAGCAACGCCGCCGGATTTCCCGTGGCGCGAACCAAACCAAAGATGAGCATGCTGGCGCCAAGCAGGACGATCAGCCCCTGCAGTAAGCGCCGGCCAATGAAGGCGATCACCGGCTCAGCGAGGCTTCGGGCGCGTTTGGTCGGGCCAACGTGCCCAAACGAGCGGCCAACAGCGCGTCAGGGCCAGTGGAACTTCCACTGGCCCTGACCACACGTTCCTTTGCTCGCTGGCCTAGCTGGAGAAGGGCAGACTGGTTGCCCACCAGCTGAGCATATCGGGCAGGCCCGGGGTGATGGGGTAGTTGGCCGCCTTCGCGTCGGCTGCGAAGAGGTATGGCCCATGGTACAGCGGCACATCCACATACTCGTTGTAGAGCTGCATCCAGGCCGCCGACGTGAGCTGCACCTGTGTGCTGGCGGAGGTCGCGTCCAGCGCCTTGGTGATGGCGGCGTCCGCCACGTTTGTTTCGTGGATGGGGCCCTTGGTGTAGAAGAGGGTCTCCATCTGCTCGGCCGCGGGCGTGGGGCCGCCGGCGCACCAGTCGTAGGCCGTGCCGGCAACATCCGGCGCCACAGGATTGGCAAACACTTTGGGGCGCAGCAGTGTGTAGGCAATGGGCACCACATCCGTCTTGACGCCGATCTTGCCCCAGTAACTGGCCAGGCTCTCGCCCATCTGCTTGGCGTAGTCCGCGCTGCAGGCCACGATGTCGGTGGCCCAGAATTTGAGGGTGAAACCATTGGGGTAGCCGGCCTTGGCCAGCAGTTGCTTGGCTTGCGCGGGGTCGTACGGGATGGGTGGCACGTTGGGGATGCCGATCGAGGGATCCGGCTTGGAGAAGAGGTTGGCGACCTCGCCCTGGCCGGCGTTCAGGCCGTTCAGCAGAGCCTTGCGGTCGATGGCCAGGTTCAGCGCTTTGCGCACATCGGTGTTGCGCAGCGGGCTGTTGGGGAAGTTGCCGTAGTCGCCGGCGAAGAAGATGGCGTAGGGGATCGAATCCGGGAAGGAGAGCACGTGCAGGTTGGCCTGCTGGGCCTGCTTCACGCTGGTGGCGCTGATCTCCGCGATGTCCGCGGAGTGGCTCTGCAGCTGCGCGATGCGCGTCTGCTCATCGGGCACCTTCAGCACTTTGATCGTGCTGAAGCTCGCGTGCGACTTGCCGGTAGGGCCGCCCCAGTAGTGGCTGCTGGGCGTGTAGGTCACGGACTGGCCGGGCGTGTGGCTGGCCAGGATGTAGGGGCCCGAGCCCATGGGCTTGGTGGCGAAGGTGCCCCAGCCGACCTTGTCGATGTAGGCCTTGGGCAGCATGAGCACCGAGTTGCCAGGGAAGGTCATCACGCCCGGAAACTGCACCGAGGGCGAGTTCAAGTCGATCTTCACGGTCAGGGGATCGACGATGGTCACGTCCTTGATCAGATGTTGCAGGGTTTGCGTGTTGGAAGTTCGCGCCTGCGGCGAGCGGTAGCGGTCGATCGAGAACTTCACATCTGCCGACGTCATGGGTGAGCCATCGGAGAAGGTGATGCCCTTTCGCAGCTTGAGCGTCCAGCTCATGGCGTCGGGCGCCATGGTGGCGCTGTCCAGCAGGTACGGCATGATCTTGCCGTTGGGCGGCATGTACGCCCACAGGCCCTGGAAGATGGGCGCGCCCAGCGAGGGGCTGGAGATGAGGCTCTGCGTGATGGAGGGGTCGAACGTCTCCACCAGGAACGATGGCACCGAGAAGGTGAGCGTGCCAGATGGCCCGCCGGCCGCGGACGATGTGGGCGCCGCCGAACTGGTGCTGGGGCTGGCTGAGGCAGCCGTGCTGGCGGCGGGCGAGCTGCTGGCCGCGGCGCTGCTGGGGGGCGCGGCGCTGCCGCCACAAGCGGCTACGAGCACGGCGATGAGGGGAAGGCTGACGAGCTGCAGCACATGCCGCACACGCGATGGGGACAACAAAGCCATGACTACCTCCGGTCGAGGAACGTATGGGGCTACGCCGGGCTCCGCACAAATCGGGCCAGCGCGCGCTGCTTGCCTAAGGCTACCATCATCCTGTCTTCGCTGTAATGCGCGCGTGGGTGCGTGTGTCGCTCCGCTCGCGCTCCTCGCGTGTATACTTCGCGCTTGTGAGTTTGAGGATTCGCCTGACGCGTGTAGGCGCGAAGAAGCAGGCCAGCTACCGTATTGTGGTTGCCGATTCGCATACCCCGCGTGACGGGAAGGCTATTGCCGTGCTGGGCCACTACAACCCCCTGACCGATCCGTTTACCCTGAAGGTCGATCCCGAGAAGGCTGTGGCTTGGCTCAAGACGGGCGCCCAGCCATCGGAAACCGCCCGCGGCCTGCTGACCAAAGCCGGCGTGATGACCGCGTATGAGGACGCCAAGAAGCGTGCTGTGGCGCAGGTGCCGGCCAAACTGGTGCGCGAGAAGCACGCTCCTCGTCCGGCTCGCACCGCTCCCGCACGCCTGGTGCGCCCACCGCGCGCCGAGGTCGCGGCGGTCGCCGCGGAGCCGGCTGAGGCCGTAGCCGAAGCGGCGCCAGCCCCAGCGCGTCGTGGCCGCGCCGCCGCTAAGCCCAAGGAGCCGGCGGCGGAGAAGCCCAAGGCTACGCGGGCGCGCGCCTCGCGCGCAGCCAAGGCCGCGGAGGAATAGCAGCGCGTGCAGGAACTGGTGGAGTACCTGGCCAAGAACCTCGTGTCCCAACCGGACGAAGTGAAGGTGGAGGAGATCGACTCTGGCCGGCGCACCATTGTGGAGCTCACCGTGGCGCCCGAGGACATGGGAAAGGTCATCGGGAAAGGTGGCCGCACCGCGCACGCCCTGCGCATGCTGCTGAAGGTCGCGGCTGCCAAAGAGGGTAAGCGCGTAGTCCTCGAGATCGTCTAATCCCAGCCCAGACGTTGGGCCGGAAAGCCATGGGCGGCCGTCGACCAGCCCCCGGCAGCAGCCACTTCGCCTGGAACGCGAGCTCCTGGGCAATCCCGCCGGCCGTCGCGGCATGTTGCCGGGGAAACCTCCGGCTCGTCCCATGAACCCCGCGCCACGCTGGCTCGTGGTAGGCCGCATCGTGGCCGCCTTCGGCACGCACGGTGAGGTGCGTCTTATGCCGCAGACCAGCTTCCCGGATCGCTTTGCTCCTGGCAGAACGCTGTTCGTAGAAGGCAAGGAGGCGGCCTTCCCGATCACCGCCAGCCGGCGGCAGAAGGGCCAGCTGGTGCTGAAGCTGCAGGGCGTGGACGATCGCGAAACGGCACTGGAGCTGGCCGGCCGCCATGCGCAGGTGCCCGGCGACGATCTGGCACCGCTGGCGGAGGGCGAGTTCTACTTGTTCCAGCTCACCGGGCTGCGCGTCGAATCGGACGATGGGCGCACGCTGGGCAGGCTCACCGAAGTGCTGCAGACGGGCGCCAACGACGTGTACGTAGTGAAGGGCGAGGGGCCCGAAGTGCTGCTGCCGGCCACGCCAGAGGTGATCCGCGATGTGAATCTGGAGGCCGGCGTGATGACCGTGCATCTGCTGCCTGGCCTGGCCGACACCTAAACGCGCGCGCGTTCTCGATGGATCTAGGGGTGGCAGGCAAAGTGGCGCTGGTGAGCGGCGCCAGCCGCGGGTTGGGTTACGCCATCGCCGAAGCCTTCGCCCGAGAAGGGGCGCGCGTGGCGCTCTGCAGCCGCGATGCGGCGGCGATTTCGGCCGCGACGCAGCGGCTGGCGGCAAGCTTTCCGGGCACCCTGCTGCCGGTTACCGCGGACGTGGCCACGACGGAAGGATGCCAGGAGTTCGTGACCCGGGCGCTGGATCACTTCGGCCGAGTAGACGTGCTCGTCTCCAACTCCGGTGGTCCGGCTCCAGGGCACTTTGCCGACCTGTCCGAACAGCAGTGGCAGGCCGCGGTGGACCTGCTGCTGCTCTCGGCCGTGCGCCTCACCCGGCTGGTGGTGCCGGCCATGCAGCGCAACGGCGGTGGGGCGCTGGTGTACCTCACCGGTTTTGGCGTGCGTGCGCCGGGCCTCATCGCCAACCTCATGCTCTCAGCGTCGGTGCGCTCGGCGGTGGATGGCATGGCCAAGGCGCTGGCGGTGGACCTGGCGCCCAGTGGCATCCGGGTGAACTGTGTGCTGCCTGGTCGCATCGCGACCGATCGCTTGTTCGAAATCGAGTCCAGCACGGCCGCGGCCCGCGGTATCAGCCGCGAAGCCGTCCGCGCGGACGCCGTGCTCGGCATCCCCATGGGCCGCGTGGGCCGCCCGGAGGAGCTGGCCGACGCCGTTGCCTTTCTGGCCTCCCCGCGCGCGTCCTTCATCACCGGCCAGTCCCTGGTGGTGGATGGCGGCGAAGTCCCCACTACGTGATGACTTCGGGGGCATCGCCACGTGGAGTAGACTGCCCCAAAAAAGAGGATGGAGCACCAGATGGGCGACGAGCTGAAACTGGGTGGCGGCCTGCTGCTGGCAGCCATGGACTTCGACCCGGCTCATGAGGCCGAGATCAACCGCTGGTACAACGAGGAGCACTTTCCTGAGCGCCTGGCCGTGCCTGGCGTGCTGTGGGGCCGCCGCTACCGCGCCCTGGAGGGTGCGCCCAGGTACCTCGCCCTCTATGGTCTGGAGTCGCCAGCCGTGCTGGATTCGCCCGAGTACCTGCGCATCCGCCCTGCCAGCGAGTGGCAGAACCGCGCGGTCACCGGCCATACCAGTAACCTGCAGCGCAGCGTGTACGCGGACATCACGCCCAGCATAGCCGCCGGCTACGAGGTGCGCGCCGTACGCCGTTGATGCGCTTGGCTCCTGGGTCGCGGGTCCTGGTGTGAATTTGAAGGGCCGACGGTGAACATCGCCTTCATTGGGGTGGCCCACCATCACAC
>JBOGTU010000032.1:0-13746 GCA_050695655.1 Chloroflexota bacterium | reverse complement strand
CATGGCGTGGATCACACTGCCCGAACCCAGGAAGAGTAGCGCTTTGAAGAAGGCGTGGGTCATCAAATGGAAGATTCCGGCGCCAAACGCACCGACGCCCAGCGCCAGGAACATGTACCCCAGCTGGCTGACAGTGGAGTACGCCAGCACCCGCTTGATGTCATTCTGCGTCAATGCGATGCTGGCAGCGAAGATCGCCGTGATCGCCCCGATCCAGGCCACCACTGACAGCGTGAGCGGCGTGTGGATGAACATGGGATAACAGCGCGCCACCATGTACACGCCCGCCGTCACCATAGTGGCCGCGTGGATCAGCGCGGACACGGGCGTGGGGCCCTCCATCGCATCCGGCAGCCAGGTGTACAGCGGTATCTGCGCGGACTTACCGCACGCGCCGACGAACAGCAGCAGGGTGATGCCTGTGAGGAAGGCGGTATTCACCCCAGGCGCGGCCTTGAACACATCGGCAAAGCCGAGCGTGCCAAAGGTCGTCCAGATCAGGATCACGGCCACCGTGAAACCGAAATCGCCCACGCGGTTCACGATGAAGGCTTTGTTGGCGGCGTCAACCGCGGACTTGCGGTCGTACCAGAAGCCGATGAGCAAGTAGCTGCTCAACCCCACGCCTTCCCAGCCCACGAACATCTGAAGGAAGTTGTTGGCCAGCACCAGCACCAGCATGAAGAAGGTGAACAGCGGTAAGTAGGCGAAAAAGCGCCAGAAGGAGTGATCGTGCTCCATGTAGCCCACGGAGTAGATGTGCACCAGCGTGGACACGCCAGTCACCACCAGGAGCATGATCACCGTCAGCGGATCGACCAGGTAGCCGATCGACACCTGGAACTTGCCCACCGGAATCCAGGTGTAGAAAGCCGCGTCCGCACGCGCGCCACCCAGCACCTGCGCCAGCACGTAAAACGACTCGCCCAGGGCGATGCACAGCGCCGCGATGGCAACGGCTGCCGTCAGCTTGCCGATTTTCTTGCCAAAGATGCCGTTGATGGCTGCCGCCGCCAGCGGCGCCACCGGTATCAACCAGATTGGACCCATAAGCGCGCTGATCAGCCCTTCAACAGATTGAAATCGTCGGCGTTAAGACTGTCCTTGTAGTGCCGAACCAGGGCCACGATGATGGCCAGCCCCACGGCCGCCTCGGCCGCGGCCACAACCAGCACGAAGAACACGAATATCTGGCCGTTGACATTGCCCAGGTAGCGACTGAAGGCCACCAGGTTCAGGTTCGTAGCGTTGAGCATGAGCTCAATGGACATGAAGATGATGAGCAGGTTGCGCCGCAGGATCACGCCCGCCAGGCCGGTCATGAACAGCACCGCCGCCGTCGCCAGCAGGTAGTTAAGCGGTATGGGCATCAGTGCTGGCTCGCCGCCGGCAGAATGTCCTCCGGGATGTGCATTTCACCCACCTGCTCCGCCTCCCGCAACTCCGCATCAAAGGCCGCCGCGTCTTTCACACGCTCCGCTTCGCCGGCGTCCTCCGGGCCGCGGCCGGCCAGGCCAATGGCGCCCACCAGCCCCACCGTCAGCACCAGCGAGGCGACTTCGAACGGCAGCAGGAAGTTCGAGTACAGCTCCTGGCCCAGGTTCTGCACGCTGCCAACCTGCGCCGCCGCGGCGCTGGAGACGTTCGCCGCGGGCAAACCTGTGAGCTGCACCGTGCCGATGGCCACGGCACCCAGCGCCACCAGCAGCAGAATGGCCACGGGCAAGGCGATTTTGTACTGGCCCTGGAGCTGTCGCCCGGCCATGCCTCCGCGAATGTCCAGCAGCATCATGGTGAACAGGAACAGCACGATGATGGCGCCGGCGTAGATGAGGACTTCGATGGCGGCGATGAACTCCGCGTTGAGCAGGATGAACATGCCCGCGATGCATACGATGGTGAAGGCCAGAAACACCGCGCTGTGCACCGGATTGCGCCGGAAGATGACATTCAAACCCGACACCACCGCGATGGCCGCCAGGATGATGAAAATGGCTGTGCTGGAGTTCATCAGAACGTCTTCTCCCGCACCGGAACTGACACCGGACCCTCCGCCGCGCCGGCCGGCTTGTCTTCCATGGCGCGGCCCTCCACCGAGTCGGGCTCAGGCAGGCGAAACTCCGCGGCACCCTTAGTGGCCTGGTAGTTGGGCTCGAACCGCTGCCCCAGTTCCATGAGCTCCGTGAGGTGCAGGATCATGTTGCGCCGACTGTACCCGGCGAAGTCCTGGATGTCACTCATGACCACCGCTTCCACCGGGCAGGCCGCGGCGCAGTAGCCGCACATGAGGCAGTGCGACACATCCAGGATGTACTCGCGCAGGATGCGCACCCGCCGGTCGCCGCCCTCCTCCTGCGCGTGCACCTCAAGGCAGTGCCCGGGACACACCACCTCGCACAGGCCGCAGGCGATGCAGCGGCATTCGCCTGTATCAGGGAAGCTGCGCAGCACCGGCATGCCGCGCTCGCGCGCCTTCTCCGGCCGCCGCTGCTCGGGGTACTGGATGGTGGATGGCTGGCGAAAGAAGTTTTCCAGCGTCACCTTGAGGCCTTCGATCATGGGCGCTAATGGCAGCTTCGGCATCACGAGATCCCCAACCCCAGGCTTCGCGCCACGACTTTCCAGATGGCCACAACGAACAGATTCGCCAGCCCCACTGGCAGCAGCACTTTCCAGTTCAGCGCCATGAGCTCGTCGTACCGGATGCGGGGCCATGTGGCGCCTACCCAGAAGATGGTGAAGATGAGCGCGTACACCTTCAGGATGAACCACAGCCAGCCCGGGATGAACGCCAGGAAACCGAAGGGCGGCAGCCAGCCGCCGAAAAACAGCAGAACGGCCACACAGCTCCACAGCAGCATGGAGCTCAATTCCGTCATGAAGAACACAAAGAAGCGGGCGCCGGAATACTCGATGTGGTAGCCGGCTACCAGTTCCGATTCTGCTTCGGGCAGGTCGAACGGTGGCCGGGCCGACTCCGCCATGATGCCGGCGAAGAAGATGAGGAACGCCGGAAACTGCCGGATGATGTACCAGTTCAGGAAGGTTGGCCCCTGCTGGCCCGCCACAATGTCGCCCAGGTTGAGGCTGTGCGAGATCATGATCACGCCCAGCACCGACAGCCCCAGCGTCACCTCATAAGAGATGAGCTGCGCGGAGGCCCGCAGGCTGCCCATCATGGCGTATTTGTTATTGGACGCCCAGCCGCCCATCACCACGCCGTACACCGCCATGGACGACGCCGCCAGCACTACCAGGATGGCCACGTTGGTGTTGGAGATGACCGGGTGCAGGATGGTCTTGCCAAAGCCCCAGTTGTCGCTGAAGGGAATCACCGCGAAGGCCACGGCCACCGGCACGATCATCAGCACTGGCGCGATCTTGAACAGGAAGCGATCCGCCCCTGCCGGCACAAGGTCTTCTTTGCTCAGCAGCTTCACGGCATCGGCCATGGACTGCAGCAGGCCCTCCGGGCCCACCCGGTTCGGGCCCATGCGGCCCTGCATGCGACCCAGTTCTTTGCGAAAGAAGTAGATGTTGAAGTAGGCGGCCATGCTGATGGCCAGCAGAACGATGACGATCTTGGCGAGGATGATGAGCACTGAGATGGCGGTCATGCGAGTGCCGGCTCCGCGTTGAACCCGGCAAATCCGAGCGCCCGCTCATCCCGCTTTTCAATGCTCACGGCCACCGGACCACCGCCATCGCCCAGCACGCGAGGCGCCGCAGCGCCCTCACTCACCGCCAAACCAGGCTGCGCATACCCCGGCACCAGCGCTACGCCGGCGGGAACGCCCGTATCCACCTCAACGCGCATCAGCACGCCGCCCCCGGCGGACGTTACGCGCACCGCGTCGCCCTCGGCCACACCCAGGCGAGCGGCATCCTCCATTCCAAGCACTATCAGCGCCTCAGGATACAACCCCACCAGTCCAGCCGCGAAGCGCGAGGTGCTGCCCGAAACCCAGCGTTGCGGCGCAGCCACCAGCAACAGGGGATGCGCTGCGTCCGTCGCCACCACTGGCATCGCCTGCACCGGCTGATAGCGCAGCGTGGCCGCGCTGTCTCGCCCGGGCGTCTCCAGCCCGCCGATGACGTGGCCCGTGAAACGCGAATCGCCCGGCGCCGTGGGCTTGCTGGGGGGCGCCGTCGCCACCCGCGCCTGGTGGATGGCCGTCGCGAGCACCGGCAACACTGCGTTGGCGCTGGGCGAAACCGTGGCCGGCGGCGCTCCCGCCGGCACGTGGCCAGACAGCGCCTCAAACTCACGCGTCAGCTGAGCCGCGCTGGTGTAACCAAAGCCCGCGGCTTCACGTCCCAGCTTCTGGGCCACACGGCGGCCCAGCTCGGCTGTGATCTGCCAGTCTGGGCGGGATTGCCCCACCGGTGGGATGGCGCGGTTGAACCACTGCGCGCGATCTTCGAAATTGGTGAACGTGCCCTGGCGCTCCGCATAGCTGCTGGCCGGGAACACCACATCCGCGCGGCGCACAGTTTCGGAGAGCAGGATGTCCTGCACAATCAGAAATGGCACGTCCGGCAGGCGATCGTCCAGGTTTTCGCCCACCACGTACAGCGCTTCCAAGCCTTGGTCGCCGCGCAGCATGTCGCCAAAGGCCAGGCCAGGCCGTGGCGCAGGACGCCGCCCAGGCAGCAGGTCGGTCAGCAAGCCGGCGTCGATGCTGCCCATGGAGTTGTTCTTCTCCGGCAGGAACACCAGCCCGTTGCCCAAACCGCTCAGCCTGCCCCGCGAGAGGACCAGGTTCGCCAGCGCGGCGGCCACGTTCCCCGCCCGGCCGCGCAGCCAGTGCCCGCTGCACAAGGCGAAGAGCACCGTTTGCGCGCCGTTCAGCGCCTCGGCCGCCTGGCGAACCGCGGCCTCGCTCAGCCCGTGGCCGCTGGCCGCCGGGGGCAATTCGCCCTCAATAGCCGGATCAGCCGGCGCCGTCTCTCCCTCCGCCAGCTTCGGTGCCAGGCGGGGGAGCCGCGCCACCACGGCGGCGAGGGCCGAGAGCGCCGCCGCTTCCTGGCCGGGTGCGACGCGCAGATCGATCGACTTCCACTTGGAGAGCTGCGTGCGGTAGGGGTTGATGACGATCAGCGTGGCGCCGCCATAGCGCGAGGCATTCTGCATCTTCACGCTGGCAATGTCGGCCGCCTGGCTCGCATCGCCCACCACCACGATCACTTCGGCCTTGGCCAGGTTGGCGTTCAGATCGTGCACGGGCTCGATGCCCGCGTCCAGCAGCGCCTTCAGCGCGGGCCAGTCATCCAGCCGGCCGGCCTGGTCCACGTTCGGTGTACCCAGCCCCTCGCGCGCAAACTTCTGCAGCACGAAGGCGTCCTCGTTGCTGATGCGCCGCGACCCGATCACACCGATGGCCTGGCTGTTGTGCCGGGCAATCTGCGCCAGTCGATCCGCGGCTGCCTCAAGTGCCTCCTCCCACGAGGCCGGCTCCAAGCCCGCGTCCCGCCGGACCATGGGCGCGGTGAGGCGATCCGGATGGTGGATGAAGTCGTATCCGAAGCGACCCAGCGCACACAAAAAGCCATCGTTCAGGCCGTAGCCGGGGTGCGCCCGCACGCGCCGCACCTGCCCCTTGAAGTGCTCCAGGTCCATGGTGCAGCCCACGCTGCAGTAGTTGCAGGTGGTGTGCGTCTTCTGCATCTGCCAGGCGCGGTTGTGGAACTTGAATACCTTGCTGGTGAGCGCGCCCACTGGGCAGATCTCGATGCACTCGCCGCACGAGGTGCATTCCAGGGGCTGCCCGAACACTGTATCCACCACGGTTTCGAAGCCGCGGTTCACCATCTCGATCGCGCCCTCGCCTCGAATCTCATCGCACACCCGCACGCACTTGCCGCACACGATGCAGCGCGTCAGGAATGGTTCAACCACGGGATGGTGAAAGTCCACCGGGACCACCACCTTCTCGTCGCGCACCGGCACTTCGCCAATACCCATCTCATACGTGCGCTGCTGCAGTTCGCAATCGCCGGACTTGTCACAGTAGGGGCAGTCCAGCGGGTGGTGCACCAGCAGATAGGCCACCATCTCTCGGCGCGACTTCAGGCAGTCCGGGGTGGCCGTGAGCACAGCCATGCCGTCGCGCACGGTCGTGCAGCACGAGGCAACCAGCCGGCCATTCGCCTCCACCATGCACAGCCGGCAGGCCCCAAACGGCTTCATCCGAGGGTCCCAGCAGTAGGTGGGGATATTCACATCCAGCTTGCGGGCGGCCTCCAGGATCGATGCATTGGAGGGCACCTCTACCTCGCGCCCGTCGATGGTGAGCTTAGCCACGCCCTGTCCTCAACTCAGGCTGCATCATTCGGGGAGCGGCCGCGGTGCTCAATGCACACGCACCGGCTGCATCAGCAAGTAGCCGCCCTGACCAATTTCCTCCGCCGGCGTCATCTTGCACACGCCAGCCGGGCAGCGCTTGCCATCGATGTGCGCATCAAGCTCCTCCCGCCAGTGCTGGATGACCATGAACACGGGGTACGGCGCCGCCTGGCCGTGCCCGCAGATGGAGAGCTTGGCCACCTGATCGCCCATGTCCTCCAGCGTCAGTACGTCTGCCGCCGTGCCGCGGCCCTCCGATATGCGTTGCAACGTCAGCAGCAGTTCGTGGCAGCCGATACGGCAGGGGGTGCACTTTCCACAGGACTGGTTCTCCATAAAGGCCATGAAGTACTTGACCGTATCTACCAGACAGGCCGACTCATCCAGCACGATGACCCCGCCCGCGCCAAACGCCAGCACGCCGATCTCGCCGCAGTGGTGGGGGTCGGCCGGCGTATCGAACAGCGCCGGTGGGATCGGCCCACCCGTGGGGCCGCCGAAGATAACCGTCTTAACGGGCTTGCCCGAGCGCGTCCCGCCGCACAACTCCTCCGCGAAGTGGCGCACAGGCAGACCAAAGGGTACCTCAACCAGGCCGGCATCCACCAGATGCCCCGTGAGCGAATACATCTTGGTGCCGGTCATGCCCTTGCTGCCGCCATTGCCGATTCCGGTGAACCAGGCCCCACCCTTCTCAGCGATGAGCGGGGTGAAGGCCAGCGTCTCCACGTTGTTGGCGCACGTCGGCAGCTCCCACAGGCCCGACTCCACCGAACGGGCCAGCTTCACGCGCGGCATGGCCCGCCCACCTTCGATCGAGGCCTGCATGGCGGACGACTCGCCGGACACGTAGGAGCCGGCGCCGTGGCGGATCTCAATGTCGCACTCAAAGTCAAAGCCCAGCACGTTGTTGCCGAGCACGCCCACCTCATTTGCCTGGCGCAGCGCCTCGGCGAAGCGCAGCCGCGCCACCGGGTGCTCGCCGATGTAGCAGTAGCCCTTGTGCGCGCCGATGACGAAGGCGCACAGCAGCATGCCCTCGATCAGTTGATGAGGGTTGCTCTCGAGCAGCCGCCGGTCCTTGTAAATGGACGGTTCGCCCTCCTCGCAGTTGCACATCACGAACTTGGGGGCACGCCGCGCGCGCCGCGCGCCCTCCCACTTCACACCCGTGGGGAAGTACGCGCCACCTCGGCCCGTGAGGCCGGATGCCTTGAGCTCCTCAATCACCTGCTCTGGCGTCATCGCGCCGGACATCACTTTCTGCAGCGGGGCGTAGCCGCCGTTGGCGATGTAGTCCCAGATGCTCTCTGGATCGAGGTGCCCCCAGTGCTCCATGATCACCCGCTGCTGCACGGCAAACCAGGGCAACGTGCTCAGCGGCTGCACGTCCTGATAGGGCACGTCGCTCTCAGCGAACAGGGCCAGCGGCGTGTTCACCCGCTCGCCTGCGATGACCTCTTCCACAAAGGCGGGGACATCCTCCGCCAGCACCGGCCCGTACCACACCGGCACCTTGCCCGGCTTGATGACCGTCACCAGCGGCGACTTCCAGTCCATGCCGAAGTTGCCCGTGCGTTCGAGTGACACGTCCAGCGAGCGCCTCGCGATTTCGGCTTCCAGCGCCGCCTTCATGCGGCGGCCACCGTTGTCGTAATCGGGCGCGGACTCGCACAAAATGACCCGCGTGCGGCGCTGGTGCGTCTTCTCCTGCCAGCGCGCATCGGCCTGCTGCTTCAGCTCAGCGTACATCACGGCCTGCCCGCCTCCTCGCTCAGCCTCACCGCAGATTTCCTACGCGAAACTGGTCTCCCGGCGCTCGTGTGCCGCGGCTGGAGCTGGGCATGCCCACGCCGGCCTCCACCAGCGCCGCCTGCACTCGCTCCCGGGTGGTGTCCGGCGTGAGCAGCCCCACCATGGTTTCGGTCCCCACACGCACCACCGGCGCCAGCTGGCAGCAGCCGATGCAGTCGGCCTTGCGCAGCACCACTTTGCCATCGTCCGTCACGTAGCCGAACTTGTTCTGGGTGAACAGCTCATCCGGCGAGGCGTCGGCAAGCTCCTTGATGCCCAGCGCGTCTTCCAGCGCCTCCAGAATCTTGTCCTCGCGATTCAGCGCACAGGCCGAGCCATTGCAGATGGCCACGGCGATGACGCCGGGCGGCGTTATGCGGAACTCGTCGTAATAAGTCACGATGCCGTAGAGGTACGAGGGCGACCAGTCCGTGAGCCGGCTGATGTGCACGATGGCTTCGTACGACACCCAGCCGTACCGGTGCTGCACCGCTTCCAGCACCGTGAGGGCGGCGCCGCGGCGCCAGCGGTGCTCCTCCACCATCTTGCCCACTTCGGCCGGATCGATGGCGTGGTCGGCTGTGGCCTCGTGCTCGCTCACCGGTCCACTTCGCCCAGAACGATGTCTATGGAGCCGATGATGGCCACCACGTCCGCGATCATGTGGCCCTTCACCATGCGCGACAGCGCCTGCAGATTGCAGAAGCTGGGCGGCCGGATGCGCAGCCGGTAGGGGTGGTTGCCGCCGTCGCTCACGATGTAGTAGCCCAGCTCACCTTTGGGTGCCTCAATGGCGCTGTACACCTCACCCTTGGGCGCGGAAAAGCTGTGGATATTCCACATGAAGTGGTTGATCATGGACTCCATGTGCGTCATCGACACCTCGCGCCTGGGCGGAGTAACGCGCGAATCCTGCACGGATACGGGGCCGTCCGGCATACGCTCGATGCATTGGCGGATGATGCGCACGCTCTGCTTCATCTCCTCAATGCGCACCATATAGCGGCCGAACACATCCCCGCTTTCCCAGGTGGGAATGTCGAACGCCATATCGGCGTAGGCATCGTAGGGCTCTGCCTTGCGGATGTCGTAGGCCACGCCGGAGCCGCGCAACGAGGGCCCCGTGAGCCCCACCGCGACCGCGTCCTTGGCGGAGATGATGCCCACGCCCTGGGTGCGCACCAGCCACAGGTCGTTCTCGGTGAGCAGCGCCTCGCTCTCGGCCAAGCGATCCGCGAAGTACTCGGTGAAGTCATACACGCGCTTCAGCAGGTCCGGCGATGCGTCACCCATCACCCCGCCAACCCGGTAGTAGCTGTAGGTCAACCGCGCGCCCGACAGCTCCTCAAAGAAATCGAGGATCATCTCTCGCTCGCGAAAGCAGTACAGGAAAACGGACATGGCGCCAATGTCCATGGCGTGCGTGCCCAGCCAGATGAGGTGCGATGCCAGGCGCTGCAGCTCAGCCACCATGGTGCGCACGTAGCGCCCACGCGGCGGCACCTGCAGCTCCATGAGCCGTTCCACGGCCACCACCAGCCCCTGGTTGCCCGTCATGGCCGCCGTGTAGTCCGTGCGGTCCGTGAGCGGGATGATCTGCGTGTAGGTGCGCGACTCCGCCAGCTTCTCGATGCCGCGGTGCAGGTAACCGATGTGCACCGTGGAGTTGACGATGTTCTCGCCCTCCAGGTCCAGAACCACGCGCAGCACACCGTGCGTGCTGGGATGCTGCGGCCCCATGTTGATAGTCATGTCGCTGTGGCCGGGCGACGTCTCGACCACGCTCTCCACCATGATGCCGTGCGCCTGGGCAGGATCCATCAGGCGAACGTCACTCTCCATGGCACCCTCCCACGGGCAAGTGAAACTCAACCATGGGCGCGCACGCCCGGCGGAAACACCACGTGATAGTCCTCCGGCTGGTCCGGCTCGCCTTCGGTGGGAAACTCCTTGCGCAGCGGATGAAACGGGTAGTCGTCCCACATCATGATGCGCCGGAGGTCTGGGTGGTGTGCAAACGACACGCCCATCAAATCCCACACCTCGCGCTCCAGCCAGTCCGCGGCCGGCCACACGCCGGTGACGCTTTCCACCGCTTGGCCTTCCGACAGGTGCAGCTTGAGCCGCAGCCGGTGGTTGAGCGGAATGGAGTACAGGTGGTATGCCAGGTCGAACCGGTCGAGCCGTTGCGGCCAATCCACCGCTGCGATGTCGGACAGGTGATCGAATTGCAACGCGGCATCGTCGCGGCAGAAAGTCGCCATTTCCAGTAGGCGGGCGGGATCGATCAGCGCGGTGGCATCTCCCCGGGCCACCACCCGTTCGAGCACTGCATCAGGAAACTGGCCGGCGAGCCGGTTGAGCAGATCGTCCGGCGCTAGACCCACTCGAGCGCACCCTTCTTCCAGGCATAGAAGTAGCCCACCAGCAGAATGGCAACGAACACAACCATTTCCAGCAATCCAAACACGCCCAGCTTGTCGTACTGCACCGCCCAGGGATACAGGAACACGACCTCTAGGTCGAACACCAGGTAGAGCATGGCCACCACGTAGTAGCGGACGTTGAAGCGGTCGCGCGCGTCCCCAATGAGCGGCGCGCCGCATTCGTATGTCTCCTGCTTCACCGGGTTGGGGTTGTTCGGCCTCAGCAGTCCGGCCACGAGAAACGTGCCGCCGCCAAAGGCGATTCCCACCACGATGAAAAGCCCTACCCCGATGTAGTGAGCCGGCAAGTTGGTGTCACCCTCGCACGAACTTCCATAGTCCGCCCCCCGTTGGGCGCCATTTAGTGTACCAGGCTGAAGGAGGACGCCCATCGAGCGGCCTGTGATGTTCGCGCTTCTGTGCGGAGGGAGTGGGATTCGAACCCACGGTGGGCTTTAAGGGCCCACAATCGCTTAGCAGGCGACCGCCTTAGACCGACTAGGCTATCCCTCCGTGATGGTGGCGCCGCCGCGAGCGGCTGCGTCAGCTTTTGATTCTAGCGGCCACTCAGCCCGGCACCAACTCCATGCCACATCTCATCCCCCGGCCATCGCGCCCACCACCAGGAACGGCTCTCGGCCCTCGGCCACGGCGTCGGGCAGCGCGGCGTCCGGCGCTTCGTTGGACAGGTCTTCCTGGCAGGCGAAGAAGCGGATAAAGGCGCGTCGCCGTTCCGTGGTTTGGTCGCGAATAGTGCCGCGCAGCATGGGGTAAAGCGCCTCCAGCGCGCTGAGCAGCGTGCGCTGGGTGAGCGGGCCAGGCACGTCCAGCAGCACCTCGCCCTCCACCCGTGCCAGGGTGCGCAAGTGGGCCGGCAGCGCCAGCCGGATCATGGCAGGGTTTGCACCTCCACTGACAGCACGGCTGGCAGATCGCGCACAATGGCGTCCCAGCTGTCGCCGCCATCCCGCGAGCCATAGACCTGGCCGCCGGTTGTGCCAAAGTACACGCCGCAGGAGTCGAGTGCATCGACTGCCATGGCATCGCGCAGCACATTCACATAGCAGTCCCGCTGCGGCAAGCCTTTGGTGAGCGGCTCCCAGTCGTTGCCGCCGCTCTTGCTGCGGTACACGCGCAGCTGGCCGTCCAGCGGGAAGTGCTCCGAGTCGCTCTTGATGGGCACCACGTACACCGTTTCCGGGTCGTGCGCATGCACGTCGATCGCGAAGCCGAAATCCGTGGGCAGGTTGCCGCTGATCTCGTGCCAGTTCTCGCCCGCGTCGTCCGTGCGCATCACGTCCCAGTGCTTTTGCATGAACAGCACGTTGGGCCGCGAGGGGTGCATGGCCAGCCGGTGCACGCAGTGGCCTACCTCGGCCGTGGGGTCCGGCAGCTGGGCCGAATTCAGTCCGCGATTGATGGGCTGCCAGGTGCGGCCGCCATCATCGGTGCGGAAGGCACCCGCGGCGGAGATGGCGGTGTACATGCGGCTCGGCTGGCTGGGGTCCAGAAGAATCGTGTGCAGGCACATGCCGCCCGCGCCCGGCTGCCACCTGGGGCCGGACGTGTGCTTGCGCAGCCCGGGCAGCTCGTCCCACGTTTGGCCGCCATCGTCGGACCGAAACAGCGCCGCGTCTTCCACGCCCGCGTACACCACGTCGGGCTCGGTGAGTGAGGGCTCCAGGTGCCACACGCGCTTGAATTCCCACGGACGCGGCGTGCCGTCGTACCACAGGTGGGTGCCGGCGTCACCCTCATAGGTGAACTGATTGCCCACGGGCGCCCAGTTCTTGCCCCCATCGTCCGAGCGCTGCAGCACCTGGCCGAACCAGCCGCTGGACTGCGATGCATACACACGATCAGGGTTGGCCGGCGAGCCTTTGAGGTGGTACATCTCCCAGCCGGCAAAGTGAGGCCCGTTCACCTGCCACCGCTCGCGCCCCTCATCCGACGTCAGCACAAACGCGCCCTTGCGTGTCCCAACCAGCACTCGTACGCCGCGCATCGCCCGCTCCTCACCGCCAAGATGTTTTCACGAATCCTAAACAGGAATGCGCCGTCCGCGATGGTCCGATGAGCTAGAAGCAAACCGCTGTATATGGCTGTGACCAACAAAACGTAGCCGCGACGATCCATCACGCGGCTTGGCACGGCCGGCGCATTCGCCAGCGGATGGTGGGTGCTGAGGCGGTTGCCCCATAATGAGGCAACGCGAGCTGGCCTGCCGGCATGTGACGGCGGCCACCTAACAGAACGAGGAGCTGCATATCGGATGGCCTTCACCCTGAAGATCGACGTCGATAAGCTCGACGCGATCGACGTGCACGTGCATCCCAACCTGCCACCGCCGGGCTACACCGGCGAGGCGGCGCCCGGCCAGCGCGGTGGCAACGCACCGCCATCGGCCATCAAGTTCATGACCTACGATGAGACGGCCGCCTACTACCGTGAGCGGAAAATGGCCTTCTGCATCTTCGGCAATGACAGCACCCCGCAAAGGCCCAGCGGAGGCATCCAAACGCTTATGGAGGCTGCCGAGCGCAACAGCGACGTGCTCATCCCCTTCGCGTGGACGGATCCCAAGCGCGGCAAGGACGCGGTCGAGGACACCAAGCGCTTCATTGACATGGGCATCAAGGGCTTCAAGTTCCATCCGCCCGGAGGCGGCTACTTCCCCAACGACGAGGCGTTCTACCCGCTGTACAAGGTCATCGAAGCCGCCGGCTTGCCAGCCCTGTTCCACACGGGGCAAACCGCTGTGGGTGCCGGCCGGCCAGGCGGCGGTGGCATCAAGCTCAAATACGGCAACCCCATGTTCCTGGACGATGTGGCCGCGGACTTCCCCAACCTGGCGATCATCATGGCCCACCCCTCGGTGCCCTGGCAGGACGAGGCACTCTCCGTGGCAGTGCACAAGCCCAAGGTGTACATCGACTTGTCAGGCTGGTCGCCCAAGTACTTCCCTCAGGAGCTGGTCCACTACGGCAACACGCTCATCAAGGGCAAGGTGCTGTTCGGCTCCGACTTCCCGATGATCACGCCGGATCGCTGGATGGCCGATCTACCCGCGGCTAACTTCCGCGACGAAGTGAAGCCGCTCATTTTCAAAGAGAACGCCGCTCGCCTTCTCGGCTTGCGCTGACCCCCATGGCTGGGGCCGGGCGGCACATGCCGCCGGCC
>JBOGTU010000031.1:0-16270 GCA_050695655.1 Chloroflexota bacterium | reverse complement strand
AGCCAGTACAGCGCCACGGCGATCCCGGCGTTCGTCAACCGCGGTGGCGTGGTGGCCAGCAGCCGATCGCCCGCTGGCGGGCTCCAGCGCGCCGCGGCCAGGGCGGCGGTTGACGGTTGCCGAGCCGAGGCAACGGCGGCCGCGGCAATTGCCAGCGCCAACCCAGCCAGCCCTACCGTCGCGCCAGCACGGGCTCGCCGGCTGAATGCAGGGGGGCCGTGCGGGCCGGCCCCGCCTCTCAAAGCGAGCGAAGCCCCTCGCCACGGGCCAGCCAGCGCCGCCACGCACAGCCCCAGCGCCGCCAGGCTCAGCCAGGCAGCCCAGCGTTCCAGAGGTGTGTCCGCGTACCACAGGGCCAGGTGATGGCTGCCGGCCGGGACCGGTAGTTCAACGAAGCCAGCCGGGCTGCCCGGCCCGGCGCGCACCGTGCGCCCATCGACCGTGGCGGACCAGCCAGGGAAGAAGAAGGGCTGCAGCAGCACGTGCGTGGGCGCGGGCGCGGACACGTCCATTTGCCAGGCGTTGAGGCCCACCTGCAAGTGACTCACCTGCACAGGCGGCAGCGAAGATGGTGTGCCGGGTACGCTGGGGCCGTGACCGAACTTCAACACCAGAGGATTGGCCGTGGTGGGCAGATACTCGGAGTCCACCACCTTGCCGTCCGACCCGCTGCCGTACTCCTGCTTCAGCAGCGCGGCGCTGCCGGAGATCAGTGGATCGGGGAAGCGTGACGCGGGCACTTCCCCCAGAGCCGACCAGGCCAACACGGCCACCAGAGGGATGAGCGCGAGCACACTCCGCTTCCACCAGGCGGCCAGCAAGGCCGCGATCGCTGCCTGGCCCAAGCCGATCACCACCAACAGCCGCCAGGGGAACTGTGTGAAGCTGGCCAGCGGAAGGTGCTGCCACACCGGCACCGCGCTTCGAGAGAGCAGGAACAACAGCATTGCCAGTCCACCGATCAGGCTGCTTGCGGGCGCCCACCGCTCACGCCGGCGGGCGGCCAAAAGTCCCAGTGCCACAACCATGATGAGCAGCAGCAGAGCTTGCGGCAGGTGCAGCTGGTAGGTCTGCGCTCCGTAGCGCGCAAAGAAATCGCCCGACACGAGCTGTGTCAATGGGAGGGTGCTGCCCTGCCAGGAGCGGGCTTCGAGCTGACGCACCTGGGCCAGGCTCAGCTCCGCTAGAGCGGGCAGCCAGTAGCCGGCCGAGAGGGTGGCGCCGGCGAGCAGCCCCAGTCCGGCGCGCAACATGGCTGTGCGCCAGGCAACGCCGGCGGCCATGACCACAGCCAGCAGCGCGGCCAGAGGTAAACCCTCCACAGCCACCACGTTGTGCGATGTCACCGTGGCGGCGACCAACACGGCCGCGGCCACCAACCAGCGCAAGGTGGGCTGGCGCGCCAGCCCGAGCAGCGCCCAGGCCGCCCAGGGCAGCCAGGCCAAGCCCCACAATTCAGGGAACGCGCCCCGAGAGTACAGGTCCTGCAGATGAAAGGGAATGTAGGTGTAGAGGGCGGCCGCCGTGGCCGAGCCCCAGGGGCCAGCCCCCAGCTGTCGCGCCAGCGCATACATGCCCCAAGCGGCCACGAGAAAGCTGCTTGCCGCCGCGATCTGCAGGGCCAGCGGTAAGCTGGAGCCGGCCAGCGCCGGGACCTCGGCCAGCAGGTAGCTGAGCGGCGGGAAATAGTTGAACAGCGGAATGCCGTGCCCCAGGCCCGCGTCCGGCAGCCAGCGCGGGTATGTGCCCTGGCGCACCAAGTGGTCCACCTCGATCTGCCGGCTCAAGTGCCAAATGCCGTCATACGTGGCCACGAAGCCCGGCTCAAACAACCGTGAGATGGCCGGCCATACGGCCAGCGTCGCCAGCAGCCAGGGCAGCAGCCTCGTCAGCCGGCCGCGGCGCGACAAGGCGAAACATCTGGCCGGAAGGATGCCGCGGCCAGGGCCAGGCTCCGGAGAGGGGCTTGAGCTCGGTGCGCGCAATTCCCCGCCGCTCATCCGATACGGGCCAACTTTTTCGAGTCCGCGGTTCACGTCAGCCAGCAGCCGCTGGAGAAGCGGGTTTGCTTGTCACTGGCAGTCACGCAATTATTGCTGGAAGTTTGGCCCGTCCCACTGCTGCTGAGCTGGCGAGCCTCGCACCCGATGCGCCGCCGGAGCTGATCGAGGGCCACCTGCACCGGCTCAGCGCCTCGTACTACCGTAGCTTTGCCCTGCCCGCCATCGCGCGGCACGTTCAGGGGCTCAGCCACCTCTCCCGCCTGCACCCGGCCGAGGTCCAGGTGGAGGTTCTGGCCGGCGACCAGGTAAGCTGCACCTTCCTCGCTTTCGATGCTCCATCGCTGCTGTCGCTCCTCGCTGGCGTGCTGGCCAGCCTCGGCTTCAACGTGCATTCGGGCGACGCCTACACCTACCGGCCGGTTGAGGCGGCTGGCAGCGGGGTGGGGCGCTCCTGGCACCGCCATCTGGACGGTAGCCTCTGGCGGCAGCGCATTGTGGACCGCGTCACTGGCCAGGTGGCCGGCGGCACGCCCCTCGCCGCCTGGAGCACTGAGTTGGCCCAGCGCGTGGAGACGGTGGCCGGAATGGTTCAGCGCGATGAGCTCGATGCCGCGCGGCGAACGGTGAACGAGTGGGTGGTCGACCGTCTCGCTGCCGATGATGCCGCCAGCCCTCCCTCGCCCTTTGAAACTGAGGTGCGCATTCGCGCTGCGAGTACAGGCAAGTTCCGACTGGAAGTGCTCTCGGAGGACACCCCCGCCTTTCTGTACTCGCTCAGCACGGCATTGGCGCTGCAGAATACAACCATCGACGCGGTGCGCATCCGCACGCGGGGCCACCGGGTGCACGATCGCCTCACGCTGGGGCCGGCGCAGCCGGCCGACTCCGGGGCCGCGGAACAGCGACTCCGCCTCTCGGTGCTGCTCACCAAGCAGTTCACTTACTTCCTGGGCAGCGCAGCCGACCCGTACGCGGCGCTCGCGCGCTTCGACTGGCTTACGCGGCACGTGCTGGCCGGGCGGGACCAAACGCGCTGGCTGGAGGTGCTGTCGGATCCACGCGGCATGACCCTGCTGGCCCGGCTGCTGGGCGCCAGCGACTTCCTGTGGGACGACTTCATCCGGCCCCGGGTGGACGATGTGCTGGCCGCCCTGCAACGTCACCTGCCGAGGGCCGCCAGCGCGGCTGCCGAACCCGCCCTCGACCCTCCCGGGTTCAACGCCGCTGAGGCCGCGACAGCGGGCGGCGAGCAACCGAGCGTAGAGCATCAGCTGGCTACGATCAACCAGCGCAAGGACGGCGCCAGCTTCGTGGCGGAGCTGGACTATATCCTGGGTGGCAGCGCGGATGTGGAGGGCCTCTCTCGCGGGCTGACACGCATCGCGGAGGCAGCCATTAGCGCGGTGGCAGGCGCACTGTACGCGGACCTCACCACCGCGGAGAAGGCGGGGTCCAGCGGGCAGGGCGACATGCCGGCACATGCCATCTTCGGGCTCGGTAAGTTCGGCGCACAGGCGCTGGGCTACGCGTCGGACCTGGAGCTGCTGCTGGTGTACGGCGGCGAGGGCAAGGCAGCCGGGCCGATTGGGGCCAGGCGCGCGGCCTTCTTCGGCACGCTGGTGCGGCGGCTCGAGGAGTCGATCACTGCCAAGCAGCAGGGGTTATTTCAGCTGGACCTGCGCCTGCGACCCTACGGCCGCAATGCCGCGCTGGAGTGCTCCTGGCAGACTTTTCAGGATTACTACGGGCAGACGGGTGAGGCGCATAGCTTGGAGCGGCTGGCGCTCACCCGTCTGCGCGGCGTGGCAGGCGACACCGCTTTCGGCCGCCAGGTGGAGCACCTGCGCGACGAGCTCGTGTACCAACAGGCGTGGCTCAGGATGGACGAGCTGGGTGAGGTGCGCCGCCAGCAGTTTCAGGAGAAGGCCGCGGGTACGCGCAACGCCAAATACAGCGCCGGCGCCCTGGTGGATTGCGAATATGTGGTGCAGGTGCTGCAGGTTCGCCACGGCGCGCGCCACGAATCCGTGCGTTCTCCGGAGATTGGCGCGGCCGTGCGTTCACTCGCTGCCGTGGGTGTCCTGAGCAGTGGCGAGGCCGATAGCCTGCTGGCGGCCGACCTCTTCTTTCGCCGGCTCATCAACAGCCTGCGGATGCTGCGCGGACTAGCGGAGGACCTTGTCCTGCCGGAGCCCGCCTCGGCGGAGGCGCTGCACCTGGCTCGCCGCATGGGCTGGGCGACCAGCGCAACCACCCCGGCGGCCGGCCTGGAGGCGGCATTTGAGCGCCACCGCGACGACGTGCGCGCCTGTGTGGAGCGCTACGCGCCTGAGCTGAGCGTATCCAGCTGAGGCGGTTCGGCCCGATAATAGGTGTTGCATGCAACTTACCGGACAACGGACGGCATGATCAACCCAGCCACGGCAGGCCAACCCGGCGCGGAGCGGCGGCGCTTCTACCGCGCCAAGGTGCTCATTCCGGCCACGCTGTTCCTCGAAGCCAACGAGGATATGCGGCGCACGTGCGAAATCTTTGACCTCAGCGGCAGTGGCTGCGCCCTCCGCTATCGCTCCATGGAGCCCGTGCCGGACATCCCCACCCATCACCTGCGCTTCGAGCTGCCCAACCGCTCGCTGCCGGTCGATTTCGACTGCGAGCTGGTGGGCGCCAAGGAAACGCCCAACGAGATCGCTCAGGACCTGCGCTTCCACTTCGTCAACCCTCGGCCGGGCGACCAGGACGTGATCATCTCCTATCTGCAGAACCGCAAGCGGTTCGAGCGCACGTCCTTCCGCGTAGTCATCCCCGTGTCTATTGAGGCGCAGGGTGGCCTGCATCAGTTCGTGGCCTACCGAGGCGAAACATCCGAAGTGGGCCGAGACTACGCCATCTGCGAAGTGTCCAAGTTCCCACTGGCGGTGTCGCAGGACGTAGTGGCCACTTTTCGAGGCCCCAAGTTCCGGGACGAGATCTTCTTCCAGGGGGTGGTGCTCAAGGTGGACCACACGCCCCGCGGCGGCTTCCGCACGCGCATTGAGCTGGAGCGCACCGGAGACGCCATGGTGGACTTCGTCCGCAAGCTTTACCGGGCCAAGGCCAAGCCTATCGCCGCCCCCAACGAGCGATAGAAGCTTGGCCGGAAACCGCGACGGCCGAGTGGGGTCGCCCAGGAGCGTTGGTTCGAGTTGAAGCGGCCGGCGCAGGGGGCCGTGGAGGGCCGCTGATGGCTTTGCGGCCAAACTTCCAGCTCCAGCCCCGGCCTCAGCCAACCGCGCGCGGCTCTCGCGGCGCGTGGTTGATGCGTTCCGGGCCGCTGTCGTTCATGAGGACGATGTCCTCGATGCGCACGCCCCCCACGCCAGGCAGGTACACCCCCGGCTCCACGCTGAAAGCGACGCCGGCCTCCAGCGGCACGCTGCTGCCGCTCACCAAATAGGGCGCCTCGTGCACGTCCAGCCCGATGCCGTGGCCCAGGCGGTGGACGAAGTACGGCCCGTACCCGGCTGCCTCAATGGCCGCGCGAGCGATGCCATCGGCTGTCCCGGCGGCCATGCCGAGGCTGATGCGGGTGCACGCCCGCTCCTGCGCGGCCTGCACCACCTCGTACACCCGCCGCATCTCTGGCGTTGGTTCGCCCGCGAACACCGTGCGGGTGATGTCCGACGCATAGCCGCCGGAAACGCCGCCGCAATCGATCACCACGCCATCACCCGGTTGAATGGTGGTGTCATCGGGCCGGTGGTGCGGCGCCGAGGCGTTGGCGCCGGCGGACACGATGGGCGCGAAGGATACACCCTCGCTGCCCTGCTGGCGGTACAGCTGCTCCACCTCCACGGCCACGGCTCGCTCGGTTCGCCCCGCCAGCGGCCGCGAAGTGACCTCAGCGATCACCGCGTCGGCCATGGCGGCGGCGCGGCGCAGGGCAGCCTTCTCCTGCTCATCCTTGCGCAGTCGCATCTCCGCCAGCAGCCCCTCGGCGGACACAAAGCGCCGGCCCGGGAAGGCTTCGCGCAGCAAGAACCCGAAGCGCGCATGCAGCAGCGGATCGAGAGCCAAGGTCGCGCCGTCCGGCACCTCGATCAGCCGTGCCGCGCCGTGAGGACCCAGCTCATCGGCCCAGGCGCGCACGTCCTGGATGGCCGAAAGCTCGGCCATCTCGTGCTCATACAGCTGGGGAACCACCAGGCGCGGTGTGCCGGCAGCCGGAATAGCCGCGCCAAAGAGGCGCTCGCTCGGCCTTTCGTCCACCCCGCTCAGATAGCGCAAGTTCGTTGAGGCGCCCAGCCACAGCAGGTCCCACCCACGCTGCCGCAGGCCGGCCTGCGCGCGCGCCAGGCGCGCCTCTATGGCGATGCAAAGCTCAGGAGCCAGGCGACTCATACCTGTTACGATGCTACCGGTTTGGCGGACATCACGCGGGCACACACCAGCGAGCGCTCGGATCAAGCGAACTGGGCCGGCGAGATCGCCGCGCAGCTGCGCGCCAGCGCCGACGTTGTGGCGCGCGTCGCGAATGACGAGGCGGAACTGCTGGCCCGCATAGCCAGCCTGCTGGTCGAGCGGCTGGAAGCTGGCGGAACCCTCTTCCTGTGCGGCAACGGTGGCTCCTCGGCGGATGCCATGCATGTGGCCACGGAACTCCTGGCGCGCTACAAGGTCGATCGCCGAGCGCTGCGAGCCCTGGCACTGGGTGTGGACCCAACCTTCGTCAGCGCTTGGAGCAACGACGTTGCCTTCGAGCGGGTGTTCGCCCGCCAACTAGAGGGGCTGGCACGGCGGGGCGACGTGCTGTGGTGCTTCAGCACCAGCGGCAACTCACCCAATGTGATCCAGGCCGCGCGAACGGCGCGGGCGCTCGGGCTGGCGACGCTGGGCTTCACGGGCGCCGGCGGGGGCCAGCTGCGTGACAACCTGGACCTGTGGCTGTGCGTGCCTTCGGCGGACACTCCGCGCGTGCAGGAGGCGCACATGGCTGCCGCGCACGTGCTGTGCGACCTTATCGAGCGCGCCTTCGCCGCGTGAGGCCGGCGGCTGTGCTGCTGGACCGCGACGGCGTGATCACCGTGCACCGGCCCGGCTACATCACCTGCGTGGAGGAGCTGGAGATGCTGCCTGGCGCGGCGGCCGCGATTGGCCGGCTCAGCCGAGCGCACGTGCCGGTCGCGATCGTCACCAACCAGTCCATGGTGAACCGTGGCCTCGCGACAGCAGCCGCGCTGGACCAGGTGCACGCCGCCATGCGGGGCTGTATCGAGGCGGAGGGAGGCCGGCTGCAGGCGGTCCTGAGCTGCCCCCACCGGCCGGACGAAGGCTGCGGCTGCCGCAAACCGGAGCCGGGCCTGCTGCTGCGCGCGGCGGAATTGCTGGGCGTTGCGCCCAGCTCCTGCCTGCTCGTGGGTGATGCGGAGACCGACATGGAGGCTGCCCGCCGCGCCGGCTGCACGGCCTTGCACCTGGGCGCCGCGGGGCTGCCGGATCTTGCTGCCGCGGTAGACCTCATTCTTGCCTGCTGAGGCTTTTCGCCTGGCGCCGGATGTGCACGCGCTGGTGATGCTGCCCACCTACAACGAAGCCGAGAACCTGCCCCAGATGGTGCCGCGCATCCTGGAGCAGCCGGGCGGCTTTGGCGTGGTCGTGGTGGACGACGCCTCGCCCGATGGCACCGGCGCCCTGGCCGACCAGCTGGCACAGGCCCACCCCGGCCGCGTGGTGGTGCTGCACAGGAGCGAGCGAGGGCGCGGCACGGCAGGCATCGCCGGCTTTGCCTGTGCGCTTGGGCTGAGGGTGCCGTATCTGCTGGAGATGGATGCCGACTTCTCGCACGATCCGGCCGATCTGCCACGGCTGCTGCAGGCTTGCCAGGCTGGCGCGGATGTCGCCATCGGCTCGCGCTACGTGCCCGGCGGCCGCCAGTTGGAACGTTCATGGTGGCGCCGGTTGGTGAGTGTGGCCGCGTGCACCATCTACCGCGTCATCCTCGGCAGCCCAATCCGCGACCTGAGCGGTGGCTTCAAGTGCTACCGACGGGTCGCCATGGCTGCGCTGGCCTGGGGCCGCTTCTACTCCACCGGCTATGCCATTGGCATGGAAACGGTGTTCCGGCAGCAGCGGCTCGGGTTCCACATGGTGGAACTGCCGATCACCTTTGCCGACCGGCGCTTCGGGCGCAGCAAGTTCCGGCCGCGGGAAGCTGCCGGCTGCTTGTGGGTGGCCTTGCGCCTGGCCGTCGCCCTCGGCCGCGGCTGACGTCGCGGCGCATGGCTGTCAGCCAGGAGGGCCGGAGGGGGCGTGCGGAGACGGATTGGTTCGAGCCTGTGGCCCGATCAAAGACGACCGAGCAGGAGCACATCAATCCCGGCGGATGCTGGTATCCGACGGTCGTTCGTGATGAACGCGGTAGCCGATCCGGCCAGCGCAGTCGCCCGGTGGAGAGCATCAGGCGTTCGCAGCGCTGCCCAGGCGGCGCGGAGCTGCGCAGACCGATCGCAAACGTCGGCCGTTGGGGCGATGAAGGTCAGGTTCGGATAAGCAAGCAGGCGCTGCTTGTAGCTGTCAGCTCAGCCACCCCCGACCTCCTTCTACTTAGGTTCCAGATCAGACATGGCGCGTTCAGCCGCTTTTATGTCGGCGTGGGAATCGATGCTGAACCACGGCCCTTCGTACGCCAGGCTGCTCAGGCGGCCGGCGGCGGCCAGCGCCGGCAGGGTGCTGGTTTCGTGATCGCCCCGTTCAGGTAACAGGTCGCGTATGCCTGGCTCCATGAGGTACAGGCCGCCGTTGATCCAGTAGGGCAGCCGCGGCTTTTCGCGAAACGCGGTCACGCGCCACTCCGCGTCGCTCTCCACGATGGCGTCGTCGCTGACGTACGGCACTACCAGCACCGTGGCCAGCGCCTGGCTGGCGCGGTGGCGCGCCACGAAGTCGGCCAGCGGTGGCTGCGTCAGCACATCGCCGTTGATTACGAGAAAGGTCCCAATCCCGTTGAGCAGGCCCATGGCAAGGCGTAGACCGCCGCCACGGCCCAGGGGCTCATCCTCGGGGGCATAGCGCACGCGCAGCCCCAGCCCCGCACCGTCGCCCAGCCGGTCGCGAATGGCCAGCCAGCGGTAGCCGCAGGAGAAAATCACCTCGTCTACCCCGTTCGCCGCCAGCCAGCTGAGCTGTCGCAGCGCCACCGGCCGGCCCGCCACCTCCACCAAGCACTTGGGGTGCTCCGCCGTGAAAGGCAGCAGACGCTCTCCACGCCCGCCCGCGAGAACGATCGCCTGCACGCCGGCTACTCTAGCAGTTGGCGCTGCCCGGGCGGTGCGTCCGCGCGGGGCTACCGGCGTCATTCGCGCGGCGGCACGTCCAGCCCGCCTTCGCCGAGGAAGCGGTACATGAGGCGCGTGGCCGCGGCGTCGGATACCCAGCCCCGGTCACGCGCGGCGCCCAGCGCTGTCACCGCCTGGCCGAAAGCCGTGGCAACCTGCGCGCTGTCGTCGGTATCGATGGCGGGGAACACCAGCTCGAAGGCCCGATCCACGCCCGCAGGCAGCGTGTGCGCGGCTACTGCCTCGGCGACCACGCGCTCCAGGATGCTGCGCAGCATGTAGCCGAAGTAGTCCTGCCGGCGCTGGAAGCGCTTGAGCGTGGGCAGGCCCATCTCCGCCGCCGTGGCCCGGTTCACATCGCCGCCCTCGGATAAGTAGTGCTCCGGCAGGCCTGCCCCCACGGCGATCATCAGCTTGATGGCGCGGCCATCGGCCGCCACATCGTCCGCGGCGATCTTCGGCTCCACGGCCGCCCATTGCTCGGATTCGTTGTGCACCACAATGCTGCCCGGCTCCGGTGGGTAGGCGTACTCTGCACGCTTGCGGTCAATGGTCTTGCGGTCGGCGCCGGTCAGCGTCACGTCCCACAGGAATGCACCTTTGTACTTGTTCAGCCGCACGCGGTCGGTGAGCCAGTCTTTGTAGCGGCGCAGCCAGGGCAGGAGCGTGGCCAGGTCCGAGTGGCCCCGCTTGGCGTTGCTCACCTTGTTGATGGCGAATTGCACCACCTCGCGGCCGGCCTCGAACCAGCGACCATCCGGCTCCTCCGTCGCGACGGGTGGCACGAAGCCGGGCGGCGGCGCCATGCCCGCGCTTGGCCCCCACACGTCGGCGCCAGGGCCAACCGCACGCTGGTGAAAGCGCAGCGCCTGCTCGATGTTCTCGGGGTTCGAGTAGATCTCATCGATGGTGGAGGGATCGATCTGGCCGATTTTGACTGACCCATCGAACGGATTCACGAAGAAGCGGATGAACTGTTCGCCGTACAGCGCCAGCTCGGTGCACAGGCTGTAGATGCGCGACTGCATGTGATTGTCCGGGTCGTTCCAGAAGCGGTCCAGCAGGGCTTGCACACGGCGGTTGGCAGCCATTACCCGCACGCCGGAGCCCAGCACCATGGAGGTGGTGATCTCGATGATCTGGAAGGCCAGCGGGTTTGCGTTGTAGGCCTCATAGCAGGCATTGTGCAGCTCAAGGTAGGTGGCGGGCAGCACATCCTTCTGGTACCAGTTGTCGCTGAGCCGGCGCCAGAGATAGTCCTCCTCCGTGCCGGCGGACAGTGGACCCCAGTAGAGGTCCTCCTCCGTGCCCGGTCCGGACAGCTCCTCTTGAACGTGGGCCTCGCGGCTCTGCCAGAACCATCTCATGGCGGCCACCGTAGCGCCGGCCGGCACCAGAAAGTTTGTATGGAAAGCCATAAGCGGCTCCTGACCAGCCCCGGAGAAACAGCGCCGCCCCGCACACGCTCCGGAGAACCCCGCTCCGGCCGTGGCATGTTTTCGTCGAAACTTTCTGGAGCAGGCGTGTGCTACGCTGGCGCCATGTTCCATTCTGTACGCGTCGACAAGTCGAAGGCTGTGCGAGCGGATTCCCCGCTTTTCGAAGGCGTGGTCTACCGCCAAGCGCTGATCGAGGGCAGCGATGCCGATTCCGCGGCGGTGTTCTTTGAGAACGGCGCACGCACTCGTCCGCACACTCACAGCACGGACCAGGTGCTCACCGTAGTAGAGGGCACCTGCGTGGTGGCCGACGCCACCGAGCGCAAGCTGCTGGGGGTGGGCGAGGTGGCCCTGGTGAAGAAGGGCGAGTGGCACTGGCACGGCGCCAACAAGCACACCGACGCCTGCCACATCACCACGCGGACGCCTGGCCCAACCAGTCAGGACGTTGAAGAGCGCGACTGGGCTAACTGGTAGCTCAGCCATGCCTATCGTGAAACTGGAGATGCTGAAGGGCCGCACTCCGGATCAGAAGCGCGCGCTCGCCAAAGCCCCCACGGACGCGGTGGCCAGCAACGCAAACGTGCCGCCGGACCAGGTGTGGGTAGTGATCGATGAGGTGGAGCGCGAAAACTGGGCCAGCGGTGGCACCCTCATGTCCGAGCGGCAGCATTAAGCAGTAGGCGGAACCTGATTCCGCGCAGCGCTTCTCTCGAGTCTGCGCCTTAGTCCCTGTGTCCAAGCACAGCCGGCGAGCGGTGGTGGTGGGGTCGGGACCAAACGGCCTGGCGGCAGGCATCGCGCTGGGGCGGGCTGGCTTCCGCACGACGCTGTTCGAGGGCAGCGCGACGAGTGGCGGCGGAGTGCGCGCGGAAGCCTTGACGCTGCCCGGCTTTTTGCACGATGTGTGCTCGGCTGTGCATCCGCTGGCAGTGGCATCGCCCTTCTTTCGCACGCTGCCGCTGGCGGAGCACGGTCTGGAATGGGTGCACTCGCCGGCCGTGCTGTGCCACCCCCTCGATGGCGGCCGAGCGGTGGTGCTGGAGCGCTCCTTAGCCCGAACCGCCGCCGGTCTCGGAGCCGACGGCGCCGCGTACAACCGGCTGCTTGGGCCCCTGCTGGCCCGCTGGCCCGCCCTCATGCAGGACGTGCTTGCGCCGCTGCGCCTGCCCTCCGCGCCGCGCGCATTGGCGCGCTTCGCCCTGCACGGGCTGCTGCCGGCCACATGGCTGACTCGGACGCAGTTTCGTACAGAGCCGGCACGTGCACTCCTCGCTGGCGTAAGCGCACATGCGCCGCTGCCGCTGAACCAGCCTCCCAGCGCCGCCTTCGGATTGGTGCTCGCCCTGGCCGGCCACGCCGTGGGCTGGCCCATCCCTCGCGGCGGAGCTGGCAGCATTGGCCGCGCCCTGGCAGGCTGCTTCGCCTCACTCGGCGGCGACATCGTGACCCGCTGCGCCATTCACCGCCTGGAGGATCTGCCGCCCGCCAGCGCTACCTTGCTGGACGTCACGCCCCGCCAGTTCCTGTGCCTGGCTGGAGGCCAGCTGCCGCCTCTTTATCGCGGCCAGCTGCGCCACTTCGCCTACGGCCTGGGCACGTGTAAAGTCGATTGGGCGCTGGATGCTCCCATTCCCTGGGCCGCGCCAGAGTGCGCCCGCGCGGCCACCGTTCACCTTGGCGGAAGCCTCGCGGAGATCGCGGCGGCGCACGCCGCTGCCTGGGCAGGCGGCAGCCCCAGCGAGCCCTTTGTGATCCTGGCGCAGCCCACCCTGTTCGATCCGTCACGGGCGCCCGAGGGCAAGCACACCGCGTGGGCCTACTGCCACGTGCCCCACGGCAGCAACGCGGATGTGACGGAGCGCATCGAACGGCAGGTGGAGCGCTTTGCGCCCGGCTTTCGGCAGCGCATCCTGGCACGCCACACCTTCACTTCCGCGGGGCTGGAGCGCCACAATCCCAACCTGGTCGGCGGGGATATCGGCGCCGGCATTTCCAACCTGGCTCAGCTGCTCACACGTCCCGCGCTGCAGCCTAACCCCTACCGCACACCTCTAGCCGGCGTGTACCTCTGCTCCGCCTCCACCCCACCTGGTGGCGGCGTCCACGGCATGTGCGGCTACCACGCGGCCCAAGCGGCCATCACGCGCTCGCCAGCGTAGCAGGCCAGCCGCGGGAGCGGCGCTGCGCTCTGGCTCTACTGAGAATCGAGCTGCGCGGTTATCCGGGGCCGCCGGGCAGCGATTCCCGCGTGAGGCCAAAGTGCAGTTGGGCCAGCCGCGGGCCCAGGGCCAGCGGGCGCGACGAGGCGTGCAGCCGGTACATGGATACGTCGCGATAGTAGCGCTGCAGCCGGCTGTGGCGCTTGGCGGAGTCCGCCGGAACCGCCGTCCATATTTGCTCCATGGCGCGCCAGGCTAACCGGCCGGCCTGCTGCAGGGCGCCGTGCAGGCGAGCATCCTCCTCCACCGCATACACCTGGCCTGTGTCGGCCCAGCGCCGCGTGTACTCCACGAACATTTCGCCTGCGCGGATGAGGATCATCTCGGCTGCGTCGCACAGCGCCTCAGCCAGGCCGTAGGACGTTTGGAAGCCGCGATCCTCCATTTGCAGCACCGGCGGCCCCATGCGCACCCGGGTGGTGCGCAAAATGCCGTCGTACTCGTCCAGCGCGGCGCGCACTGCCCCAATCTGCGGGGCAACCAGCCCGGCATGATAGAAGCTCTGGTTCACACCCAGGTACATGGGGTTGCCGTGCAGGCGCGTGCCCGGCGTGCCGTGGCTCATCTCCACGTCGCGGAAGTTATCCGGCACCAGGTAGTGCTTGGGGATGTAGGCATTCTTCATCACCACCGTGTTGGACCCGCTCGCCTGCAGCCCCAGGTCGTTGAAATTGCCCCAGTCCCACAGAATCTCATACTGATCGCGGGGTACGCAGGCCCAGCAGATGGTCCCCACTGGCGGACCGTCCGGGTGTGCCTCCTCGATCTTGAGGTGGATGATGTGGTGCGTGGAGTAGGGCACGCCGGAGGAGTAGCGCCAGCTCCCGTTGATGATGTAGCCGCCCTCCACGGCCTTGGCGGTGCCGGCCGCGCCGGCCCGCGCACCGGATACGAAATGGCCGGTCGGCCCAAAAATGTCCCGCTGAGCCTCCTCGGGCCAGAAGGCGGCCATGATCACCGAGTGGTGATGCGCCAGGTCCAGGCACCAGGCCATGCCTGCCGAGCCGCCGCGGCCCACCTCCACGGCAATGCGGTAGTAGGTGGGGAAGTCGAATTCATAGCCGCCGAACATGCGCGGCTGCAGCATGCGGTAGAAGCCGGCGTTGGTGAACGCCTGGTGTATCTCCTCGGAGTAGTACCCTCGCTTCTCGGACTCCTCCTGGTCCGCGCGCAGCAGGTCGCGCATGTTGGTGGCCCGCGCAATCATCTCGGCCGGGGTGAGATCCGGTTCCGGAACGGGCACTACGGAGACGCGAGGCACCGCTTGTCGCGCTTGTTCAACTGCCATTGTCGTCAATTACACCGCTAAATGGGAAAAAGGGAAAGGGCCGAAAGTCCTTTGGCTGCATTTGGCTTGACGGCCGCGCTGGTTTCGGTCTATACCGGGCAGCACCAGCCACGGTACGGCTGGAACCGCGGTCAGGAGGGCTAACCTTGGATAGCAAACAGGCGATAGCTCCAGAGGAATTCTCAGCGGCTCGGGCCCGAGCCGACGGCGAGGGCGAGCGTGGCACTATGGGACGCCGCGCATTTCTGCGGCTCGCCGGGCTGGCCGGCGCCGTGGGTGTGCCGGCGCTGCTGGCCGCCTGCGGCAGCGGCACCACGGCGGCGAGTACCGCCGCGGTCCCAAGTTCATCGCCCGCGACCTCGGCGGCGCCGGCCGCTTCAGCGGCCGCCAGTTCAGCCGGGGCGTCCGCGGCGGCCAGCCCTGGCGGGAAGCTGGTGCTGCCGGCCTACGTCCCCTCCACCCTGGTGAAGCCGGATCTTGCCGGTGGCGAAAACGGCCTGATCGATCCCGGCTTCCTGAGTTACCCCAAGAACCCGCCCAAGTCCGTGACGCAAACCCCAGGCAAGGGGGGCCAGGTCACCGTGACCACCTGGACGAACGCCAACGGCGGCGCGGTTGTGCCCGTGGATCAAAACCCAGCCTGGCAAGCCATCAACAAAGAGCTCGGCACTGAGGTGAAGATCAACGCGGTGCCCTTGAACGACTACGCTGTCAAGCTGCCCACGATTATCGCGGGTGGCGCGCTGACAGACCTGACGTACATACCCGGGGCCGGCGCGCTCGCGGACCTGCCCCAGTTCCTGAGCTCGACCATGACGGACCTCACGCCGTATCTCGGCGGCGATGCCATCAAGGACTACCCTAATCTTGCCAACTTCCCGCCGGACGCATGGCGCAACGTGGTCTTCAACAACGCCATCTACGGCGTGGTGGTGCCCTATCCGCCGTTTCTGTGGATTCACTGGGCGCACCAGGAACTGCTGGACCAGGCCAACCTGTCCATGCCCAAGAGTGCCAGCGATTACACGAACCTCCTCAAGCACTTCACCAACCCGCGGCAGAACATCTGGGGTGTTGGGATCGAAAACAGCCCCGGCACGGGCTTCTCGCTGGACGTCGGCTTTTTCTCAAGCTTCTTTGACGCTCCCAATCAGTGGGGCTACGCGAACGGCAAGTTGGTGAGGATGATCGAGACGGACCAGTTCAAGCAGGCGATGAGCTACGCCAAGGAGCTGTGGGCGGCAGGGTACATCGATCCCAATGCGCCGCAGTACGGCATTACGCAGCAGCGCAGCGACATGGCGGCGCGGCGCTTTGTGTTCGACTGGGACGGCTTCCAGCAAACGTCGCAGCTGTTTTGGCAAACGAGGGACAATCTCAAGCCGCCGGGCAAATACCGGATTGTTCCGCCGTTCGCGGCGGACGGCAAGAGCAAGCCGGCCTACTGGGCCAACAACGGCAGCTTCGGCTTCATCACCATCAAGAAGACGACGCCCGACCGCGTCAAGCAGTTTCTGGGCATTCTGAACTACATCGCCGCGCCGTTCGGCACGCAGGAGTACTTGCTGGTGCACTACGGCGTGGACAACGTTGATTACAAGATGGACGCCAAGAACAACCCTGTTTTGACCGCCAAAGGCAAGGTGGACACCGGATTGCCCTGGGTCTACATCGCGCAGCCGCCCGGCTTCCTCTACTATGCCGGCGCAACCGATTACGTGCAGGTGCTGCAAGATGGCGAAAAAGCCATGTTCCCCGCGCTCGTCCAGGATCCCACCATCGGCTACTACTCGGCCACCTTTTCCAGCAAGAATCGGCCGTTGATGCAGGCTGTGTCGGATGGGATCACCGCCATTGTGCGCGGACAGCAGCCTATAAGCGCCTGGACGGGCATCGTCGACAAGTGGCGATCCGGCGGGGGCGACCAGATGCGAGCTGAGTACGAGAAGGTGATCGGCGCCAGCAAATAGATCGGCGAGGGCGACGAGCCGGCATCAGCCCGGCT
>JBOGTU010000030.1:0-6715 GCA_050695655.1 Chloroflexota bacterium | reverse complement strand
GCCCCACAACACCCGTGGCGGACGCCATCCTGAAAGATCGTGCCATTCCCGTCGTTCCCGACATTCTGTGCAATGCCGGCGGCGTCACCGTGTCCTACTTCGAGTGGGTGCAGGACCTGCAGGAGTTCTTCTGGGACGAGGGCGAGATCAACGCTCGCCTGCGGAAGATCATGGTGGCCGCGTTCAACCAGGTGCGCGCCATCCAGCTGGAGCGCCAGTGCACCATGCGCACCGCGGCGTACGTGCTGGGCATCTCCCGCGTGGCGGACGCTATCCGCACGCGCGGCATCTACCCCTGACCTAAACCCGTCATTCTCAAAGCTGGATCGAGCAAATCGCCAGCCGAGGGGACCTTCAGATGGCGGCCGCGAGCGTGGGCGTCACCAGTGCGCGGTAGCGCTCTACGTAGTCGTGCACGGTCATCAGCACGCTGGCGTGGCTCCAGGTGAGGGGCGACACGGAGAGTGGCGCATCGGTGTAGGGGTCCACCTGCTCGGCCAGCACGCCACTGGTGAGGCCATGCGACTCCACCCAGTGCAGGATTTTCACCGCGGGCTGCAAGTCCTCCACGCGTTTGGCGCGGGCAATGTGCCACTGCGCCATCCACAGCGTGCAGATGAACCACGGATTGCCGGCAACGTTGCCCACGTCCCGCGACACCTGGTGGTAGTAGTCGTTCTCGTAGCGCGCCACGCCGCCCACATCAGTTTTCACCGTGAGGCGATCCTCGATGGCTTGCATGGTGCGGACAATCATCGGGTCATCCGCGGAGTACATGCCAAAGTAGAAGAGGCCCCACATACTGCTGTCCAGCGTGTAGTCCTTCACCAGCGTGCCGTCCGAGTGAAAGGTGATCATGCGCAAAAAGCGCCCGCGCTCCTCGTCGTACAAGTAGCGGGTGGTGGCGGCGCGGATCTCCGCCGCCGCCTGCCGGTACTTCGCAGAAAGTTCGGTTTCGCCAAAGGCATCCGTGAATCGGGCGGCTGCCTCCAGGCCGGCCCACACAGCCGCCACGGTGAAGCTCAGCACGCCGCGGCGCTCTTCCCACAGATCCCACGAATGCTCCGGCAGCTTGGTAACCGGGTCCCGATAGTCCACCATCCAGTCGGCCGCCGCTTTGACCAGGGGAAGGTACAGCTGCGCCACGAACTCAACGTCGTGGTGTCGCCGGTAGCGCTCCCACAGCGCCCACAGTACCAGCGCTGTTTCATCCTCCTGAACGGGCAGCTGTGCGCCGCCGTCGTGCGCCACCCAGGGGTGCCAGCTGCTGCCCAGCGAGCCATCCGGGTTGTACTTGTGCAGCATGTAGCCGCCCGGTGTGATGGCGTCCTTGCAGAACATGAAGAAGCGACGGGTGCTGTCCACGTGCCCGGCCAGCACCAGCGCGTGCGCTACCAGTGCGCCGTCGCGCGGCCACACGTAGCTGTAGGTGTCGCGGGCGAACTGTGAGATGTCGCTGTCGTTGGCGGCCACAATGGCCCCGCCGTTGTCGATCTGCGTGCGCAAAATGAGCAGGCTGCGGCGGTACATGCGTGAGATCTCATCCGGCAGATCGGCGAAGACCATGATCTTTTCGTGTATCCAGGCACGCCAGTAGTCCGCCGTACGCTTGATGAATGTGTCGGGTCCGCGGGCCAGCACCACCTCGTTCTGGCGCTGGGCGTCGTAGAAGGTTTCGCCCACGGCAATCCAGTAGTACATCGTCTTGCTTTCGCCGGCCAGCAGCGAGAGGGTGACGCAGCCGGTGCTGTCCACTGAGCCCTGGGCAATGGGGTTGCCGCCCAGCTCGCCATCCTCCGCATCCCGCCAGGTGCCCTCGTGGCCCTCAATTTCCTTGGTGCCAGTGGCGTAGCCGGCGAAGCCGCTGGTGCCCTCGCACAGCGCGTTGCACAGGAACCAGCGTTTGCCCTTGTAGTGCACCAGACCGCGGTGCTCGGGGTGGAAGAAGGCGGTATCGCCCACCTCGGTGCCGGAGATGTGGAAGTTGTGGTGGAAGAACAGGCGCACCTGCTGCTCCCGGCCGGATGTGTTCTCCACATCCACCTGCCGCAAGTACAGGTCGCGGTCAAAGTCCACCGTGTCGCGGCAGTGCAGGTGCAGGCCCAGGCGCTCGTTGGTGAGGTCCACACTTGTCACCAGCGTGTCGTCCTCGTAAGCGAGGGCGCGCTGCCAGGAGGGATCGTCCAGCCAGGCGAAGCTGCCGGAGGCCCACACGCCAAAGCGGCTGGGGTGGCCCAGCGTTTGATTGTCCATGCCGACGTACGGGTAGTAGAAGTCACGGATGAAGTAGCTGCTGTCAAAGTTGATCAGCAGCCGGCCGTTGCCAATCGGCAAGTCGCGCGGCATGGTCAGCTCCCTCCTTGCAGGAAATCAGCCGCGCCACAGCGGCGCAGGTCCGCGATGTGCTCCACGGTGATGTCCGGCGCGGGCAGCAGGTCCGCATCGTCCTGCGCGTAGTGGCCTTGCAGCACGTGCACCGTGGTGAAACGGCCAGGATGGTCGCGCTTGAGTGCTGCCAGGATGCGCCGCTTGTCGTCTACCATCACGTAGCGGCCAGCATCGTAGCGTGCCATCACCTCGGCAATGCTGCGCTCCTTGTGGACGAAGATCTCAACGTTGCCTTCGACCGCCTCGGTGATTCCGGCCTCGGCGATTTTGCGCGGCTGGAACGAGGGGTCGCCGTCGGACACGACAACCGCCACGCCGAAGCTGCGCAGGTGGTGGATTGTCTCGATGGCGTGTGGAAAGAGGCGCCGATCGAAGCGATACGTGGCCAGCACGTGGCTCAGCTGCTCGTACCCCTTGTCGCTCTGAGGGAAACGCTCGTGGAAGCGCTTCAGCGTGGCGGGAAAGTCCACCACGTCATGCTCTTGGCGCACGGCTTCGTACAGCTCCCAGAACACCTGCTCGGCTTCCGCCCCAACCAGGTGGCCTATCTGCCCATCGAGATCGGCCTTCACGCCGTCGTTATCGAGCAGGGTGTTGTCTACGTCCAGCAGGAAGACGAGCCGCGGATGTTCCATACCTTGTGTATCATCGCGGACTGCCTGCCGTCCGGCAAGGCGAATGGGAGTGTGCTAGCGTCGTGGCATGCCGTTATCGGAAGAGCAGCGCGCGGAAGCCGCGCACAAGCTGCTTGAGGCGGAACGCACCCGGCAGGGCATGGACCCGCTTACCCAGCTGTATCCCAGCATTGCCGTGGCCGACTCCTACGACATCCAGCTGCGTGTGATCGCCGCCAAAAAGGCGGCCGGCGCCACGGTGATCGGCAAGAAGATTGGCCTCACGGCCAAAGTCATGCAGCGCATGCTGGGCATCGATACGCCGGACTACGGGCACCTCATGAACACCATGCGCCTGGTGGATGGCGCCATCCTCTCCTGCGACGAGATGCTCATTCCACGCGTGGAGGTGGAGCTGGCCTTTGTGCTGGACAAGCCTCTGCGCGGCCCTGGCGTGAATCTGGCCCAGGTGCTGGCCGCTACGCGCTATGTGACGCCCGCCTTCGAGATCATCGACAGCCGCGTCCGCGATTGGAAGATCCATTTTGAGGATACCGTTGCTGATAATGGTTCCTCGGCCAGGTTTGTGCTGGGGTCGCGCCACAAGACGGTCGATCAGGTGAATCTGCGTCTCATTGGCATGGTGCTGGAGAAGAACGGCGAAGACCTGGCGACGGGGGCCGGTGCCGCGGTGCTTGGCAACCCCGCCATCGCCGTGGCCTGGCTGGCGAATGCGCTCAGCGACTATGGCATTGGCCTTGAGGCCGACGAGGTCATTTTGCCCGGGTCGCTGTGCGCGGCCTTCAATGCCGAAGCGGGCGATACCTTTACCGCCGCGTTCGACGGGTTGGGCAGTGTGAGCGTGAACTTTGCCTCCTGACGTCACGGCACTGGCGGGCCGGCTGTTCAACGCCTATACCGAACACCAGGACATTGAGCGCCTGACCCTGGAGGGCGACATCGCCGAGCGCGAAGCCTACGCCATTCAATGGGCCCTCATCCAGCGGCACGTGACCGCGGGCGAGCGCGTGGTGGGCAAGAAAACAGGGCTCACCTCCGTGGCCAAACAGAGGCAGATGAACACCACGGAGCCGCTGTACGGCTACCTGATGGACCGCACCATCGGCGCCGACGGCGACAGCATCTCACGAGCCAACTTCATTCACCCTCGGGTGGAGAGCGAGATCCTGTTCGTGATGGATCGTCCGCTGGCGGGGCCCACCGTCACGGGCCAGCAGGTGATCGCTGCCACGCGTTACGTGCTGCCGGCCCTGGAGGTCATTGACAGCCGCTTCCGCGACTTCAAGTTCACCGCGCCGGATGTCGTGGCGGATAACGCTTCGGCCGCGTACGTCATCCTGGGCGGCACGGCCACGGTGCCGGCCGAGCTGGACCTGCGGCTCGTGGGCATGGCTGTCTCGAAGAACGGCGAGCTGCTGGCCACGGGCGCGGGCGCAGCAATCCTGGGCCACCCAGCCGGCTCCGTGGCCTGGCTGGTGCGGAAGATGGCGGAGATGGGCGCCGGCGGCCTGGAAGAGGGCGACATCGTGCTGGCCGGCGCGCTGGTCGAAGCCTTTGCCATCGAACCGGGCGATTTCATGACCGCCGAATTCGATCATCTCGGGAGCGTGAGCATCCGCTGCACGGCGTAGACGCTCAGGAGGCGGGCAGGTTTGGTGTGACTGGCACGACAGTGAGCTCCTGGACCAGTGTCACTTTGGCAAACTGGCAATCTGATTCCCCTAGGCAACCTGGCTGCACAAGAGACCGAATTATGTCCCGCGAACACTGCTGCCTGTTCGCTCCCAATTCGTTGGAATTACTGAAGTTGCAACCGTCCGGTTATCCACGTTGAGACCCGAGTGGCAGCTGGTGGGTCGAGGTTTGAGAGAACAGCGACGACGAACTCTGAATCACGAAATATCCGCAAATCGCCATTCATGCCCATTGCGCCGCCACCGTGTCCATACCAACTGACCTCATCCTGAGCGCCGATTGTGAAGCCGTACCCGTAACGCGCAAAGCCGGCCTGCGATTCAATCCTGCCTGTGGTCATCGAGTCGGTGTACTCAGTGCCCACCAGCCGGTGCCCGGTGAGAGCAGTGGCAAACCGAATCAAGTCACCGACGGTGGTGTAGCCTCCGCCCGCGGAAGTGCCGCGATACGGCAACGTGACGGAGTTCGGACGTAGCTCGCCGGGCGCCGGCTGGGAACCATCCGCCGCGGGCACCGCATTCCGGGTGTACCCGACCGCCCGGCTGGTTACAGAAATATCCTCAGGCACCAAACCGGTGTCGGCCATGCCCGCCGGGCCGAACACATGCTTGTCGACATAGTCGAAATAGCTCTCACCGCTCACCGCCTCGACCACCAGGCCCAACAGAATGAAGCCGTAGTTGCTGTACTCGAAGCGTGCGCCCGGCTCGAATGCTAGGTCGCGGGCGCCATAAACTGCTACGTAATCCGGCAGGCGCCGGAGTTCGACCCGGTGCTTCCGAAAGAGTGGCCCGAAGATGTCACCCGTCCCGCCGGTGTGGCTCAGAAGGTGGCGTAACATCACTCTGCCAGCGAGAGCAGGATTTGGGTAGTCCGGCAGGTATGTCGCCAAAGGCTCGTCCAGCCTGAGCCGGCCGCACTCTGCCAACTGGGCCACAGCTACGGCGGTAAACATCTTGTTCATGGATCCGTTGCGGAACTTGGTGGTCACCCCGTTGGGAATTGCCTGGGCGAGGTCCGCTGGACCAACTGCCTGTTGAAAAAGAACGTCAGCACCCTTGGCTATCGCTACAGCACCCCAGAACTGCTCTTTGTACGCCGCGTCCTGGAGTTTGACCTGGAGAGCATCCGACAACTGACGAGTGGACAGGCGAGCTGGCGGCGCGACATCGGCCGGGCGCGGTGCGGGCTGCGCCACCCAGGTCTTCATTCGGAAAGGTGCTGCCTGTTCGACATCAATAATTCGGCGGGTGTACTCGTCCCAATCGCTCGACTTCGCAACCATCTCGGCGTGGGAGTCGCTCCCCTCCAGCGACTCGCAGGTGAACCCCACCCGCGAGCTGCCGCGCGCGCATGAAGGTGCCGGCGGCAGGAAGTTGCTCTGGAAAGTAATCTGCCAGAAAGCTGGCGATGCCATCGTAGTCTTCACGGTCGATGAGCTCCAGCCAAGTCCGAAGTAACTCGGGAGCAGGCTTCCTGGATGGCGGACCCTGATTCATAGTCGGGATTATCCTCGACCGCTTCTCTTTGGGCAACAAGCAGGCGCCCGCTGCTATCTTTGTGCGGTGATCCGCGTCGTTGTCTTTGATGCCGACGGAACGCTGTGGGACTTCGAATCAGCGAAGCAGGCTGCGCACGAACTTCTCTGCACAGAGGTTGCTCGCGTGGTTGGGGCTCCGGAAGGAGCAATCACGCCACCCCGCTTCCAAGCGCTGTGGGACGAGATTTCCCTCGAGCCGGTGGTCCGGCGCTTTGAGGCGATTCGCCGGGAGTCGATTCGGCGGCTGCTGGCCAGTTTTGAGCTGGAAAGCGAAGCCACGGTCGACGAGCTCACCGAGTACAAGGTCGAACAGGTCGCGGCCCTTTCGGCGCTGGTACAGGGCACGGAGTTTGGTCCCCAGCAGTTCTTCCAGCGCAAACGTGCGTACATCCGCCGAGCCGGTGAACCACGGTGACTTCACCTCAACAGGAATCAGTCGGTGTGCGAGGAACGGAAC
>JBOGTU010000029.1:0-43213 GCA_050695655.1 Chloroflexota bacterium | reverse complement strand
TCCACATCCCATCCATCTGTCTTTCTGATCGCGGATTCCTGGGGCCGTGAGGCGGCGACTTGCTTTTCGGCGTTTGTCACCTGGACAAATCCATTCTGAGCGGTTGCAGTAACCTAACCGGGCGAAGGTCGCCGGCGGCTGGGTGAATGCGTGCTGAAAGCACGGTAACCGACTGGACCCCTCGACGGAGTCGGCGAAGACTCATTTCAGCAAGCAGCCAAGAACTGTTGAGGGATGCCTTCAACTCCCGAGAGACGGACAACGCACACATCCTCAGATGGGCGGAACCAAACCCTTTGTAATATAGACAGCTTACTTGTTGGTGACCCTGAGCCGACCTGATCCTGGTCCCCAAGTTTAATTTACCTGGCAACCGTCAACCCTTGGAGTTCCCGACTATATTAGGTTAGGCGTTTGGTTGTTGTGAGCGTGGGCTGGTACCGAAATATATTCTTTCATTACAACGTGCCTGCATTGCCCGGATCGGCCAGCACTGGCAACGTGATGTCGGTCGCCACTGGCAGCCCGGCCGCCGTGGCGCTGTTGCCGCTGGCATCGGCCAAACTCACACGGATGTCCAGTGGCGGTGCCACCGGCTGCGCGGTGCCACCGCCCAGGGCGCCCCGCTCGGCGTCGCTTGCGGGGGCGGGCTGGCCGTCAAACGCCACGGCCACCTGGATGCCTGCCGCCTGGAGTTGCGCCATAGTGTCCGCCCCAAAGCTCACCAAGGCCGGCTGGCCGCTTGGGAGGGCAAAGCGCAGCACACCACCTCCCTGGGGAACTGGCAGACTGGCCGCGGTGGCCGCTGGTGTTGTGGTAGGAGTTGCGCTGGCTGTGGGGGAGGCCGTGCTGGTCGCTGTAGCTGTCGGCAAGGCCGTAGTGGTCGCGCTGGCTATGGGCGAGGCCGTGCTGCTTGGGCTGGCTGTTGAAGATGCCGTACTGGTGGCGCCGATTATGGGTGAGGCCGTGTCGGTTGCGCTGACTGTCGGCGATGGCGCGGTGGTCGCCGTGGGGAGTGGCGACGCGGTTGGGTCTGGTGTTGATGTCGCCGTGGCTGGGATGGGGGTGTTGGTAGGGGTCACGGTGGGTGTTGGCGTGTCAGTTGGGGGAGGAGTTGGGCTGTCCGTCGGGGTACTGGTCGGGCTGGGGGTGCTGGTGGAGGTCGCGGTAGACGTTGGGGTAGGGCTGGGGGTGCTTGTGGGGGACGCGGTGGGCGTGAGGGCCGCGGGGTCATTGGGGCCGGGTAGGGTGGTGTTGGCCGCGAATTGCACAAATGTGCCCGAGAAGGAGCCGGTACTCTCCACAAACAGGCTCAGCTGCACCGGCCCCTTCACGGCCAAGGTTCCGAGCGCGACCTCGTTCCAGCTGGTGGCTGCGGCGTCGCTCACAAAGAAGGCATAGCTGCTGCCCGTCTTGATGACGCGGAGCACGGGGTCCGAGGAGCCTCCCCAGGCGAGGCTGCCCCCAATGGCGGCCCCCTGTTGCAGCTGAAAGACCGCGGTGTCGCTCAGGAGATAGCCGAACTTGCAGAATGTGGCCGGGTTGCCGGCGCCGGCCACCAGCACGCCGATCTGGTCACCGGGCTGGCCGAGGGCGGCCAGCACCTGGACGGACACCTCCCAATCGCCCCACAGCACGGTGGAGATGCGCGGGTCGGTCTGCGCGGTGGTGCTGTAGGTACTGCCGTGCGTGGTGATCGTGAGCCCAGCCGCGTTAAACCCGCTGCTGCCGGACCCGATGTTGGCGCTCCAGAACGGATTGAGACTCGGTCCAGCAAAAGCATCGGCATACTGCACTGGGCTCGGGGTCGAAGTGAAGCTCGGTGTGGGCACGGCAGTGTTTGTTGCCGTCGCGGTCGCCGTCGGTGTCGTGGTCGCGGTATCGGCAGCCGTCGCGGTTGGCGTATTCGTGGCGCTGGGAGTGTCGGTCGGTGAGGCCGTCGGCACATCGGTGGCGGTGGGTGCAGGCGCGGCAGAGATGCTGACGGTCGCCGTGACGTCCAGGCGATCTCCGCCGTCGCTGGCGCTGAACGTCCCGTAGCTGTTCGGCGGCGGCGAATCCACCGCGTAAGTGAAGCCCAAGGTGCCTGGCCCCTGCGTGGCAAACATATAGCTGAACGTCACTGTGCACTGCCCCGAGCTGGTGCAGCTCGCTAGCGGTCCGCCATTGCTGGTGGGAGTGGGTACGGCGGAGGTGACGCCGACAGACGCGAAGGCAGCGACGTGGCCATTGCCTGCGCCACCGGTTGGGACTGGCCAGCTGCCCTGGCTGCCGCTCGCGGCATACGGCAGCCGAAACACAATCTGCTCTTGATCGAGCGCCGCATCGACCGACAGCGCGACGGAGAAGACGGTCGCTGTCGCCGTGGTGCTGCTGGGTGTCACGGTCAGCGTATACGTCATCGCCGCGGCCTTCCCGGGCGGCAGTGCCGCGAGCAGGACCAGCAGCCCCACCACCAGCTGGCCGCGGCGCCTCACCCCAGCCGCCAGGCCACGGATTCGTCCTAGGCAAGCAGTCACAGAGGGGGAGAGTACAGTACCCCACCGCGTCGAGCAAGCGGAATTTCAAGTTTTGTCAGTTTCGCTTATTCGCAGGCTGCGGCCTTGTCGTTGGCAACCAACCACGGACCGCTTTGTTGAACGAAGCACTGGCGATGAAACCGAGACACTCCAGACAAGGCGCCTCGATCTCTTACCGGTTCCTTGTCGCGGAGAAGGCCAGCACTCCGGTGCGACTGCTGTGTCGGGGTGCCGGAGGTGTCGGCCTCGGATTTCTCCGCCTGGTGCCGGCGGGAGTCCTTGGTGCGGGAGCTGGCGACCGCGCCTTGCTGGGCTGGAGCAGCGCAGCCAGAGCGCGTCGTCGTCGATGTAAATGCTGGCTAGTGCTCGTGCATACGAGCCCGCATGGGAGCGAAGTCCGAAGGAGACGCGTCCTTACGCCGGGCAATCCGTGCAGCTGGGACGATGTCTTCGGCGTCAAGTTCAAAGGTCTGAGCAGGAAAGACCATCTCGAGACGCAGTTTGCCACCTAGCGCTCTGACGTATTGCACGAGGGTTGAAAGGTGCACGTCCTCAACATGCTCGATGCGTGACACGTTCGGCTGACTCGTCTTGAGCTTCTCGGCAACTTGCACCTGGGTCATCCCCAGTTGCTCGCGCACTTCCGCCAACTCAGTCGCCAGCTCAATGGCGTGCTTGTATTCGTCAATACGCCGACGCGCACCTGGGCGCGCCAATATCTTCGCGGTGTTGGCATTCCAACTCTTATGCCCCGCCATCACAGTAACCCTTCCTTTTGCAGTTCTTCCAAGTATTCGTCGTAGAGCTCATCGGCCAGAGGAACCATCCTCGCGTAGAACTTCGTCCAATCGTTTGTCTTGTCACCGCCTATCAGTAGAATTGCCTGGGATCGCTGATTGAACATGAACAGTATTCGGATGTTGCTCGCCAGCGGAATCAGCTCCTTCATGTTGTGGTGACGAGAGCCGTTCACCTGTCCCACGGTAGGTCTCTTTAACGCCGGTCCCTTGTCTTGAAGCAGTTCGACGACAGCCTGGATCTTTTCGCGCTCGTCGTCGATTACAGCGCTGCTCCAGAGCCACTCCTGGAGTTGGTCCGTCATTTCGACTTCCCACTCTGCCGGCCATTATAACGCGAGACGTATACCACGCCAACGTTATAATCGCAAGGAAAATGAGTCCTGGCGAATCCATCATCAACGGCCTTGTGGAAGTGTTGGCCTGGACAACCGGCCAACCGAGTCAGGCATGCCGAATTGAGGTGATGGTGTCTCGCGACGTCCTGCCTGGTGGCACGAGTACCCCACCGCGCCCAGCCTGCAGGCAGAATTCCGGGTTCGTCAGTTCGGCTCAGTCGCACGCCGTTGCCTCGCCCTACGCAATCAACCACTGCTCACTCTGCTGCCTGTCTGTCAGGCCAAAGCGCCGCGGCAATCAGGGGTCGCTGTCTGCTGTGGCACGGGTCAGCGCGCTCCTGACTCTCGTTGTGATTCGAATCAGCTGATAGCGGTGGGGGCGGCCACCGAGTCCGGGCGCGGGGCTGGGGCTTGTGGCGCGAGTGTGGCGGCGGCAGTGGCCAGGCGCATGGAGAGCACGCGGGAGACGCCATCCTGATTCATGGACACGCCGTAGATGGCATCGGCCATGGCCATGGTTTCGCGATTGTGGGTGATGAGCACGAACTGCGTCTGCTGCGCCAGGCCCCGCAGGGCGCGGCAGAAGCGGGTGACGTTGGCCTCGTCCAAGGCGGCATCCACCTCATCGAGCAGGCAGAAGGGCACGGGGCGCACGGTGAGGATGGCAAACAGCAGCGATGCCGCCACGAGCGCCCGCTCGCCACCGGAGAGGGCGGCGAGGCTTTGCAAGCGCTTGCCCGGCGGCTGCGCCAGGATTTCCACTCCGCTGGTGGTCACGTTCTCCGGGTCCACCAGCGACAGGTGCACCTGGCCGCCATTGAACATCGTTTGGAAGCAGCGCTGAAACTCCACCGCCACTGCCTCGAACGTCTCGCGAAACTGCCGGTTGGTCAGCTCCTCCAGCTCATGAATCACCCCGCCGAGCTGGCGCGCGGACCCCTCCAGATCGGCACTCTGCTCGGTGAGGAATTGGTGGCGCGCTCGCGCCTCCTCAAACTCCGCCAGCGCCTCGGGGTTCACCGGCCCAATAGCCGCCAGGCGAGCTTTCAGGGCATCCACCTCGCGCTTGGGGGGCTCAGGGGCGGTAGATTCGCCGGGCAGCACATCTGGGGTGAGCTGCAGTTCCTCCCACAGGGCGCTCGACAGCGCCTCCAGCTCTTCGCGCTTGTGCTGCGCCTCAAAGGCGCAGCGGTAAGCCCGCTTGTCCTGCTCAACCTGCGCTTCCCGCGCAGACGTTTCGCTGGCGCGCAGCTCGGCCAGCTCGCCCTCCAGGGTGGCGGCACGGGTTCGCAGCGGCGGCAGCTCCCGGCTGTCACGCTCGCGCTGCCCTTCCACCTGCTCCAGCTGGGCCTGGTGCTGCGCAAGCTGCGCGCGCAGCTGCCGCGGCACTTCAGCGCGCTCGGCGAGGCGCTGCTGGCGCGCCTGTTCCTGGTGGTGCAGATTGGCGCTGCTCTGCTCGCTGCTGCGCAGCTGCCCTTGCAACGCCTGGAGCTGCTGGCTGGCGCCGGCCATCTCAAGCCGCAACCGCCGGGGTTGATCGGCCGCCTCCTGGCTGGCCAGCTTGGCCTCATCCAGCTGCGTCTGCTGCTCGTGCAGTTGCCTCCGCAGCTCGGGCACGCGCGCGCTCAGCTGATCGATCTCGGCGCTCAGCGTCACCCGGCGGCCCTCCAGCTGCTGACGCTCGCGTGTGAGGTTTTCGACCAGGCTGGCGATCCAGTCACCCTGCGCCCGGGCAGCCTGCACCTGATGGCCTACCTCGCGCGACTCGTTCAGCCGCTGCTGGCGCTGCTGATTCAGCTCCGCGGCCAGGCCCTCCAGCCGGCGCGCTTCCGCGGTCTGCGCCTCGCGCCGGCTGGAGGCTTCCAGCACCTGGACCTGCGCCTCCGCGAGGGCAGTGTCCTGCTCGGCCAGCTGCTCAGCCAGCTCCTCCAGCTCACGGCGGCGCCGCAGCACGGCCTCGGCCGGCGACGCGCCAGGGCGGATGATCGTGCCGTCGGCCTCCAGAACATCGCCCTCGCGCGTTACGAGTCGTGTCGCCGCTGCTTTGTGGCGCAGCGCCGTTCGCAGGTCGGGTGCCAGCGTAACGTCCGCCAGGATGCGCAGGAGGGCGGGGTGGCTGCCTTGCACCACGGCCGCGGCCGCGGTGAGGCCCGCCGGCAGCACCGGCAGTGGCGGCGCGCCCATGGGCCAGGGGCCAAAGGCCAGTGCGCCGCCACCGCCAGGCAGGTGCGCCAGCGCCTGGAGTGCCGCGGCTTCATCCTCAACCAGCACAGCCTGGAGCTTGTGGCCCAGCGCGGCGCCAATGGCCCGCTCCCAGCCAGGTTCAACGCGGATGTGATCGACCATCGCCCCCAACACGCCCGGCTGTTTCCCCTGAATGAGCGCCTTGGCTGCCTCCCCCAGACCCTCCAAGTTGAGCTGCATTTCCTCCATAAGCTGTTTGCGTGTGGCCACTTCGCCGCGTACCCGCTCCAACTGGTACTGGCGGCTGTGCCGCGCGGCGAGCTCCTGCTCCATGGCTGCTAGGTCCAACCGCGAGGCTTCACGCTGGCCGGAGAGCATCTCCTCTTCGCCGCGTATCCGATCAAGCTCGGCCCTCAGGCTCAAAAGGCGCTCGTTCAGCGCGCCGATGAGGCCAGCTTTGCCCTGCGCATCGTGCCCGTGCTGCTGGAGTTGAGCGTCAAATGCGCTCAGGCGCCGCTCCAGTTCCGCGGCCTCCTTCTGGCGCTGCGCCAGGTCGGCGCTCGCGCCGGCCAGGTTGTCCGCGGTGTGGCGGGCAGCGCGGTCACACGCCTCCAGCTCGCCGGCACGCTGGAGGGCGAAGGCGTCGGCCCGGTGTAGTTCCACCGCCCGGGCGCCGTTGCCGTCGGTCAACCGTGTGGCCTGGGCCGCCAGTTCGTTGCGCTCCGCCTCCAACCGTTGCCGCTGCGCGGCCAGGTCCGCCAGCTCCAGCTCCGCGTCGCTCCCCTGCTGCTCCATGAAGGTCAGCTTGTCGCTGGTCAGCTCCACAGCGCCCTGCAGCTGCTGCCGGCGGTGGTCCAGTTCGGCCAGCCGCGCGACGTGAGCCGCCAGGGAGCTGTCCAGTGCCTGTTTGGTTGCGCTCAGCGAGGCGATCAGTTGTTCGGCCTCGGCCAGCTGAGTTGTGCTGGTGGCGAGCGCTTGCCGCGCATCAGCCAGCGCCTCCTGGGTTTGGGCAGCCTGGGCATGTACGGCGCGGTGCCGTGCGCCGAACCAGCGTACTTGCACATCGCGCAGCTCTTGCGTGAGGTTGGCGTGCTGGTGCATCTTCTCGGCTTGCTGGCGCAGGTGCTGCACGCGGGGCGCCACCTCGGCGATCACATCGGCCACGCGCTGCAGATTCTGGCGGGTGGCGGCCAGTTGCTCCAGCGTTTGGTCACGCTTAGCCTGATAGTGGCGAATGCCGGCGGCCTCCTCGAACAGGGCACGGCGCTCGTCCGGCCGCTGACTCAGCACCTGGTCGATCAAGCCCTGGCCGATGACGCTGTAGCTGCTCTGGCCAAACCCGGCGCGGTTCCTCAGCTCCACCACATCACGCAGGCGCACGCGGGCGCCGTTGATGAAGTACTCATTCTCGCCCGAGCGGTGAGCTCGCCGGGCGATGGTGACTTCGGAGAAGTCCAGTGGGATCCAGCCGGCGGTGTTGTCCAGCGTGAGCTTAACCTCGGCCATGCCCAGGCCGGCGCGGCCGGCGCTGCCGGCGCTGCCGGCGAAGATGACGTCCTCCGTCTTCTTGCTGCGCAGGTGCTGCAAGCTCTGTTCGCCCAATACCCAGCGTAGAGCGTCGGCCAGGTTGCTCTTGCCACTGCCGTTAGGGCCCACGATGGCCGTGACGCCACCCGGCAGCGAGAGCTCCGTGCGCCGAGCAAACGTCTTGAACCCGGCCAGCTCCAGCGTGCGAAGGTTCACAGCATCATGATCGCATGATCGTTCAGGCGCGGCAAGGCTTGTGCCCGCTCTGCCTCGCCGCCCGAACTACCCCAGCGTTTTCAGGAACGCCAGCGCCTGCCCGATGGTGCTCACGGGTACGATGCGCAGGCCACTGCCTGCTTGTTGCTCCACCGCGGCGGCATTGGCAGTGGGAACCAGGAAGTACTGCGCCTTGCCTTCCACAGCCACCGCCTTCTCCTGCACGTCGCCAATGGGGCCGACCTGCCCATCCAGCCCAATGGTGCCGGTGGCAGCGATTACCTTGCCATGTGTGATGTCGCCCGGCGAGAGCGCCTGGATGATCTGCAGCGCTAACACCAAGCCGCCCGAAGGTCCAATGATGCCCTGCGCGTCGATGCGCACGTCTTTGGGGAAGGTGTAGGTGGGGTGATCTGTTCCCAGGCCCACCCCCAGGAAGGCGGTGCCCGCCGCGTTGGGCCGCTGGCCGAGCGTAACCTTCAGCCCACGAGCGGCGGCGTGCGGGCCGCTGACCGTGAGGGTGACGGTGTCTCCAGGCCGGTGCTGGCTCAGCTGCTGGGCAAGCTCCGCCGCCGTGTGAGTGGGGGCGCCATCGAGTGCGATCACGTCGTCGCCCCGTGGCAGCCCGGCCGCGGCCGCGGGCGAGCCTGGAACCACCTGCAGGACGATCGCGCCCTGGCCGTGCAGGGTGACGGTGTAGCCCAACTGCTGAAAAGCCACCACGCGGGCTGCTGTTTGGCTGTCTGTCATCATGCGTGCTTCTTCGCGCTGGAAGGCGTTGAAGGAGGTATTCGGAGGGATCTGCGTGTGGGCCGGCACGAGCTTCGCGTGCGGGTACACATGCGCAAACAGCCACTCGTCCACGTTGGCCGGCGCCGAGTAGACGGTGACCAGCAGGAGCCGCCCGGGCGTGCTGCCGTTGCCCGGTGTGGGTGGGCTCAGACTCACCAGCTTGCCCGCGTTCACCGCCTCACCCGGCAGCACCAGGAACTGGTTGGTGGGGATGAGCCAGCCGGCCAGCGCCGCGGCCCCCACCAGTAGCGGCGGCGCGAGCCACCAGCCCCGGCGCACCCAGGCCTTGAGGGTGGACCAAAAGGCTGGAAGGTTCAGTGGCACCACGTGCCGCCATTGAGGCATGAGATCAAGCAGCTGTGGCCGAGGATTCGCGGCCACCGTGGCATGTGCGCGAAGTATAAGAGGGCCGCGGGGTGCGGAACCAGGGTGAGGCTACGAGCTCAGCGTGGTGACAAGGGCCCCCTGATAGTTGACCCGGCTGCAAAGGGGCCGGCCAGGTAGAGCAAGCGCGGCTGCCGCGCTCGCCATGGCCTGGGCGACATCACTCGCGTTGCCCCGGCAGAGGGCGATCACGGTTGAGCCGGCGCCGCTGAGGGCCACGCCCGCGGCACCGGCGGCCAGGGCGGCATCACTCAAGGGCCGCAGTTGTGGGAAGAGCCGGGCGCGGTAGGGCTGGTGCAGCCGGTCCTCCATGGCCCAACGAAGTGGCTTGAGATCTCCGGCGGCCAGCGCGGCCACCAGCAGCGTGGCGCGGGCCACGTTGAACACGGCGTCCGTTCGGGGCACCTGGGTAGGCAGCGCCGCCCGCGCCTGGCTCGTGGGCATGGCAAAGTCCGGCACGAAGAGGGCAAGCGACAGCTCCGGTGGCGAGGCGATGGGAACGCACACGACCCGATCGTGGACGATCGCCGAAGTGGTGATGCCCCCCAGCAGCGCCGGTGCGAGGTTATCGGGGTGGCCCTCCAGCCTCCAACCCAGGTCCAGCAGCTCGGTTCGCGTGAACGGCTCGCCCAACAGCCCGTTGCCCGCCATGAGCCCAGCGGCCACCGCGGCGGCACTGCTGCCCAATCCGCGCGACAGAGGGATGCCGTTTTCAATGCTGAGCGCCAGGCCGCGCGGCGGCCGTGCTCCTGCTTGCTGATAGACCAGCTCGAGCGCCGCAAGGATGGGATTGTCGGCGCCGGTGGAGATGTCCCCGGTTTCGGCGCCGGCCACCGAGATGCGCACGCCCGCCGCCTCCTGCCCGACGCGGCAGGTGATGTTCAGGAACAGATCCAGCGCCAGGCCCAGGCAATCGAACCCTGGTCCAAGGTTGGCGGAGGTCGCCGGCACGCGCACGGCTACCTGGCTGGCTGGCACAGAAGGGCAGTATACGGCGACCCGCCTCACGCGCACCGGCGAGACCGTCCCCAGCGCCGATGCGCCGGCAGCGAACCTCGCGGAGCCAGGCGCTCCGCTGTGTGAATCACACCCGCCCGCATCACCTCACGCCGAATGATGCGCCACGATTCGTGGCAGATACAATCACGTCAACGTGAGGTTCAGGGCGGCTCCCAAGCGCAGCCGCTGGCAGCTGAGCGGCCTGGACTACAAGTGGGTTGTCCTGATCAACACGACAGTCGGCGTGGTGATGTCATCACTCGACAACTCCATACTGACTATCTCGCTCCCGAGCATCATGCATTCGCTCAATGCGTCGGTGGTCGAGGTCATGTGGATGGTCATGGGCTACGCCCTGGTCACAACCTCGCTCCTGCTGCCACTGTCTCGGCTGTCGGACATGAAAGGCCGCGTGAAGCTGTACAACCTGGGGTTTGTGATATTCACGCTCGCTTCTATGCTGTGCGGCCTTTCGCAGACGGGAGGCGAGCTGCTGGGTTTCCGGTTCGTCCAGGGCATCGGAGCAGCGCTGCTGCTCAGCAACAGCACAGCCCTGGTAACTGATGCGTTTCCGGGCCGCCAGCGCGGCTTTGCCTTGGGCATAAACATGCTGGCCGGAACCTGCGCCTTTTTGAGCGGCACCGTTTTGGGGGGCGTGATCAGTCAGTTTCTGGGCTGGCGTTACATCTTCTTTCTGAACGTGCCGCTGGGAACCTTCGCCGCCACCTGGGCGTTCCTCAAGCTGCACGAGATCGTTCCGCCCGACCGGCACGCGCGCGTTGATTTCGGCGGTATCGTAACCTTCCCGCTGGCCATTGGCAGCATTCTGGCCAGTTTCACCTTTATCGTCCTCGGAAAGTTAGGGGATCCGCTCACACCTTTGCTGTTCGCCGCCGGCGTCGGGCTCCTCGGCCTGTTCCTCACAATTGAGCGACACGTGGCCGAGCCCATGATGGATCTCAGCCTCTTTCGTATCCGCATGTTCTGGACGAGCAACAGCAGTCTCTTCTTGAACACCCTCTCGCGCGGCGCTAACTCATTCCTGATGGTGTGGTTTTTCGAGATGATCCTGGACGACCCGCCCGCCGTGGCAGGATTGAAGCTCATCCCGCTATCCCTGACAATCGCTATCACCGCGCCTATCTCCGGCCGGCTGTCCGACCGAATCGGATCGCGCCGGCTCACCACCGCGGGGCTGTGCATCAATCTCACATCGCTCCTCTGGATGCTCACCTTCCCCGTGTCCGCGCCCTACCTCGAATGGGGCGTGGCCTTTGTGCTCTTTGGTCTGGGGAATGGCCTCTTCCAAGCGCCGAACACGAGCGCAGTCATGGGCTGCGTCCCCAGCCACCGGCGCGGGGTCGCCGCTGGAACCCGGCAACTGCTGTTCAACACGGGGCAGACGATGGCGATTGCCATGGCGATGATGATCCTGTCCGTTGGGATGTCCTACAAAACGCTCACGGCAGTCTTCGCGGGAACGGTCCAGGGCAATCTCCGGCTGGACGGTCTCGCCTTTATCCAGGGCCTGCACCAGATGTTCTTCATCGGCGCCATCGTCACGGCCGGCGCCATCGTCCTCTCGGCTATGCGAGGCCGTGACATCACAGCCTCGCCCGAGACGGATGTGGTGCCGGAAACTGCGTCGGTCGAGCCGGCGTTCGCCTAAAGGCTCAGCTCGAGAGGGCGGCGCTTCGTTGCCGGCTCATGAAGGGTCGCGGGCAGCCAGGTAGCTGTGAACACGTAAGGGCCAAGCGTTTGGCAGCCGATCTCCAGGGCGGGGCCGTGCCAGTTGGGGATGGCGGCGCTGAAGACCTGGCGGATGGAGCACCAGCGCAGGCTTGCATCCAGATAATCCAGCCACTGGCCCGAGGCTGGGTACACGGCCTTGAAGATAGCCTCTTTGGCGGAGAAGAGCTGGGCGCGCCGGCAGCGAGCCTGCGCCTCGCCGTCCGCGGCGGCGATCCAAGCTTGTTCGTCGGATGTGTAGACCAGGTGATCGATGCTTTTCGACAAATGGGCGATAGCTTCCAGATCGATGCCTATGCCTGCGCTGTAGGAGCGCGGGGCAACGGCGGCGATGGCCACGTCGTCCGTGTGGGTAATGGCGCCCACGATATTATCCGGCCACAACGGCTCGCCCCTGACGCCACGCCCAATAGGACAGGCGGGATGGCCGGCACCCTGCAGCGCCTCGTGCGCAGCGGCCCGCCCGAGTTGGAATTGCAGCCGGCGACGTGGCACGGCGCGCTCGCTGAGCAAGGCCCGTTCCTCGCCCAGCAGCTCGGGCACACGACCGTCGCCAGCCCATCGCACGCCCAGGCCCACCCAGGAAGGGAGCGGCGCATGGATGCTCGTGGCGAGCTGTGCCTCTTCTACGCGGAGGTCACCAGGGCTGGGGTGCGCTCGTTACCGCGGCGGGTGCGGCCACGGGCAGGCGGATCGTGAAGGTGGTGCGCACGCCCCGCGTGTTCTGCGCTTCGATGGTCCCGCGGTTGCCCGCGATGATCTGGCAGATGATCTCCGAGGAGCCGAGGCCCAGCAGCGTGCCGCCGGTGGGCGTGCCAGTGAGTTGGCCCGAAAGATTCAGTTTCAGCTTCGCCCACTCCTGGTAGCGGGGAGTCGCCCGCTGGTTACGGTGCCCTGCTCAGTGCGCATGATACCGCCAGTTTGGCGGACCGTGGCGGAGCTCATGCGCTGCTTGAGACGAAGGAGCCACGGTTGCCTGCGACGTTGGGGGCATGCCGGTTGTGGGAAGTGCTGAAGCATGAGAACATCAGCTGCTTGACTGTCGGCTTGCTGACCGTCGGGGCACTTGACGAAGGAGACAACAATCGCATGGCGAATACCTACCGCGCAGATCAGGTCGGCAGTTTTTTGCGGCCGCCGGCCGTGCTCGATGCTCACGCGGCCCATGCGGCCGGCACGCTGGAGCTGGCCAAGATGCGGGACATCGAAGATCAAGCCATCCGCGAACTGCTGGCCATGGAGCGGGCAACGGGCATCAGCGTGCTGAGTGACGGCGAGCTCCGCCGCGGCAGCTGGGCTGGTGACTTTCACGATGCTGTGGAAGGGTACGTAGAGGGCACGCCATCGGTTTCGGTGGCCATGCAGGGCGGTCCCGCCGTGATTCCCATCCCCGGCCTGCCCCAGGGTATGCGGCGGCGCGTCATCGGTGAAAAATTGCGCCAGCGGCAGCGGCTCACGGGGCACGAGTCCGCTTTCGTGAAGGCAAATTCCGCCGGCCAGCCCTACAAAGTGACCATGCCGGCCGCTACGTATGTGGTGGCGCGCGCCTACAACCCTGAGATCACCAGCCGTGCCTACGCCACCCGCGCCGAGGTGTTGCACGACGCCGCGCAGATCATCCGCGGCGAGATTCAGGCGCTGCTGAACGAAGGCTGCCCCTACGTTCAGCTCGACAATCCTCATTACCCGGATTATGTGGTGGACAGCCGGCGTGACGCCTGGCAGAGCGTGGGCGTGGACCCTGACCACGCGCTGGCGGAGGATATAGCCGCGGACAACGCTTGCCTGGAAGGGCTCAACCGAGGCGAGGCCGTGCTGGCCATGCACCTCTGCCGTGGCAACGGCGGGCGCGGGCCGGATGCGCCGGCCGGCTGGCACACCGAGGGCGGTTATGACCGCATCGCCGAGCAATTGTTCAGCACACTCAACGTGGACCGCTTCCTGTTGGAGTACGACAGCGATCGGGCAGGCACGTTTGAGCCTCTGCGCTTCATGCCCAAAGGGAAGATAGTGGTGTTGGGGCTCGTGAGCAGTAAGCTGCGTGAGCTGGAGCCGGCCGATGCCATTGTGCGCCGCATTGAGCAAGCCGCGAAGCACATGCCATTGGAGAACCTGGCGCTGAGCCCGCAGTGTGGCTTCGCCTCCACTGCGCCCGGCAACCCGCTCACCACCGATGAGCAGCGCCGCAAACTGGAGCTGGTGGTCGAAGTAGCGCGCAAAGTGTGGGGCTAGAAGTTGGGACTGGCGCCGCCATCCCCAGCTCGAGTGGTCGAAGTGAGAGCGGCCGGCCACCTCTGGGACAGTGCGCTGTGCCGCCTCGGCAAACGACAAGGTCAAGGAGGTGCGCTGCTACAGTTTGGCGGTGTGTGCGTTCGCGCCCGATAAGCTGAGCGCGCCGGACGCCGGGCAACCCTACGCCATCACCCGACGGGGGACCATCATGGCCCCGCGGCCCGGGGATCCGCTGGAGGCAGAGGGTGTACTGAACCCGGCGGCGGCGCGCGGCCGTGATGGTGTGCTGTATCTCTTCCCGCGCCTGGTGGCCAAGGGTAACTATTCGCGCATCGGCATCGCGCGCGTGCGCTTCAACGCTGCTGGCGATCCCACCGCGGTCGAGCGTTTGGGGGTGGCCCTGGAGCCACGGGAAAGCTACGAGCAGAACCCGCTCACCGGCGGCGGCGTGGAGGACCCTCGGATCACTTACTTCGAGCCGGACGACTGCTACGTCATGACCTACACAGCCTTCTCGGCCGAAGGGCCGCGCATTGCCCTGGCTACGTCAAAGGACCTTTTCTCCTGGCAGCGCCTGGGACTCGTGCGCTTCGCCCCGGGGCCCGTCGATATGGACGCGGTAGATAACAAGGACGCCGTGCTCTTCCCGCGGCTCATCACGGATCCGCGCGGGCGGCCCGCGTTGGGGCTCATCCACCGCCCGCGGTTCCCTGGCAGCATGCTGCTGCGCTTTGTGGCTGGGGTGGGGCTGCAGCGTCCGTCTGACACGGCTGTCGATCCCGCCGCTGGGGTGTCGGCGTTGCGCGAGCTGGGTACGGCCGTCGCGCGAGGCACACGCCGGCTGAACCACGAGAGCATCTGGATGTCGTACGCGGCGCCGGGTGTGCTGGGAGGGGAGCTGGTGTTCTCAGGCCATCGCCGGGTGATGTCGCCTCGCGCGCGCTGGGAGCGCATCAAGGTGGGCGTGGGCACGCCGCCGCTGGCGGCCTCGGGTGGCTGGGTGCTGCTTTACCACGGCGTAGGCTTCCAGGGCCAGCATGGCGTGCGCTATTCCGCGGGAGCCATGGTGCTCGACGCGAACCACCCAGAGGTGCTGCGCTATCGGTCGGGTCGTGCTGTGCTGGTGCCGGGGGTTGGCGAGCGCACCGGCATTGTGCCTGACGTGGTGTTCCCCACAGGCGCGGATCGGCGCCACGATCTGGGCCAGCCGGACCGCTTGGATGTGTACTTTGGCGCGGCGGACGATCGCATCGATGTGGGGTCACTGCACCTGCCTGCCGAGCTGCCCGCGCCCCACTGGCGCATGGCGCCGGGAGGCGACGAGCAGGCCGCCTGAGCGGCTGCTGAGGTCGCGTTCTGCGCGGCGAGCCCGCCAGCGCCCCTATTTCAATTGCCGGAATCCCACTCTGCTGCTTGCCGTTTTCGGCATTGATCTTGCGGCAGACCAGAGCCCACCAGGGCGAGGGTGAGCTGTGGCTGCGTGGGCTCAGCTGGAGCAGGTCTTTCGGCGGGGGCCCGGAAAGGGAGCACGGGAATGCTTTCGCTGGAGACCACCGTGGGCTCGGTGCCAGGCAAACCTCGCGTCGCATACGTTGCCAGTTATCCGCCGCGAGAGTGTGGAATCGCCACCTTCACCCGCGACCTGGTGAGCGCCATCGACCGGCTCAACGCCACCAATCCGGGGGAGATCCTGGCACTGCGCGATCCTGGGCAGGAACTCGTCTATCCACCCTGCGTACGCCGCGAGATCGCCGTGGATGACCCCGCCAGCTACGCCGAGGCAGCCGCGTACGTGAACGCGGGGCCAGCCGAGCTGGTAAATGTGCAGCACGAGTACGGGCTGTTCGGCGGCAGGCAGGGGGACTACCTGCTGCGCTTTCTGGATCGCCTGACCAAGCGTGTGCTGATCACTATGCACACGGTGCTCCCCGAGCCGGACCCGGAGTTGCGGCGCGTGACCCAGGCGCTTGCCCAGCGAGCTAACCGGGTGATCGTGCTGGCCCGCTCGGCCATCGACATCCTTGAGCGGGACTACAACATTCAACCGGACCATGCGCTGTTCATCCCACATGGCGTGCCCAACGTGAGCCTCATGCACGCGCCGTTGGCCAAGCAGGCGCTGGGCCTTGAGAATCGCCTGGTGCTGGCGACGTGCGGCCTCATGAACCCCGGCAAAGGCATTGAATACGCTATCCAGTCTCTGGCCGGACTGGTGGACGATTTTCCCGATGTGCTGTACCTGGTGGTGGGCGAGACGCACCCGGGCGTTCGAGCGCAGAACGGTGAGGCCTACCGCGAGCGGTTGCAGGCGCTGGTAACGGAGCTGGGGCTGGAGCAAAACGTGCGCTTCCACAACCACTATCTCAGCTATCAGGACCTGGTACTGCACCTGCTCGCCGCGGACGTCTACGTGGTGCCGTACCTGGACCTCAGCCAGATCGTGAGCGGCACTCTGGCATACGCCTTGGGCTGCGGCCGCGCCATCGTTTCCACGCCATCGGCCTATGCGCGGGAGGTGCTGGCAAATGGGCGCGGCTCGGTGGTGCCCGCGCGCGACCCAGTGGCACTGGCGGATGCGCTCCGCGAGCTGTTGAGCGATCCGCGTCGCCGGGCGGCAATGCAGCGGCAGGCCTACGCCTATGGCCATGCGATGATCTGGAGCCGCGTCGCGAAGGCCTACATTCAGGCGTTCAAAGAGGAACTGGCTGGGTCGAGGCGCGCGGAAACGCTGGCACTGCTGCCCGCCCTCGCAGGTATGGAACAGATCTCGCCCGTGCTGGACTACGCTGGCCCACCGTTGACCCAGGCAACCGGGCATCGGCAGCAGCGTGCATGGCGCGCCGGAGCCCTCTATAGCGTGAGGCCGGCTTCCGCCACGTCTTCCTGGGCCAGCAGCCAGGCGAGGAGCGATTCGGCGCCTTGATTGGCGTTCACGCCCTTTTCGAGCAGGCCATCCGCACAGCCGCCGCTGTCATCGTCGATAAGACTCAGGTGGGTGGGGTTGGCGCCGGTGAACCAGCCAAAGGCCAGTCGGGCCCAGCGCTGGAAACGGGCGTCGCCGCTGACCTCGAACGCCGCCAAGCACGCGGCCAGTGCAGCCTGCGCATCCACCGGCTGCTGGTCGTACACGGCCCGGTAGCCGCCGCGCGGATAAAAGCCCTGGTTGCCGATAAGGCTCATGACGCCATCCACCTCCATGACGCCGCAGAGCCAGGCCAGCGCCTGCAGCGCCGCGCCCTGCTCCGGTTCGCCCAGCAGCGCCTGCGCCAGCGTCGCGTTGCAATACGTCAGCTCCGACTCGAACCAGGGCCAGTCCGCCGTCGCATGCGCCTGGAGCGCGGCAGCGAGGGCACGCCGCAGCCGCCCGCGTGGCTGGGCCAGCGGGGTTTGCGGCTCCGCCTCATTCCACAGCCGAAGGCCCAGCAGCAGGAAGGCCTGGCTGCGCAGGTGCTCGAACTCCGCTAGGTGCGACAGCAGCCCATCCAGGCAGCGCAACGCGCGCAGGCGAACTTCTGTTTGCGCTGTGTAGCGGGCGGCGAAGCCCAGCGCCCAGGCCGCGCGGCCATGTGCGTCGCCCGAGCCAAGGGTTTCCAGCCACGTACCGTCCGCTGCCATGAAGTTGCGGAAGCGGCCATCCGGTCGCTGGCAGCGCTCCACGAAGGCCAGGTAGTGGCGAATGTAATCAAGCAGGCCGTTCTCGCCCGTGAGAGCGTGCGCACGAATGGCGGCCGTGAGGGCACGGGCGTTGTCGTCCAGGCAGTAGCCGAACTCGGGGTTCGGTCGCGTGCCGGCGGCGTGCTGGTACAGGCCGGTGTTGTCCGTCAGCCGGTAGAGGTGGTCCAGCTTGAGGGGAGCAGCTGGGTGTAAAGGCAAGAGGCAGCGAGCCAGCGCCTAGCGGGAGCGCACCGCTAGAAGTTTGGCCGCAAAGCCATCAGCGGCCCTCCACCGAACCCTGGCGGCAGTCGCTTAGAGTTGGACCGACGCTCCTGGGCAACCTCACGCGGCCGCCGCGGCATGTTTCCGGCCAACTTCTAAACGGGGTGGGTGGTGGCGGCCGCCTGGATCGCCTCCTCAATGGTGCCGAAGTCCGCATCGGAGAGCACATGCACGTTGCCCTGAAAAGCCAGCTGCCAGTGGGCCGAGGGCCACTTGTGCACCCACTCCAGCCTCGGCAGAAGCGCCTCGGCGGAGACGAACTGCTCCGGCCGCAGGATCCAGTCAGCGGTAATGGAGAAGCGCCAGGGGTAGGGGTATTCGCCCGCCTTCCGGCTCGCCCAGATGGGCGCGGCGCGGTCCTCGAAGAAGCTGTCGGTGGCAGTGGCGGTACCACCAAACTTCTGAATGCCGGTGAGGTAGAAGAGCACGCGATCGCCCGGCTGCACACGCTCCGCTTTGCGGCGATGGCGCTCCTTCATGCCGGCTACCACAAAGCCCATGCGCCGGCTCACTTCAAAGTTGTCCGCGCCGGAAACGAGCATCCAGTTTGTGGGCATCACACCGCCTCCCCAGCCTCGTAGGCTTCGTCCAGCAGCTCAACAATGTGCTTCACACTCGCGCTGGCGCCCCGCTCGCGCAGGCCGGCCGCGAGCTGAATCATGCAGCCCGGATTGGCAGAGACCACGACCTCCGCGCCCGTGGCCGCCGCGGCCGCGCTCTTTTCGGCCATGAAGCGTCGTGAGAGCTCGTTCTGGGTGATGTTGTAGATGCCGGCGCTGCCGCAGCAGCGGTCGGAATCGCCCATCTCCACCAGCCGCAGGCCAGGGATGGCGCGCAGCAGATCTCGCGGCTGCTGCCGCACGCGCTGCCCGTGGGCCAAATGGCACGGCTCCTGGTAGGTGACTGTCTTGTCCAGCCGCCCAAACGCGGTGTTCAGCGGGACAGATGCCAGAAATTCTGTGACGTCACGTACGCTCGCGGCAAAGTGCCGCGCCCGATCCGCATAGCGTGGGTCGTCCTTCAGCAGCTGCCCGTACTCCTTGACCGTGGCGCCACAGCCGGCCGCGTTCATGATCACGGCATCGAGCTGGGCGTGGCCAAAGGCGTCGATGTTGGCGCGCGCCAGCTGGCGCGCCGTGGCGCGGTCACCGTCGTGGGCGTGCAGGGCGCCGCAGCAGGTTTGCGCCCGCGGTACGAACACGTCACACGCATTGCGGTTCAGCACACGCACCGTTGCGCGATCGATCTCGGCGAAGCACAGGCTCATGACGCAGCCGGAGAGCAGCCCCACACGCCGCGCGGCCTGGCCGGGGGCGTAGAACCACTGGCCGCTGGGGGGTTCGAAGAATTCCGGTGATGTTTCGGGCATCAACGCCTCAATGCCCCGTAGGGAGCGGGGAATCAGTCCCAGCCTTCGGGCCAGGCGCTGGGCGCCGCTGCGCTGGTACCAGCGGGCGATGCGGCCCAGCAAGCGCAGCCGCGCGGGCCTTGGAAAGACATGCCTCAGCAGCACCGCTCGCGCCAATGAGGAGGAGGCTGACCGTGGCCACTCCTGCTGTATGGTCTCGCGCGTCATCTCCATAAGGTGCCCAAAGGGCACGCCGGACGGGCAGGCTGTTTCGCACGCTCGGCACACCAGGCAGCGCTCCATGTGGGTAACGATGTCATCGTTCAGCTCGGTGCGGCCCTCGACCAGCGCCCGCATCAGGTACAAGCGGCCGCGCGGCGAGTCGCTTTCCAGGCCCAACTCGCGATACGTGGGGCAGGCACCCAGACACAAGCCACAGTGCACGCAGCGGTACAAGCCGTCGAAGCGCCCCTCGTTCCAGCCGCCGCCGTTGCGCGGCGCTGAGTCAGAGACCGCCAACGAAGCGCCCCCTGTTGAAAATGCCGCGCGGGTCGAATTGCTCCTTAATACGCCGCATGAGCGCGAAGTCGGGCCCCACTGGTCCCCACACGCTGCCCTGCGCCTTCTCCTGGACGGAGCATTGCTCCAGCACCAGGCAAGCGCCCTCCACCTGAGCGACCGCGGCAGCCAGAACGCTCCGCGCCAGTCCGTACACGTACGCCACGCCGCTCAGCGCGCGGGCAGTGGCAATGGCGTCGCGCGGGAGCGCGGCCAGCAGCTGGCCCAGCGCCGCCGGGGGTGTTGAAACCCGGGCTACCTGCTCGTGCTCGGCCCAGCCGTAGCTCGCCGAGCCCCGCCAGAAATCCAACGCGGCATCGCCCTCTACGATCTCGATGGCCCGCGTTTGCTGGGGCGGGAAGCCGGCGGAGCAGATGGTGGTGACGTCGGCCTTCTGGCGGTTCAGAGCCGCGGGGCCGCCGCCCAGCCGGATGGCCAGCAGGTAGCCGCGGCCTTTCGAGGCTGAGGGCAGAAGCAGTTCGCAGGCGTGCAGCGGCAGGCCAGCGCGGAACAGCGTGCGCACGGTTTCCCAGGCTGGGCCCAGCTCGCGATAGCCGGCCAGCACGGTGCTTTCCCCCTCCGGCAGCGGCCAGACCTTGAATGTGGCTTCGGTGATGATGCCCAGCGTGCCCAGGGAGCCGGTGTACAGCTTGCACAGGTCATAGCCAGTGACATTTTTGACTACGCGGCCGCCAGCGCGCGTGAGCGTGCCCGCGTCGTTCACCACCTGGATGCCGATGAGCGCATCGCGGCAGGTACCGTAGCGCGTTCGTGCTGGCCCGCTGGAGTTGCAGGCGATGAGTCCACCCACGGTTGCCTGCTCGGGATTGGGTGGGTCAAGCGGCAGCATCTGGCCGTGCTCGCGCAGTGCACGCTGCAGGTTGGCCAGGCGCATGCCTGCCTGTACGGTGCAGGTGAGGTTCGCCGGTTGGTGTTCCACCATGCCGGCCAGCCCCGCGGTGCAGACCACCAGGTCCACTCGCGCTGGCAGGTCGCCCAGGGCCATGTGCGTCCCGCCGCCCCACGGCGTCACCACCCAGCCTTGCTCGCCTGCCAGCGCCACCAGGCGGCCCACCTCCTCTGGAGAGCGGGGCAGCGCGACCACGGCCGGCAACTGGCCGTCCACGGCGTAGCGTGGGCGCTCGTCCTCCGCCGCCACCGGGCAGATAGCACCCACGGCCTGGACGGGAGAGCCCGTGGCGATCATCCCGCCGCTCACCAGGCCGCTTCGGCCAGGGCCGAACCAGGCCGGCGCGGCACTTCGGCGCAAGTAGCGTGGCCATTGGGGAAAATCTTGCAAGGGTTGAAGAAGTGTTCGGGATTGAACGCGCGTTTAAGGCGGCGCATCTGGGCCAGGTCGTCCTCGTTGAATACGAGCGGCATGAACTCCTGCTTCTCCAAGCCTATGCCGTGCTCGCCGCTGAGCGACCCACCAGCGGCCACGCAGATCTCCACAAAGGCCCGACCGCACTCCAGCACGCGCTGCAGTACGCCAGGCTGACGGGCATCGAACAGAATATTGGGGTGCAGGTTGCCATCGCCCGCGTGGAACACGTTGCCAAGCTGCAACTGGTACTTCTCAGCCGTCGCTGTGACCTGCTCCATCACGTCCATGAGGCGGCCTCGGGGTACCACCGTATCCACGATGTAGTAGTTGGGCGCGACGCGTCCCAGCGCGCCAAAGGCTTCCTTGCGGGCCTGCCACAAGCGCATGCGTTCTGCCTCCTCAACCGCCTCCCGCACCTCAGCCGCGCCGAACTCGCGGCAGAGCTGGCGCAGGCGCACGGAGTCATCCTCCACGGCTTCGGTCAGCCCATCGAGCTCCACAATCAGCACCGCTCCGGCACTCTCGGGGAAGCCCACGTGGAAGGCCGCTTCCACCGCCTGCACCACCAAGCGGTCGATCATCTCCATGGCGGCGGGCATCATGCCGGCGGCGATGATGCCGGACACGGCCTGGCTGGCCTGGGCAATGGTCTCGAAGATCACCAGGAAGGTACGAACCGCCTCGGGCTTGCGCGTCAGGCGCACGCGAATGCGGGTGGTGATGGCCAGGGTGCCTTCGGAGCCCACCAGCGCGCCCACCAGGTCGTAGCCGGGCCGGTCCGGCGTTTGCCCACCCAGCTCCAGCATCTCGCCATCGGGCAGAACGACGTTGAGGCCCAGCACATGGTTGGTGGTCATGCCGAGCGCCAGGCAGTGCGGGCCACCGGAGTTCTCGGCCACATTGCCGCCGAGCGTGCAGGACTTCTGCGATGAAGGGTCCGGCGCGTAAAAGAGGCCCAGGCTCGCAACCTGATTGCTCAACTCCACGTTCACCAGGCCCGGCTCAACCAGCGCCGTGCGGTTCTCCTGGTCCACCTCGAGCACGCGGTGCAGATGCGTGGTGATGAGGAGGATGCCGCCCTGGCTGGTCACCGCGCCGCCACTCAGACCGGTGCCGGCGCCCCGCGCGGTAACCGGTAGGCCGTGCGCCAAAGCAATGCGCACAACACCCTGCACCTGTTCTGGCGCGTCGACGAAGACGACGACATCCGGCTGGCCTTTGTCCGCGGCGCCGTCGCCCTCGTACACCAGCAGCTCGGTGGGGTGATCCAGCACGTTGGCGGCGCCGACTACGCTGCGCAGCTGCGCCACCAGCGCCGGCCGGTCAATAGGCGTAGTCGACGACCTCGCGGCGATCCTCTGCCACCTGGGGAAGGTACTCGGTCACCAGCTTTCGGTGCGCAGGATGCGTGCCGTAGTCGCGCAGCTCGGCCTCCGTCTCAAAATCGCAGCTCAAAGCCATGTCGAAGGTGCCGCGCTTGCTGATGTCAGTCCCGATGGAAAAGTTCTTGACATAAGGAATCGCATCAGGCAGCGCATTGAAGCCATCAACCAGCATTTTCAGGACGGCCGGATCGTGACCGTCCTTCGTTTTGAAGAGGACGATGTGGCGAATCATGAGGCCATTGTAAGCGCCATTCCCGGCCCGGCTCAGGCGCCGCCCCACTGTTGGAGGAGGGCCGGCAGCGAACTGAGGGAGGCGATGCTGGCGGTGGGGGTGATGCCGGCGGGCCGCGGGAAGGGGCTGGTGTTTTCGCGCCAGACGGCGCGCAGACCCGCGGCCTGGGCGCCAGCGATGTCATCCAGCAGGCGATCGCCAACCATCACGCAGGCGGCCGCGGGCACTCCCAGCCGGCGGCACACCTCGGCGAAAACGAACGGGTGCGGCTTGGAGTGGGGTAGGTCCGAGGTATACACCAGCTTGTCCAGCAGGCCGGCCAGCCCATGGGCAGCCAGGTCAGCATTGTGCCACTCGGCGGCCCACCAGGTGTTGGACAGCAGCCCCAGCTTGTAGCCGCGCTCCCGCAGGCAAACGAGCACGTCGCGCGCATCCGGAAAGGGCTGTGCCCAGCCATCCACAGCGTGGGCGTACCCGTCCAGCGCGCCCAGCAGCTCGGCCTCTGTTACGCGCTGGCCCAGGCGCGCGAAGCCATCGTGCAGCACGCCGGTAGGCGGGCCGCTCCAGTGCTCGGCATCCACGTGCGCCCAGTGCGCCAGCTCGGCCGCGCGCATCGCACGCACATAGGGCTCGCGCCCGGGCCAGGCGGTCTGTGGCAGCGCGGCGGCGACGTAGTCGTAGGCGAGGCCCCAGCGGCGGGGCGCGTCGTCATCCCAGGCAGGCCAATCCACCAGCGTACCGCCGAGATCGAAGATCACGGCAGCGGGCTTGCGTGGGCTGGGTGGGTCGATCAGCCGAAGGCGCTGGCGAGGTGCGTCATGGAGCGCAGCTTGTTCAGCGCCTCCACCTCGATCTGCCGCACGCGCTCGCGCGTGATGGTGAGCTGCTGGCCAACCTCATCGAGCGAGAGCGGCTTCTCCAGCAGGTAACGCGCCCGCACCACGAAGGCCTCGCGGCGCGAGAGGGACCGCAGGGCATCTTCCAGCATCTCGTGCATCTCATCCTGGATGATCTGCTCGTCGGGCGCCTGCACCTTAGCATCCGGCTGCAGATCTCCCAGGGTGGAATCCTCATCCTCACCCACGGGCTCGTCCAACGACGCCGAAACCCACGAAGCTGAGCGAACGGCGCGCACGCGCTCGATGGTCAGGCCGGTGGCGTTGGCCAGCTCGTACTCATCCGGCAGGCGGCCCAGCTTCGCGTGCAGCTCGGACTCCAGGCGTGAGAGCTTCTGGCGGAGTTGCGCTACGTAAACGGGCAGGCGGATCATGGCAGCCTGCTCCTCAATGGCACGCCCCACAGCCTGGCGAATCCACCACACGGCGTAGGTGGAGAAGCGCAGGCCGCGCTTGTAGTCGAACTTCTGGGCAGCGCGTATGAGGCCCAGGTTGCCTTCCTGAATAAGGTCTGAAAGAGGCAGCCCGCGGTTGGCGTACTTCTTAGCAACGCTCACCACGAGCCGGAGGTTGGCCTCTACCAGCTCGTTGATGGCCTCATGGTCGCCATCGGCCGCTCGGCGGCCCAGCGTCTGCTCTTGATCGGGGGTGAGGAGTGCACCGCCGTGCGCCACCCGCACTTCGGCAAGGTAGGCGCCGAGCGCCTCGTCCGCCAGCTCGTCGGACAGTTCCAGTTCGCGTTCAAAAGAATGTCTACTCACAACTCGTCACAGTGTATCGCGCGGCTGGCGGCGAGTCACATAGGGTCATGGACTCATTGGGCGACCGGGCCCCGTGCCCGACCCCTGCATCGCCGCCGCGTCACACCGGAGCTTGCCGCAGAGACGTATGATCCTGGGGCAATGCGAGCACTGGTGCTGTTCAGTGGTGGACTGGACTCTAGCACAACTTTGGCGATCGCGCGGCACGAGGGTATGGACGCCTCCGCCGTCTCGTTTTCCTACGGCCAGAAGCACCTGCGGGAGCTTCAGGCGGCCACAGCCATCGCCGCGCACTACGGAGTACGGCACCGCACGGTGACGCTGCCGCTCATCGCTGGCTCCACGCTCACAGATGGCGGCGACATTCCGCGCGAGCGCCCGCTGCATGCCCTGGATGAGACGGTGGCACCCACCTACGTTCCCAACCGCAACATGATCATGCTGGCGCGCGCCGCCGCCATGGCCTATGCCGAAGACGCCCTGGATCTCTACGGAGGATGGAACGTGCTGGATGCGTCAAACTATCCAGACTGTCGCGAGGTGTTCCTGAGGGCCACGGAACAGGCGCTGCGGCTCGCCACGGAGCGGCCCTTCGTGGTGCACCGGCCGCTCATCACGCTGACCAAAGGGGAGATCATCCAGCGTGCACTTGAGCTGAGTGTGCCCCTACACGAGACCTGGAGCTGCTATCTCGGCGCGGACCGGCCTTGCCTGAGCTGTGACACCTGCCTGCTGCGCACGCGGGGCTTTCTGGAGGCCAAGCTGCCCGACCCTGCGCTCACGGCCCTGGAGTGGGGGCGGGCTCGCGACATCTACCTGAGCACCCAAGCTGCTGGGCCCGGGGCGCGCGCCGCTGGACAAGCTCATGGATAGGGCCGCTGCCGCGCTGGGGCGGTTGCGCATCGCGCTGCCCTGGTCGGGCGTGGTTTCGCCGGCGCTGGCCTGCACCTTCTTTGCGCTGCTGGTAGCGGTGTGCGCACGCATTGCCATTCCGCTGCCCTTCACACCGGTGCCGTTCACGCTGCAGCCCCTGGCTGTCGCGCTCGCGGGTTTGCTCCTGGGGAGCAAGCTCGGATCGCTGGCGCTGTTGGAGTACGTGCTGATCGGCTTTGCCGGTGCGCCGGTGTTCGCTGGAGGCACAGGCGGCTTGCTGTACCCCGCCAGCACCGGAACCCTGGGCTACCTGCTGGCCTACCCCGCCGCGGCCTGGATCACCGGGCGCATGGCTGAGCGCTCATCAGGCCGGTTCGTGGCCCTGCTGCTGGCGGGCCTGGCCGGGTTGGCCGTGGTGTACGCCGGCGGCGTGGCGTACCTGGCGGCCTGGCTGGCCGTAGCCAAGCATGCGCCGGCCGGCTCGCTCTTCGCCGCCGCCGTGGTGGGTGGCGTACTGCCTTTCGCCCTGTTCGACCTGGCCAAGATCGCGCTGGCGGCGCTGGTGGCCACGCCCCGCCCGGCCGGCCGCGATCGCGGCGCAAGCCCTTCGATCTGCCAGCCGCCCCTACCGCGGACCTAACGCAGGATTGGCTCGCTCAGGTAGGGTGGCACGGGGCTGCCCATGAGAGTGTAGACGTTGGCCAGGTGGGTGCGAAACTGCCGGTCGAAGCCGCGTTCCGGCTTGGGATCGTTGCCGCTGAAGTACCACCAGAACCAATCGCTGCCCTCGGCGATGTACACCTGCTCCCAGGCTTGCTCCAGAACCGCCAGGTCGCCGCCTTCCCAGTTGGCGAGGTCATCTCGGGTGCGCGCCAGGTAGTCCCAGGCGGTGTTCTGAGCCGCCTCGCCGATCCACACGTCGAACGTGCCGCCAATCCAGGAGCCGCTGGCCAGCCGCGGCAGCGTGCGCTGAGGCGGATGCTCCGCCAGAAATTCGGATACGGTGACGCAGCGTACCTCCGAGTCGTGGCTGAGCTGGTCGTACAGCGCGGTCAGGAAGTCCTGACCATTGTTGACATAAAATTCCCAGCAGTTCTCTCCGTCGAGGATGAGCGGCACAATGTGGTTTCCGGCCGCGCTGCCCAGCGCATCATGGATCGTGTGCAAGCGGCCGATGAGGTCCCGCACGGCGTCCAGCGGCTGCCAGGTCTGATAGCGGAACCCAATGAGATCCGCCAGGCCACGATCCCGGAAGAGGACCGCCAGTCGCTGCCCGGCATCCTCCACCTGGTAGGCGCTGTAGAGTGCAGCCGGATCGAACAGGGCGCCCTCGGGGCCACGCAGGGCGGCGCCCAGGCTGCGGCTGAGTACCTCCTCGTCGGATGCGATCCAGGTGATGCCAGCCTGTGCCAGCGGGTGGATCATGGCCTGACTCACGCTGCCCTCGCTCGGCCAAAGCCCGCGGGGACGCTGGCCCAGCACATCCTGGTGCAGCATGGCCGCCCGCCGAATTTGCTCGGCGGCGTCCTCGGGGTGCCGAAAGGCCTGGCTGGGCAGGATTACGCCGGGGTGTGCCTCCTGTGCGGCGCTGCAACTGTCCACCAGCAGCGGGAGGATGGGGTGGTAGTAGGGCGAGCAGCATATCTCGATCTGTCCGGCATCGCGCAGGCGGGCATAGGTGGGCAAAATGGCGCCCAGCAGCTCCAGCTGCTTGGCCTGCAGCGTAGCGATGTCCTGAGGGCCGAAGTGCTGCCGTTCGCTGAGCGCCTGGAGAACCGGGTCCGCCTGGAGCAGGGTGGGGTCGATCCAGGCCAGGTTGAACCAGCCGGCCGCGTCGCGCCAGAATTGCTCATCCAACACACTCGGGTCGGCCTGGCTGGCGGCGCGCTGTTCCCACAGTTCCACGTAGCGCGGATAACGGGCGACCGCGGTGTCAAAATTGATGCTGAAGAAGAACTCGAGCAGGTAGCGCTTCTCGTCATCGGTGAGCTCGGCCGGCGGCTTGCGCGTGAGCTGCATGCAACGATCGCTCGCCTGGCCGGAGGCGTAGTCCAGCAGCTGCTGCATAAGGCTGGGCACGAGATTGAATGTTTGGTGGATGGCCGGGAAGCTCTCCAGCACGCGGGGCATGTGCAGGTAGTCCTTGGTGCCGTGGAGCAGCACCCAGGGGAGCATGTACTGGCCGGTGAGCTGGTTGCGGTAGTAGGGCTGGTGCATGTGCCACAGGAAGGCCACGTTGAGCGCGCTCACGACGCGGCCTTTAACTGCGCTGCCGCGAAAACAGCGTCACCTCCCGGAAGGATGGTTCTCCAGTGAGCATCAGCACCCTGCGCTCCACTTCAAAGCGCGCGCGTTGGAGCCGCGGCGGCGTCGCTCACTCGATCGCTTTGACGGTGTAACGCAGCGTGCCGGAAGGCGCGGTTACATCGACTTTGGCGCCCACGCGGCGGCCCATGAGCGCTTTGCCCAGCGGCGATTCGTTGGAGATCTTGCCGGTGCGGGGCTGGGCCTCGGCCGAGCCAACGATGAAGTAGTGCTCCTCCTGGCCGCCCGCGTCAGTGATGGTGACTTTGCAGCCCAGCTGCACGCCATCCGACGCGGCATGGCGGCCCTCGTCGATCATCTGGGCGTGCTTGAGCATGTACTCCAGCTCCTGAATGCGCCCCTCGATCAACCCCTGCTGGTGCTTCGCATCTTCGAAGGCGGCATTCTCGCTGATGTCGCCTGCCTCCTTGGCTTGGCGGATCTGCTCTGCAATGGCGGGCCGCTTCTGCGATACCAGCACGTCCAGCTCACCTTCGAGCTTGGCTTTGCCTTCCATGGTTAGGAAGATTGGCTTTTCTGCCATAACAGCCTTACTCCATCCTCTTTCGGCCTCGCGATTAAAAAATGAGAGAGCGGAAAACCCGCTCTCTCATTTTCGTGTTGCTCGGCAAAAGAACTACCGGGTAACCACTCTCCATGCGTGACTATGCATCAGTCGAACGGGAGTGGTCGCTGTCGGCGGCGTTCTGTGTGCCGCTGCAACTGTGACTATCCACTCCACATCACCTCCTTTCTTCGGGGCGAATTATAGAGGCCGGAGGAATGGAACACAACACCTCGTGCCTTGGCTGTTCGGGCTGTACCGGTTGGTCGCTCAGGCGCTGCGCCGGCTGTCGCCGCCCTCCATCTGCGTGAGCGCGATCTCGACCGTTTTCTCCACCAGCGCATCCGTGCTGCGCATGCGCTCCGTCACCAGTTTGAGGATCGCCATCAGGGCTTCCGGGAACTCTTGGAAGGTCTGCTTCATCATCTCGCCGGTGAGTTCCAGCGTTTCCGTGTCCGCTTCGGTGAGCACGGTGGCGGAGCGAGGGCTGCCATCCAGCACGCCCATCTCGCCCACTACCTCGCCTGGGCCCAAGTGAGCCAGCAGCAGCGGTGCGGAACCACTGGAGTGCCGCTCCACGGCAACCGACCCCTTGACCATGATGTGCAGGCTCTGGCTTTTGTCGCCCTGGGTCATGAGCACCTGGCCAGTGAGGAAGAGCCGGCGCCGCGCGTGCCGCGCCAGCACGTGCAGGCCCAGCTCCGGCAAGCCCTTGAAGGCGCCGGTCTGCTGCAGAATCTGCAGCGCGCGCTGGGCTGCCGGCGTGAGCGGCGCGTCCTGTTCGCGGAACATGGACGGGAGTTGAAAGTCCGGGCAGCGGCAGAAGGCGCAGGGCCGCTTCGCATCAGGCCGGGCGGCTTTGTGGGCGCCCTCCGTGTGGTGGCAGATGCAGTACTGCGCGTCCACTTCCGCCACGGTGGTCTCGGGCAGCTTGCGCGCGAGATCGTCCTCGCCGCTGCCAAAATTGGGCCGCTGCCGGCCGTTAGTGCTCTCAGCCATTGTTCGTCGCCTTTACTCTCCCTTTGTCGGCGCGCCCCCACTCGCCGGCCAGCCCCAAACTGGCTGTTCGATCATAGGCGCCAGCTTGGCTTCCGTCAATCAGTGGAATGGCGACATCGCCGCTTCGATTCAGGCAAGCAGTTGCTGGCGGGTCGCCGCTTTCATGTCGCCCACATAGGCGGCGAGGTCGCTCAGCATATCGGCTGGGCGCTCCTGCCTGGCGGCGATGAGATCGACCACGGCGGAGCAGGAGATGGCGCCGTGGGCGCCAGCCTGCGCTACGCGGCGAATGTGCTCCGGCCGGCTGATGCCGAAGCCCACCACCAGCGGCAGTGAGGTGACGCCACGGGCCCGAGCCAGCAGCTCGGCCGTCGGCTGCTGCACGGCGGCCCGCGCGCCGGTGATGCCGGACACGGCCACGACGTACAGCCACTCCCGCGCAGCGCCAGCGATGGAGCGCAGCCGCTGGTCGCTGGTGCTGGGGGCAATGAGGAAGGTGGTGCCCATGTGCGCCGCTTCGGCGGCCCGGCGAAAGGGCGCAGCCTCCTCTAGCGGCACATCCACCACAATGGCGCTGTCCGCGCCGTTGTCCGCCAGCAGCTTAAAGAAGCGCTCGGGCCCGAACTGGTAGATGCAGTTGGCGTACTCAAGCACCAGGAAGGGCACGTCGGTCACCGCGCGTGCCCGGGCAATCCAGCCATACGTCTCGGCCTTGGTGGTGCCGCGTGCGAGCGTTCGGTTGTGCGCCGCCTGCAATGTTGGGCCGTCCGCCACGGGATCGGAGAAGGAGCAGCTCAGCTCAATGGCGTCGGCTCCAGCCCCGGCTATTGTCTTGACGATCTCTGTGTCCAGCTCGAAGCTGGGATCGCCCGGCACAATGCCGGGGATGAAGGCCAGGTCGCCGGCTGCCTTGAGCTGGGTGAAGGTGTGACTCAGCCGTTCCAAGCAGCCACCTCCTGCAGGTCCACATTCAGCGCGCTGGCGATGTTGAAGATGTCCTTGTCGCCGCGGCCGGAGAGGTTCACCACGATGACGCTGGAGGGGTCCAGCGTGGGTGCCAGTTCCAGTGCGTGCGCGATGGCGTGCGCCGATTCCAGCGCGGCGATGATGCCTTCGGCCCTGCAGGTGCGCCGGAAGGCTGCCACTGCCTGCTCGTCTGTCACGCTGGTGTAGCTGGCCCGCCCGGTGGCGCGCAGCCAGCTGTGCTCCGGCCCAACCGCGGGATAGTCGAGCCCGGCCGAGATGCTGTGTGTGGGCAGCACCTGGCCGTCCGCGTCGGACAGCACGAACGTTTTGGTGCCGTGCAAAATGCCCGGCCGGCCTTCAGGGGTGGCAAAGCGCGCGGCATGCCGGCCGCTGGCCACGCCGAGGCCGCCGGCCTCGACGCCAATGAGCTGCACCGGGTCGTCCAGAAAGGCATGAAATAGGCCTATGGAGTTGCTGCCGCCGCCTACGCACGCCACCAGGTGGGTGGGCAGCCGCTGCTCGGCCTCAAGCATCTGCCGCCGTGCCTCACGGCCAATCACCGCCTGGAAGTCGCGAACCATGGTGGGGAAGGGGTGCGGGCCCAGCACGGAACCCAGCAGATAGTGGGTTTCGGGGTAGCTCGCCGCCCAGTCGCGCAGGGCTTCGTTGATCGCGTCCTTCAGGGTTTGGCTGCCGCTGGTGACCGGGCGTACCTCGGCGCCGAGCAGCCGCATCCACAGCACGTTGGGCTTCTGACGCTCAATGTCCACCGCGCCCATGTACACGGTGCAGGCCAGGCCCAGCTTAGCCGCCACGGTAGCAGTGGCCACGCCGTGCTGGCCGGCACCGGTTTCGGCGATGAGGCGGGTCTTGCCCAACCGCCGCGCCAGCAGTCCCTGGCCAATGGCATTGTTGATCTTGTGGGCACCGGTGTGGTTCAAGTCCTCACGCTTGAAGTAGATGCGCGGACCATCACCCGAGAGCGCGGCCGCGAAGTAGAGGGGCGTGGGCCGGCCCAGGTAGGTGCGGCGCAGCAGCTCAATCTCCGCCTCGAAGGCGGGATCGGCTTGAGCGGCATGGTACGCGGCCGCGAGGTCCAGCAGCGGCTGCACCAGCACCTCCGGTACGAACATCCCGCCAAAGTCGCCGAACCAGCCCGGCCGCGTGGCGGTTGATGGCTGGTGGCCCGCCGCCTCGGGCCGTGGTTGAGCCTCACCCGATGCAGGCTGGCTCGTGGTGCCTTCGCGGAGCGCCCCCGATGCGGTGTTCGCCTCAGCCCGCGGCATCAAGTACCTCGTAACGCATGTTCAATCCCTCCACATAGCGATCGGCCGTGATCTCCAGCCGGTCGCCCGGCATGAAGGCTTCGTCATACAGCACTGGGCGGTCGCCCGCCGTATAGGTCGTCCGAATGCTGAGCAAGGCGGGCACGCCGGGCGCTTTGCCCAGCAGGGCGGCGTCGTGCGCGGCCAGGACCACCGGCCGCAGCCGCTCCCGCGCATGCACCACGTGCAGGTCCAGCTCGTCCCTCAGCAGGTCGTACAGCGAGTGCGACTCGATACGTGCCCGCGGCAGCCGCGTGCCCAGCCCTGCCGGCAGGTACGAGCGCTGATAGACGACGGGCAGCCCATCCAACAGGCGCAGCCGCTCCAGGCGAAACAGCGCTTCGCGCGCGCCCAGTTCCAGAGCGCTCGCCGCGTCGGGCTGGCCGTGCACCAGGCGTGCCGAGAGCACGCGCGTAGCCAGGCTCTGTCCGCGGGCAGCCATCTCCTGGGCAAAGCTGCGCAGCGCTCGCAGGTCGTACTCGGCTGGGCGCGCTGCTACGTACGTGCCGGCACCCTGGCGGCTGACGAGCAGCCCTTCGCCCTCCAACAGCTGCAGTGCCTGCCGCAAGGTCATGGGGGTCACATCGAATTGCTTGCTCAGTTCGCGCTGCGACGGCAGGCGCTGACCCGCCACGTACACCCCGCCCTCAATGCCGGCGCGCAGCCGCCGTGCGATGCGTAGATAGCGCGGCGCGCGCAGCTCATCACCAGCCATACTGTTCTAGAACACTAGATTAGCAGAGCTGTCAATTCCTTCGGAACAAGAGATTTGCGACGTCGTGTGGCTTGTCGCAAGCGAGCATCTGTGGAACATGACGAATGTTGGCCTTGGCATTGGATCCGACGGGTTCTGCGAGCTCGATCCGAAAGTTCGGGGCGCTCGTTGAGCGGCTTAGCTGAGTGACACGGGCTGCACGCTGCGCCCGGTGGCCTCTCGTATGGGTTCGTTACCGCGGCAGCAAGCTCAGCGCGTAGGCGGCGCCGAAGAGCAAGTTCAACTGGGCGGTGCGAGCCAGGGCCTGGTTGAGCTTGCGGCCTTCGTCGCGCAGAACGGCGCGGGTGACGAGAAGGGCCAGTGGCAGAGTGAGCCAGGGCAGCCAGAACCAGTGCAGGGAGGGATGCAGCAGCCAGCGCGCCAGTGGGACGAGGAAGGCCGCCAGCAGCAGCAGCACGTATTCCGCCCGGGTGGCGCGGCGGCCGAGGAGCACGGCAAGGGTGCGCTTTGCCACGGCGCGATCCGTGTCGATGTCACGCAAGTTGTTCACGACCAGGATGGCGGCGATAAGGAAGCCGACCGGGAGCGCATTGAGCACTGAACCGCGCGTGAGCAGCCCGGCCTGCACGTAGGCTGTTCCGCACACACCCACCGGGCCAAAGAAGAGGAAAGCCCCCAGGTCACCCAGAGCGTGGTAGCCGAAGGGCCATGGTCCGCCGGTGTACAGGACCGCGGCGGCGATGCACGCCAACCCGGCGATGAGGATGGCCCAGCCGCCGGTGAGAACCACGGGAATGCTCACCACCGCGGCCAGCACCAGCACCAGCACGGTTGCGCGCTTGACCGTTTTCGGCGCCAGCTGGCCGCTCTGAGTCACTCGCGCTGGGCCCAAGCGCGCGGCTGTGTCCTTGCCGTTGCGGAAGTCGAAGTAATCGTTGGCGAGGTTGGAGCCGATCTGGATGAGCAAAGCCGCTGCCAGCGTGGCCACGAACAGCCCGATGTGGAACGCGCCAAGTTGCGTGGCGGTGGCACTGCCCACCAGCACCGGCACAACCGACGCGCTGAGCGTTTGCGGCCGCGTGGCCCGCAGCCACACGCGTGGCCCCCCCGCGCGCGGTTGGCCGGCCTCAGTGCGCGCCATTAACACTAACTCCCTCCGCCAGGGTGGTTCGAAGCTGGTGGCGCATCAATTTGCCGGAGCTGGTGCGCGGCAGCGCCGCCACGAAGCGGACGCTCGTGGGGACTTTGTAGCTTGCCAGCCGTTGCCGGCAAAAGGCGAGCAGATCGGCCTCATCGACTGCAGCTGAGCCGCTGTGCAGCACCGCCAGCGCGGCCGGCACCTGCCCCCAGCGCTCGTCCGGCACGCCAACCACCCCCGCTTCCGCGACGGCCGGGTGCGCCAGCAGGGCCGCCTCCACCTCGGCCGGATAGACGTTCTCACCCCCCGAGATGATCAGGTCGTCGCGCCGGTCGCCCACGTACAGGTAACCCTCGGCATCCAGCCAGCCAATGTCGCCGGTGGCGAGCCAGCCCTCGGGCAGTGGTGGCTCGCCCAGGTAGCCGCGCATAATCGAGGGGCCGCGCAGAAAAATCTCGCCCGCCTCGTTGGGGCCAGCCTCACGCTCGCCGGCGACGATGCGCAGCTGCACCTGCGGCAGCGGCCGGCCGGCGGAGCCGAGCTTGCGCAGCGCGTCCACTGGACTGAGCGTCACAGCCTGTGCGGCGCTCTCGGTGAGGCCGTACGTCTGCAGTACGGGCAGGCCGCAGGCGGCGCACTCCTCCAGCAGCGCGCGCGGAACGGGACCACCACCGGCCAGCACACAACGCAAGCTGGCCGGGAAGGGTCGCGCGCCACGATCATCCAGCAGGCGTCGCAGTGTGACGGCGACCACCGAAATGGCGGTCGCGCCCTGTTCGTCGATGGCCGCGTTCACGGCGCGCGCATCGAAACCGTTTTGAAGGATGACAGTGCAGCCGTAGATGGCGCCGCGGAAGAGGGTGGAGAGGCCTCCCACGTGGTAAAGAGGCAGACAGGCCAGCAGGCGATCGCTGTTCGAGAGGCCTACGTTCAGCGCGGCGCCGATGGCGCTCCACCAATGATTGCCGTAGCTGAGGAGCGCACCCTTGGGGCGGCCGGTAGTGCCCGAGGTGAAGACGATGCTGTGCGTCTGCTGGAGGTCGATCAGCGCTGGTGATTCAGCCGGGGCGCGCGGGTTTGGCGTGTCGTTGAGGTCCATCTCCCCGGCCGCCAGGAGGCGAAGACCGGCTTGGGTCAGCTGCTCGGCAGCCGGGCTCGGTGGCTTTGGTCGGTGCGACTCGGTGGTTCGGAGTTGGCTTTCCGCCGCGGCTCCGGCCAGCGCCTCATGGTCCGCATCGTGCAGCAGCCAGCTCACTTCGGCGTGGGCCAGCTGCCAGCCCAACTCGTCTGGCTTGAGGCGCAGGTTCAGTGGCACCAGGGTGATGCCGAGCCTCGGCGCCGCGTGCACGGCAGCCACAAATGTGGAGTCGCTGCCCAGCAGCAGCCCCAGCCGCTGGCCACGCTGGACGCCGGCCTGCCGCAGCCGCGCGGCCAGCTCGTCGGCTTCGGCGTTGAGCTCGGCAAAGGTCCAGCAGCGGTCACCGTGCAGCAGGGCTGGCCGGGCGCCTGCCGCTGCGGCGCGCTGCGCCAGCCAGTCCGGCAGCAGCGTCACCGCTGAACCTCGTGCCAGCCACTGGTGTAGCGCGTCAGCGCCGCTGCGCTGGGGATGAAGCCGAGGCCCGGCCTGGCCGGAAGCGCCATCTGTCCCTCGACCACCGGGATTGGTTCGGCCATAAGGTCCGAGGCAAGCAGCTCCGCCGTGGCGAGTCCGCAAGCCAGCTCGGGGGTGGCGCACGCCGCGCCTAGATGCAAGGCCGCGAGAATGCCAACACCGCTGTCGATACTGCTGGTGACGATGCTGCGCATGCCGGCCGCGGCCGCCAGGCAAGCGATCTGGGCGCCAGCGCGTGGTCCACCCACGGCCATCGGCTTGATCACCAGCACGTCCACGGCTCTGGCGGCGATCAGCTGGCCAGCCTGCGCGAGCCCGCTTACGGATTCATCTGCCGCGATGGGGATAGGCGACGCCGCGCGCAGGGCGGCCAGCGCCGCCACATCGCCCGCCGGTATGGGCTGCTCCAGCAGCTCAATGTTCAGCGGCCCCAGTCGCCGGCACACGTCCGTTGCGAGCGCGGGCGTCCACGCGCCGTTCGCATCGAGCCGCAGCCGGATGTCCGGCCCAATTGCCGCGCGAACGGCGGCCACGCGCTCAACCTCTTCCTCGGGTGAGGCGCACAAGCCCACCTTCAGTTTCACGCAGCTGAACCCACGAGCCACCGCCGCGGCCGCCGCCGGCGGAGCTGAATGCGCTTCTGCCAGGCCGATCACAGCGTTGACGGGCACCTTTGTGCGGAAGCCGGCAGCGAGGAGCGCCGCTGCCGGCTGCTGCCGGCCCTGGGCCAGCAGATCCAGGCAGGCGATATCCAGCGCCGCGCGCACTGGCGCCGAGGCCTCGTGGCGCTGGACGTTGCTGGCGTCGACAGGGACGTGCTGCCGCTCGGCCGAGGCGCCGGGTTCAGGCGGGCGGGCGAGTGAAAATGCTGTGGGGTCGCTTTCACGCATCAACGCCCGAGCAGCGCGCTCCAGATCCGCCTCTAGTTCACCCACGCTGGTGTGGCCAAAGCCAGGCACGGGAGCCGCCTCGCCATACGCGGTCAGCCCTCGCCACTGCAGGCGCAGGAGTAAGCCCTCTCGAACGGCGAGGCGGCCGTGGCTCGTGGCAAAGAGATTCGCCAGCGGAAGGCGGTAGCGGGTCCATGCGCACGTCAGCTCGGCACCGTCGTAACGCGGCTGGCCGGCTGGGTGGCACCCGCCGGCTGACGTCACGGAAAGCGCGGGAACTGGGTGAAGTTCGGTTTGCGCTTCTCAACGAACGCGTTGCGCCCCTCCTTGGCCTCCTCGCTCTGGTAGAAGAGGAGCGTGGCGTCGCCCGCGAGCTGCTGCAGCCCGGCGATGCCATCCGTATCCGCGTTCATGGCGGCTTTGAGGAAGCGGATGGCTGTGGGGCTTTTGGCCAGGATGTCCTGCGCCCACTCCACGGCAGTGGCTTCCAGTTGATCCAGCGGCACCACCACATTGACCAGGCCCATTTGGAAGGCTTCCTGGGCGTTGTACTGGCGGCACAGGTACCAGATCTCGCGCGCCTTTTTGTGGCCGACGATGCGGGCCAGGTAGTTGGCGCCGTAGCCGCCGTCGAAACTGCCAACGCGCGGCCCCGCCTGCCCGAAGATGGCGTTGTCCGCGGCAATGGTCAGATCGCAGATAACGTGCAGCACGTGCCCGCCGCCAACGGCGTAGCCCGCGACCACGGCGATCACTGGTTTGGGCAGCACACGGATGAGCCGCTGCAGGTCCAGCACGTTCAAGCGAGGCACCCCATCATCGCCCACGTAGCCGCCGGTGCCGCGCGTGCGCTGGTCGCCGCCGGAGCAGAAGGCCCTGGTGCCGGTGCCAGTGAGCAGCACCACGCCGGTGGTGGGGTCGTCGCGCACATCGGTGAAGGCGTCGATCATTTCGGTGATGGTCTGGGGGCGGAAGGCGTTGTGCACCTCCGGCCGGTTGAAGGCGATGCGGGCGATGCCGTCCGCCCGCTGATAGATGATGTCCTGGTAGTCCTTGACGGTTTGCCACTCAACGGTCATACGACGTGCCTCCTGATACGATGCTGTGTGTGCTGCCGGCGCTCGCCGGCAGAAACTGCGCGATGAGCTGGGCGTAGTGGTCCGGCTGCTCGAAGTGGATGCTGTGGCCGGCGCCGGGAACAATGGTCATGGTGGCCGAGGGGAGCGCGGCCACCATGGTCCGCCCGATGGCGGTGTACTTGACATCGAGCTCACCCGCGAGAACGAGCGCGGGCATCTGCACGTCGGGCAGCCGGTCCCAGAGCGACGCCTGGCTGCCGGTGCCCATGCCGCGGAGGCTGCCCGCGAGGCCGGTGCTGGAGTTGCGCAGCCGCTGGCGGCGCAACTCCTCCCGTCGCGCTGGCGGCAGGGAGGCCTGGCTGGCGAACAGCGGCTGGCCCTCCCAGAAGTCGATGAACGGCTGAACGCCGTCGCGCTCCAGCATCTCGGCGAGGCGCTCGTCCGATGCCCTGCGTGCCCCTCGCTCCCCTTCATCGGCCAGGCCGGGCGATCCACTTTCCAGCACCAGGCGGCGCACGCGGGCGGGCTGGTGGACTGCGAAGGCGAGTGCCACTCGTGCGCCCATGGAGTAGCCCAGCACGTCCGCTCGCGGCACCCGCAGCGCATCCAGCAGCGTGGCCAGATCGTGCACGGCGGCGTCCATCGCGTATGCCGCCGTGGCAGTTGGGGCATCCGAGTCGCCGTGGCCGATCAGGTCAAGCGCCAGCACGTGATGCTCGGCGGCGAGGCGTGGCAGCAGCGGCAGCCAGTTGGCCGAGCTGCCGGTGAAGCCGTGCAGCAGAAGGAGCGGCGGCCCGGAGCCGGCCAAGCGTACGTTGAAAGTGTGCTGGCCGCTGTTCAGCCGGCGACCTTCGTCCGACAAGGCGCTGCTCACCGGCCTGCCGCCACGGGCCAGAGGTTCCGCAACTCCGCGCTCGCGGCCGCCCAGGCCTGATGGTGGAGCTCTACATTGCGCTGGCGGTTGGTGCGCACCTCCACCACGTTCAGGCCCGGACTGTCGAGTGCGTGCCCCAGCTGGGCGCGAAACGCGGGCCAGGAGTCGGCCAGTGCGTGCCGGCCGTCGTGGCCCCGCACCAGCGCGCCGAAGTCGATGGCGTGGGGCGTACCGAACAGCAGGTCGAAGGTGCCGTCCGCGGTTTCGCGTGCCTGCGGCAGAAAGGAGAAGATGCCGCCGCCGTCATTGTTGAGCAGCACCACCGTCAGGTTGAGCTCGTGCCGCCGCGCAGCGAGCAAGCCATTGAGGTCGTGATAGAAGGCCACGTCGCCTATCACCAGCACCGCTTGACCCATGCCCGCCGCGGCAGCGCCGAGGGCGCTGGAAACCACCCCGTCGATGCCGCTCGCGCCGCGGTTGGCCAGCAGGCGGAAGCGGCCGGGTTGAGCAGGGAAGAAGGTATCCATGTCCCGAATAGGCATGCTGTTGCTGGCGAACAGGATGGCGCCGTCCGGCAGCTGGCCCGCCAGCTCCGCCAGCACCTTGCCCTCAAACAGCTCGGTGCACGCCGCCAGCATGCTGGCCAGCCCCTCCCGCGCGGTGGTGTTGGCCCGGCGCCAGGAGCGGGCCAGCGGCGATGGTGGGCTGGGCTGACTGCGCCGGCTGCGCAGCTCGGCTGCCAGCGCGTGGCAGAACCAGGCTTCGTCCGCGGCGATGCTGCGCGCGGCCAGGTGCGTAGGGTCCTGCCAGGCTCCGTCGCCCGCCACCAGCAGCAGCGGCGTATCCGCCTGGCATTCGAGGTAGCGCTGCAGCTGCTTGCAGGTGGGGTAGGCGCCCAGGCGCAGCACCACCTCTGAAGCGAGCTCGGCGGGCACGGGATCGGTCTGCAATACGGCATCGTAGGCATCGATGACCAGGCCTGGGGCCAGGTCGCCCGATCGCAGGCCGGAAAGTGGGTCCGCGAGCACGGGCCAGCCCAGCGCTTGCGCCAGCTCACCCACGGCGGGCGCGACTTCGGGCTTGGCCAGCGGCCCGCACACCAGCAGGCCCTGCTTGCCGGCCAGCTCGTCCACCAGTGCGGCCACCTGGGAGGGCTCGAGTGTGGACAGCGTGGGCGTGACCCGCACATAGGGTGCCAGGCCGGGCCGCGCCTCGCTGGCCCAGTTGGGAGTGTCCGGAACCAGTGGTTCACGAAAGTGCCAATTCAGGTGCACGGGGCCGGCGGGCGCCTGCCCGCTCACGGCCGCGGCGCGGCAGGCCAGCGTGCGGGCATAGCGCAGCATCTCAGGGCTGGCTTCGGGCGCCGGTAGGTCAACACACCACTTCACCTGCTCGCCGAAGAGCCGTGCCTGGTCGATGGTTTGAAGCGATCCGCTGGCTTGCAGCTCGGGTGGCCGGTCAGCCGTCAGCACCAGCAGCGGCACGCCGGCGTGCCTGGCCTCGACCACGGCCGGCAAGAAGTTGGCGGCGGCTGTGCCGGAGGAGCACAGCAGGGCCACGGGGCTGCCGCTCGCTTTGGCCAGGCCCAGCCCAAAGAAGGCGGCGCTGCGCTCATCCAGATGCATCCACACCCGCGCCCCCGGATGCTGGGCGATGAGCAGCGCCAGCGGTGCGGAGCGTGAGCCGGGGCAGATGGAGAAGTTGTGCACGCCGGAACGCACCAGCTCGTCCACGAACACGGCCACCATCTGGTAGCCATGCTGGTGGCCTTTCAGGTCGACTGTGCTCATTCCGGTAGTGCACCCAGAGCCGCGAGCATGGGCCTCAGCTTCAGGCCAGACTCCTCGAACTCCGCGGCTGGGTTGGATGCCGCCACCAGGCCGCAGCCGGCGTACAAGCGCGCCTCGCTGCCCCGCAGCAGGCAGGAGCGGATGCCGACCGTCAGCTCGCCATCACCCGAGCGATCTACCCAGCCCACGGGGCCCGCATACCACCCGCGGTCGAACGGCTCCAGCCGGCGCAAGGCTTGCAGCGCTGCTTCGCGCGGGGAGCCACCTACCGCCGGGCTGGGGTGCAGCCTGCCGGCGAGTTCCAGCAGGCTGATACCGGAGGCGGCGCCCGAGAGTGGCGTGCACAGGTGCTGGACGTTGCCCAGCTTCAACAGCTCTGGCTCAAGCGGCACCGCATCCAGCCCAACACCAGCCTGCGTCAGCTCCTCTACCAGTGCCTCCGTCACAATGCGGTGCTCCTGGCGCTCTTTGGGGCTGGCGAGGAGGGCTGCGCCCAGGGCGGTGTCCTCCTCCTCCGTCGCACCTCGGCGGAAAGTGCCGGCCAGGCTGGTGGCGCGGACACGTCCTGCGCTCAACTCGGCCAGCCGCTCGGGAGTGGCACCCAGGAAGCAGCTGTCGTCCAGGCTGATGGCGAAGCGATACGTGTCCGGATAGGCGGCGGTTAAGTGCCGCAGCGCCGCTACTGGGTTTGCTGGCTGCTCTCCCCGCAACTGGCACTGGCGGGCCAGGACCAGCTTGCGGAGGCCGCATTCACCCGCCGCCAGCCCGCGGACGATGCCGCGGACGGACTGCTGCCATTCCCTCGCGCTCGGCACATCCACCTGCTGCCAGGTGCCGCAGGCAGCTTCCACTGACAGGGCGCGGCCTTGGCAGCCCAAGTCACGCGCAAGCTCGCCGACCGCCGTCAAGTCCGCGGCATCGGCGCCCGTGGTGGTCAGCCAGGCTCCATCGCGCGTGGCGGTCAGCAGAGCTCGCGGCAGGACGAGCAAGGCATCACCCAGGGGCTGCCAGGCGGGATCGTGCGGAACCGCGTCGAAGGCAAAGCCGCCAAGCAGCATTGGCCCCGTGGCCGGCACGCTCGGGCCTTCGAGCCGCATGCTGTCCGCGTGGCGCCGCCAGGCGCGGGCCGCCTGCTCGAACCGATCCTGGCCGGTGGGCCTCAACGCCAGCACGGTGCCGGCGGCGGCCAGCGTCAGCTCGTCGCGTGGGGACGACCAGAAGAAGGCGAACCCGCCGCGTGCCCTGGCGGCGCCGAAGAACGCGATGGGATCCGCGCCGGCAAAGGGCGCTACCTGGGCTCGGAGCGCCTCCGAGGTGGCCGGGTGCGCCGGCACAAGCGTCACCGCTCGGCCCCGATCCGGCTGCCTTCAGGAGCACCGATGCTGCGCAGCAGCAGGACGCGCAGCGCTGGGTAAAGGTCCTCCAGCGGGCCGGGCGCATCCTCCAGCACCCAGCGCGTCACCACCTCGTTCAGCGCGCCAAACCACACTGTGCCGGCCACGGCTGCATCGAGTGGCGGAATGCTGCCGTCGCGGACGGCTTCCTCTAACTGCTGCTGAATGGTGCGTGCAAAGGATCCTCGCAGCGCGGCCAGCCGCTCGTGGAATTCGCGCCCCGCCCCCAACGCCTCCACCAGGAAGAGGCGCGCCAGCGCCCGATGCGATGCGAACAGCTCCAGCACGGTGTGCAGCGCAGCCTCAGTTTTGGCTATGGGATCCGGCTGGCCGCCGATAGCCGCTTCGACTCGCTGGAGCAGCAGGTTCGAGGTGCGATCCAGCAGCGCCAGGAAGATAGCCTGCTTGTTCGCGAAGTGGAAATAAATGCCCCCTTTGGAGGTTTCCGCCTCCAGGCCCACGTCATCCACCGCGGCATCGCGGTAGCCCTTGCGGGCGAACACGCTGAGGGCGGCATCCAGGATGCGATCTCGGCGCTGAACTTTGCGCGCCTGCGCCACGGCCATGATGAACTGCGCACCTCCTGATAACAAACCGACGCGTCGGTTTGTTCTCAGTATAGCCGGGTTTGTGCCCCCGCGGGGCTAGCTCGAGACGATCGGCAAGTGGTCCGGGTTGGCTTCCCAGGCGAAGCGCACGGTGTTGAGGCGTGAGGCGAGGCCACTGGGGCCGTTGATCCAGGTGAGATAGCCATTGGTGAAGGCCGTCCAGTTATCGGCCTTGCGCCACACCAGCAGCCCGTTCCGGCTGTGCTCTACAGCGTCGCCATTGGCGGAGAAGACCTGGTTGTCCACGCACGCACCCATTTGTGTGGGGATGAGCGTGTGCAGCGTGGCGAAGCCGAGGACGTACTGACAGGGGCCCGCGGAAGCTGGCGGGGCGGCGCTGCCGGGCGCGGGACTGTTGCCCGCCGGTGGGCTGGTGGGGATGGCCGCTCCGGTGGAGAGGTCGAACACGCCCACGCCATGCGCACTACCCACGATGATGCGGGATGGGCTCGACATCAGCGCCACCGGCCCAGATGCCCCGGCGCTGGATACCCAGCTGAAGCTGGCGCCCTGATTGTGGCTGGCGTACAGGCCGCTGGTGGAGGTGTAGTAGGCGTTGAAGTCGTTGGCGCCGTCCCACACGATGCTGGAGATGGTGTCCGTATCCGCCACGGGCGTCCACAGCTGGCCGTGGTTCTGCGTTCGCCAGAGGCTGTAGGGCACGGGTCCGGTTTGGGCGTGCGCCGCCGCCGGCACGCCGGCCAGAGCCAGGCCCGAGGCGTTGTTCGTATCCGCCGCCAGCTGCAGCACGGTTTGGGTGGGGTTCAGCCCTGGCAGGCCGTTTGAGGCGTTGATGAGGGTCTTGCCGGAGTCCGGACTGACGAAGACGCCGCCGCACGTCCCAGCGTCCAGGCCGAAGTATGTGGCGCCCGTCGGAGCGAAGTAGCTGCCGGCAGAGGTGCCCATAGTTTCCTGGAGTTGGTGGTCGCCGGAAATGGCGTGCACGTTGGGAGTGGGGCAGGCGCCGGCCTTGTCCATGGTAAAGGTGCTGCCGCCGTCGTAGCTCACCCACAGCTGCTGATCGGTGCCGGCAAACATGGTATCCGCCGTGTCGTTGCCGAAGGCGACGGTCTGCGCTGGCTGGTTACCGATGAGCCCGCTCATGGAGGCCCAGGTGTTGCCGCCGTCGTTGCTCTTATAAAAGGCGCCCTGGTGCGTGGCCTGATTCCAGCCGCCGATGAGCAGCCGCTCCGGCTGGGTGAAGGAGCTGACGAACGAGAAGACGGTGAACTGCCCCAGCCCCTGGCTGGCAGGCGCCCAGGTGATGCCGCCATCCGTGCTGCGGTAGACGTACGCGTTCTGGTTGGCGTCGCTCCCGGCGGCGTAGACGGTGTTGTTGTTGTGCTGATCGACCGCCAGGTAGGTGATGCTCAAGTTGGTGAGAGACGCCGTCCAGGTGCCGGCGGCTTGGACCGGCGCCGCGAGCAGGAGAAGCAGAAGTGGGAGCAGCAGGCGGAGGCGTTTCATGACGTGCACGCACTCATTCTTTCCCGCGCGCTCGCCTTATGCAAGCCGGGGACGCTGAGATGGGCGGGAAATCGACGGCGATGAGCAGGGCCGAAGACCCTACGCGCCCCAGGGCGCTGCCGCGGCATGCGCTGGCAGCGCCCTCCAAAAGGCCGGCCGCGGGCTAGCCCCGGCGGCGCAAGAAGGTAGGAATGTCGATGTTGTCGCTCTCAGGCAGGCGCCGCGAGGGGCTGGGGCGCGAGTCGTTGGCGGCCGGCCGGAGCGCATCCGCGGCCTGTGGCAACGGGCGCTCGAAGGGCGACCCCTCGGTGTTGCGGCTGGGCAGCCGAATCGGCTTGGGCACGCGCTGCTCCCCGAAGCCGGTGGCGATCACGGTGATCATGATCTCGCCGTCCAGCCGCGGGTCGATCACCGCGCCGAAGATGATGTTGGCG
>JBOGTU010000028.1:0-4994 GCA_050695655.1 Chloroflexota bacterium | reverse complement strand
CAGAATATGCTTGATGGCAAGTTCGTCGAGCTGCAGGGGAGCATCAGCACCGGTCTCGTGCTGGTCGCCATCGTTTCGCTGGCGGCGGCTGGGTTCTTCGTGTGGGGCGCGGCCGGCTGGCTCTCGGCGATCGGACTGCTGGCGTTGTACAGCCTGGTGGAGTTCTTTGCCACAGTGCTGCGGCTGAACTCAGCCACCGGCAGCGCGCAGGTGATCGGCTTGCCGGGCATCGTCTACGTGGACGTGACGGCGCTGCTCGGCGCGGCCTTCGTGTTCGTGCACTTCTTTATGGACGAGCAGCGCGCCCGGCGTGCCATCCACCGCATGTTCGGCAAGTACGTCACGCCCGAAGTGGCGCAGCACCTCATCACACTGCGGGAGAAGGGCGAACTGGCGATGGGTGGCCAGGTGAAGCAGGCCACCATTATGTTCGGCGACATCCGCGGTTTCACCACGCTGTCCGAGGGCATGGAGCCGGAGGCGGTGATGGCCATGCTGAACCGCTACTTCGACAAGATGGTGGAGATCATCATCAAGCACGGCGGCACCATCAGCAAGTTCATTGGGGACAACGTGATGGTGCTGTTCAACCTGCCCGCCCCCATGCAAGGCAACCATGCGCTGGCCGCCTGCCGCGCTGCCTTCGAGATTCAGGAGTGGATCAAGCAGTACCGCGAGGACCACCCGGAGGAGGTGGCGGCCTTTGGCTTTGGCATCAACACGGGCGACCTTGTGGCCGGCAACATGGGTTCCCAGGATCGCCTGGAATACACCGTGATCGGCGAGACGGTGAACGTCGCCAACAGCTTCTGCGGCACCGCCGAGCGGGATGAAGTTGCTATTTCGGAGGCGACCTGGGAAGCGGTCAACAACTCTGGCGTGACGGTGATTGACAAGGGTCTGATCCCGGTGAAGGGCAAGACCGAGTTGATCCACATCTTCAGCGTCACCGGTGTTCCCAGCTTGGGGGCCCGCTCTCCACAGGCAGTCAAACCCTGAGCCACAGTGAGGTGCGGCGGCACCGCCCCGGGCCGCTGGCGGCGTTCGAGAATTAGAGCCGGACGGTGAGCTGCCCGGCGTACTCGTCGAGCAGGTCCTGGAGCTCGGCTTGCGCTGACACTCCGTCCAGCGGGCGAACGGCAAAGCTCTCCGCGTGCCGGGGGCCATAGGGTTCGATGCCGGCTTGGAGGTCGCGCACCATTTTCAGCAGTCGGCGCCGCGCCGCGATGATGGCCGTGTCGCTGGTGCCCAGGTGCTCCTGCGACCGATCGACAATGCCGCCCATGCTCTCGGTGACGGCGCGGTCCTGATCCGGAATGCCATAGATGCCGGTGAAGTTGGTGGTCTTCTGCATGGCGCGGTCAATGCCATAGCGGTTATCGATGTTGCGCTTGGCACGCCAGGTGTCGATGCGGTATCCGTCCGGCAGGCGCACTTCGGCCCGCTCTACTTCACTGAAGATTTCGCGGCCGGAGCGCGGGCCGGCCGTGTCCTCCAGGGTGAGCGCGCGGCTGGGATGGTAGAAGAAGGTGAAGGAGAGCGTGTGCTCGTCGTCTACAGGCACCCAAAAACGGCCGGCCTGAGGTTCTTTGCGGGCGGGGAACATGGCCAGCGAGGGGGCAATCCACTGAGTGAGGCGCCAGTAGTACTTGCCTTCGCCCGCCAGGCGCCGCGATCCATAGGTGAAGCCGTTGTCCGTTTCGCTCACCGTGAGTACGGGCGCGGCGTCGCGCGCGGTGATGTCCGTCCTCAGCGCCGAGGATGGTGCCTGGCCGGTGTCGAACCAGCGATGCAGGTACGACACATGGGCTGTATCCAGCTCGCCCTCCACTGCCTGCAGCCAGCTGGACTCGTGGAACCAATGGCGCATGAGCCGCTGCCCGTCCGGCACCTCGGCCCACGGCAGGCGCGGAAAGGCCGGCCGCGGCTCCTCCGGGCCCATGTACACCCACACCAGCCCGCCGTGCTCCTCCACAGGGTAGCTTTTGAGGCGGACCTTGGTCTTGAAGTCGCTTGCTGCCGGCTCACTTGGCATGTCGAGGCAGTTGCCAGCGGTGTCGTACTTCCAGCCGTGGTAGACACAGCGCAGCCCGCAATCTTCGTTGCGGCCCCAGTAGAGCTGGGCGCGGCGGTGGGCACAGTACGCATCCACGACCCCCACTTTGCCGGTGCTGTCGCGGAAGGCCAGCAGATTCTCGCCCAGGATCCGCAGCCGGGCGGGCGTGCCATCCGGTTCACCCAGGTCGGCTGATTCCAGCGCCGGCAGCCAGAAGCGGCGAAACAGCTCGCCCATGGGCGTGCCGCGCCCCACATGTGTGAGAAGTCCGTTCTCTTCTTCGGTCAGCATGGCTGTGCGCTCCTCTGGTGTGCCGCTTGCCCGGCACGTTGCTGGCGCAAGTATCGCGCACCAGCCTCCTGGCCGCGCCGGGCACATTTCCTGCTCATGTTCGCGGCGCCTCCTTCTTACGGTTTTCTTATCAGGGATTCAGGCATCCCGCGCAGGGGCGATTGTATAATCCGGCGAACAGGAAGCTCAATGCAATGGCCCTAGATGACCTTTCGGCGGGCGCGTTTACGGCTCCTCGGCCACGCCGCCGGCGGCCTGTCCGCATCGCCGCTGTTCCGCTCGTGTTCGTCTTCCGATTGTTCACTCGGGTGCTGGCGGCGCTGGCGCGGTTGGTGGGTGCGCATCCGGCCAGCAGCGGCATCGTCGTGGTGCTGCTCGCGGGGATCGCCTTCTTCGGTTACCAGGACTACGGTAACCCCATGCGGGCGGCTGGTGGCACCGGGGTGGCGCCGGCCCGCAGCGTGGCGGCGGAAAACTTCATTAAGGGCCAAACGACCTTCGATGCCACGCTCATGTGGCAGGGCCTCAGCAGCAGCCTGAAGCAAACGCTCACCCAGAAAGGCACCAGTGTGCAGTCGCTGCAGGCACAATTGGACCAGAACAAGCAGGCAGGCGCGAAGGTGGAGGGCGCGTCGTTCGGCGGCGGAGTCACCGAGCCGAACGGCTCACGGGTCTACCTTTATGTCATTACCATGGAGGCACCGGGCAGCCAGGGCCCCGTTTCGCAAACCTACGTCCTCACCGTGGACACAACCGACAAAATCACACAGGTGGAATAAGCTATGGCTGCCAACAGTCCCGCACGAGGTCGCCAGCCGGACGACATCGACGCGGCTATCGACTCGATTTTCGCCAAGCTCGGCCGCAACTGGAAGTGGCTCGTCTTCTGGTTGGCGCTTCTAGCGGTCGTGTTCTTCTACGTCATCCCCAGCTGGAGCGCCATCTCCGGGCCGCTGCTGGTGGTGGGAGAACTGCTCATGCAGCTGGCCTTCGGCGCCACGTTCCTCCTCGTGGAGTTCGGCGCGCTGTTCCTGGTCCTGGGACGCGGCCGCGTCTATTGGATCGAGCCAGGTGAGTCCGGCATTTACTTCAAGGACTACAAGGGCAACCCCCAGGTGGTGGAAGTCGCCCATCGCACGGTCACGCTGATTCGCGGCGTCAAGGACTTCAAGCAGATGGGCGGCGAGGTGTCGCGAGGCTTGCTGCTGGTGGGGCCGCCAGGCACAGGCAAGTCGTACCTGGCTCAGGCCATCTCCAGCGAAGCGGGCGTGCCCTATTGTTACGCCTCCGCGCCGAGCTTCCAGAACATGTTCTTCGGCATTGGCAACCTGCGCGTCATGATGCTGTACAGCAAGGCCCGCAAGAAGGCCATGAAGTACGGCGCCTGCATCCTGTTCATCGACGAGATCGATGCCATGGGCGCATCCCGTGGTGGCATGGGCGGCGACGGGGGGATGGGCGGCCTCATGGGCGGCGGCTCGGGCATGCTGAACGAGCTTCTGCTCCAGATGGACCCGCCGAATATCGAAACCGGCGCCATCAAGAAGTTCCTGCGCAAGATCGGCTTGCGCCGGGGCAAAGTCATCAATCCCACGGTGCTGACTATTGGCGCTACCAACCTCCCGGACGTGCTGGATCAGGCGCTGCTGCGCCCCGGCCGCTTCGATCGGCAGATTCGCATCGACGCGCCGGACATGGACGGCCGAAGGGAGATCATCGAGTACTACCTGGACAAGGTCAACCACATGCCGGACATGCCGCTGGAAAAGATGGCCAACGACACCATTGGCTACACCCCGGTGGCCATCAAATACGTCATCAACGAGGCAGTGGTCAACGCGCACTTCAACGGCAAGGAAGTGATCGATTACAAGGACTTCACCCGAGCTCGCGAGTACCATGAGTGGGGTCTGCGCCAGCCAATCAAGAGCATGAAGGCCGAAGAGAAGCGGCGCATCGCCTATCACGAGACTGGCCACGCATTCGCGCAAATCAAGTTGGAGCCGAGCGAGCGCCTGTCGAAGGTAACCATCATCCGGCACGGATCCGCGCTCGGCCTCTCGGCTGCCAAGCCCTTGGAAGAGCAGCACCTCCGGACGAAGGAGCAGCTCCTGGCGGACATCCAGATCTCGCTGGCGTCGAAGGCGTCGGAGCGGCTGTTCCTGGGAACGGAGACAACCGGCATGGGCGGCGACCTGCCGGCCGCCACCCGCATGGCGGCCTATTACCTGGGCATGTGTGGCATGGGTGGAACCCTCTACGCCCCAATGGCCTTTGGGCAATTCGTGCCCGACGGCGAGCTCAAGCACCAGATCGAGGTGCTGCTGGACGAGCAGTACAAGAGGGTACGGCTGCTGCTGGAGGCCAACCGTGAGACGGTAACGGCGATAGCCGAAGCCTTGGTCATCCGCGAGGAGTTGGATGGCGATGAGGTGCTGGAGATCATCCGCGAGGTCGAGGACCGCATCGCCCGGCGCGCCGCCGAAGATCGCGAAGGAGCCATTGCTTTCGTACCGGCAGGCATTGCTCCCTCACTGCCCGACGGCAATGGCAATGGGCACGACGGTGAGACAGCGCTGGGGCCGGATTACGAGACGCGCATGCCGGGCGCCAGCGAGGGCAACGGCCATGCGGGTAACGGCAATGG
>JBOGTU010000027.1:0-5342 GCA_050695655.1 Chloroflexota bacterium | reverse complement strand
TGACCCGCAGCAGGGTGGACTTGCCGCAACCGCTCGGTCCCAGCACGCACACGAACTCGCGCGGCGCGATGTCCAGGTCGATCTGCCGCAGCGCTTCGATCTCGCGGCCAGGGCCCTGGAAGCGCTTGCCCACGCCGCGCAGGGTGATGTCGGCTTGCTCGTGCTCACCTGAAACCGGCACCGCTGCCCGGGCCAGCGGCACGCAGCTCATGCCGCGCCGCGATAGCGTGGGTGAGCCACCAGGCCCTCCCAGGTCGTGACCTTGGCCGGAATGATCCGAATCGTGAGCTCCCGCCGGCCTTTGAAGCTGGCCAGGTAGCCGCCGGCGTCCGGCCCCAGGTAGCGGCGAGCCAGCCGCCCCTCCATGGCCGTGGCCGCCTGGGACGATGTCTCCAGCACCTCAGCCTCGCCTTCCACCAGGACCCGCCGAAAGGGTGGTGTCGGCTCGCTGATCGTCATGGACACGCGCGGATGCTGGCGCAAATACGCAACCCAGCGCGCGCGCGGGCGCGGCACCAGCCACACGTTGCCGGCGCGCCACTCGTACCACACGGGCACGGTGTAGGGGTAACCATCCTCATTCAAGCAGGCTAGGCTGGCGACCCACGGTTGTGCCAGGTAGGCCTCCAGCTCCTCGCCCTGCAGCCCGGCGTGATGGCTGCCGCGCCAGGTGCTGCCGGAAGGAGCCTCCGCCAGGGATCGCGCATTGCCGGCCCAGCCCAGGGCGGTGGACGCCTGATCCGCCGCCTCGAGCACGGCGGCGCCATAGGTCGCGGTGTCCACCTCCGCCAGCCGGTACTCCGGCCCCATAAGGCAGAGCGCGCACAGCGGCTGGCCGGTGGACCCGCGCACGGCCGCCGCGATGCTCACCAGCCCGCGCTCACCCTCGCCACGTGCCACGGCATACCCACGCGAGCGCACCAGCTCCAGCCAGTCCAACGCTGGGATGGCGGCGGGATGCTCCACCAACTCGGCGCGGCCAGCCAACCAGGCCTCCAGCTCCACGTCAGCCAGCGCGGCCAGCAGTGCCCGGCCAGCGGCCGAAAGCAGGGCCGGCCGTGGCGCCCCCAGCTCCGGGCGCGCCACCACCGCGTACTGGCCCGGCCGGCAATCCACCACGGCCACCTGGTCGCCCACCAGCTGTGCCAGCGCCACCGTCTCGCGCAACCGCTCCACCAGGCGCCGGCAGGGCTCGTCGGCCGCCACGGCCCAGGATGCAGTGACCGCGGCGGTTGTGCCGTAGGCGCACAGGCTGGCGCCTAGGTGGTACCCATCGCCCACACCGCGCGCCACCCAGCCGGCGGCGCGCAGGGTGTTGAGGATGGCCAGCGCCGTGCTGCGATTCAGGCCCAGCGCCTGGCTCAGCTCCGTGAGCGTGGGGCTGGCGTGCGCCTGCCGCAGGTAGCCCAGGATGGCGAGCGTCTTTTCCACGGCCGGCACGCGCTGCGCATAGTTCTGCATACCGAATCTGATGCAGTATACAGAACCGGCGGAGGCCGTTGTCACAGAGCATGTGCCTGGCGGTGCACTACCCTCGAAAGCAACGCTGGAGGCGTGGATGATTGTGATGGAGGGCGCCGTGGCCCGAGCGGAACCTGCCGCGGAGAGTTTCGAAAGCTTTTTTCGCCAGCAGTTCGGCCGCGTGTACGCGCTGCTGTACCGGGTGACCGGCAGCGCAGAGGATGCAGAGGATCTGGCTCAGGAGCTGTTTCTGCAGGTGTCCCGCCAGCGGCCCCCCTTGTGGGAGAGCCCCACGGCGACAGGCTGGCTGTGGAAGGCGGCGGGACACATGGCGCTGAATGAGCTGCGCGGCTCGCGCCGCCGCCGCGATCGCGAAACCCGCGCCGTGAGCCACGACCGGCCGCTGCGGCTCGTACGCGAGATGCTGCAAGACCCGGCCGAAGGGGCCGAGCGGCGGGAGCAGCAGCAGGAGGTGCGGGGCGTGCTGAAGACCCTGCGCCCGCGGGAGAGCACGCTGCTCCTGCTGCGCCACAGCGGCCTGAGCTACGCGGCTGTGGCACAGGCGCTGGAGCTGAACCCGGCCTCGGTGGGCAAGCTCCTTGCCCGCGCCGAAGCGCACTTTCGGGAACAGTACGAGGCCGCGCGGCGGGCCTCGTCCAATCCGATGAGGGAGGGAGATGCATCGTGACCACCAGTGATACGGACCTTGTCCGCACGGCGCTGAGCCTTTTGGAGCCCAGCTCCACGCCCGACGTTGGGCCAGCCCTGGAGCGCCAGCGGGCCATGCAACGCAGCAGCACCAGGGTCGCCGGCGGCGCTCCGGCAGTCGAATTCATCAGTTTCGGGAGGTCGTCCATGAACCCGTTCATCGATACCCTGTCGCCCCTGCGACGCCCGGCGCTGGGCATTCCGCTGGCGGCGGCGCTGGTGCTGGCAGTCAGCCTGTTCGTGAGCCCCGTGCGGGGCCTGGCTGCGCAGTTCTTGACCATCTTTCGCGTGCAGGACCTGGCGCCGGTGACGGTGGACCTGAGCGGCCAGGGCATCCCCAATCTGTCACAGCTGGGCGACATGACGGGCCAAAGCACGAGCGTGCCGGCCTACAGCCACGTGGCCGGCGTGGCCGCTGCATCGCAGGCGGTTGGGTTCACTGTAGCGGCCCCCACCGCGCTGCCAAGCGGCCTGGGGCCACAACCCAGCGTGATTGTGGTTACCCAGGGGCAAACCGCTGGGTTCACCTTCCGCGCGGCCAAAGCCAAGGCTTACCTGGCCTCAATCGGCCAATCGAACTTCGCTCTGCCGAGTAAGTTTGATGGCGCTACGCTGCAGCTGCGCATCGAGCCCGCCGCGGTGATGGCCTACCTGCCCGCCGGCACGAAGCTGCCTGCCATCCCTGATGCCTCGGCCAACCAAACGTCCAGCTTGCCTTTCCAGCATCATGCGTCTGGCCGGGCCATCACCAGCCAGGCAGTTCGCGCGGCTGTGGCGCCCACCGCCGCGGCAGACAAGATCTCCAACACCGAGCAGGCCCTGCTGAATGGTGGGCTGGCCGTGGTGGAAACGAAGAGCCCCTCGGTCGATGCCAGTGGGGTGTCCGCGGATGATCTGCGCAACTTCCTGCTCTCCATGCCCGGCCTGCCGGCCAGCACCGTGGCGCAGCTGCGCTCGATTGGTGACTGGCAGCACACGCTGCCCATTCCCGTGGCACCGGGCGCCAGCCTGCGCAAAGTGACGGTGGCGGGTTCGCCGGCTATCGTTGGCACCAACTTGGGCATGCACATGGTGGTGTGGGTGCGCAACGGCATTGTGTACGCCGCCGCGAGTGCCAGCACCAGCGACGCGCAACTGCTCAGCCTGGCCGCCTCGGTCCAGTAGAAGTTTGACCGGAAACATGCCGCGGCAGCCGGGCGGGGTTGCCCAGAAACGTTCGTTGAAATCGAAGTGGCTCCCACGGGGGGCCGGTCGAGGGCCGCTTATGGCTTCGCGGCCAAACTTCTAGAGCTGCCAGGTCTTGTCAATCACGAGCTCGGGGGCAGCGCTCACTGCCTCCGAGTTGCGCAAGGTCTACGGCGCGAAGATCGCGCTCCACGAGCTGACGCTGGAGGTTCCGCGCGGCGAGGTGTTCGGCTTCCTGGGCCCCAATGGCGCCGGCAAAACCACCGCGGTGAAGATTCTCACCGGCCTGGCGCGGCCCAGCGGCGGCCATGGCACGCTGCTGGGCCGGCCACTGGGCGACATCGGTGCCCGCGTGAAGCTCGGCTTCCTGCCGGAGCTGTTCCGCTTTCAGGAGTGGTTGACTGCGCAGGAGTTGCTGCGGCTGCATGGTGACCTGTGCCGCATGGACCGGTCCAGCCAGGCCAAACGCATTCCCGAGGTACTGGAGCTGGTCGGCCTGGCTCAGGCCGCCCGCCAGCGGATCAACACCTTCAGCAAGGGCATGCAGCAGCGGCTGGGCCTGGCCCAGGCCCTGCTGAACTGGCCGGAACTGGTGATTCTGGACGAGCCAACCTCCGCGCTCGATCCGCTCGGCCGAAGAGACGTCCGCCTAATCATTCAGCGTCTCAAGGCACAGGGTGTGACCGTGTTTTTGAACTCCCACCTGCTGAGCGAAGTGGAGATGACCTGCGACCGCGTCGCCATTGTGAGCCACGGCCGCGTGATCGAGGAGGGGCGCGTCGAAGACCTCGTCGGCGCCCAGCCAAAGCTGGAGCTGCGGGTGGACCGGCTGGACGAGTCCTCCGCCGCCCTGCTGGCGGAACGGTGGGCCGTAATGGAGCGCAGCGCCGGCCGGCTGGTGATCGCGCTCGCCGAGCCGCGGGATGCCGCCGAGGTGGCGCGCTTTCTGGTGTCGCGTGGGGCGGACCTTCTGGAAATGAAGCCACTGCACGCCACACTCGAAGATCGCTTTGTGGAGCTGGTGGAAAGGGAAGAGGATGGCAGTTTGGACCTTCGCCCGGTTAACGCTGCGCGAAGCGTCGCGTAACCGGCTCATCGCGCTGGCGGGCGGGCTCACCGCCCTCTTCGTCATTTTCATGGCCTGGGGGGTCCACAAGCTGGATGTGGCCACCTCCGCGAACGCGGGCCAAGGCGCCCTGGAGCACGCGGTGGGCATGGCCGCCATCGACCTGCTGGCCTTCTTCGTGGCCAGCTTCATGATCGCCGTGCTGGCGGTATTCATCCCCGGCGCCAGCACGCGAAGTGACGCGGACAGCGGCCTGCTCCAGGGCGTGCTGGCGCGGCCCGTGCGCCGAATCGACCTGCTGGCAGGCAAGTGGCTCGGGTCGGCCGTACTGCTGCTGCTTTACGTGGTGCTGCTTTCGTTCGGCATCGCCGGCGTAGTGTGGGTGGCCAGCGGCTACCTGCCGGCGCAGCTGCTGGGCGCTGATGCGCTGCTGCTGCTCGAGGGCCTGGTGATGCTCACCCTGCGGCTGCTGTTCGGGACGTTCTTGGGCAGCATGCCCAGCGGCATCCTGCCGCTCATGCTGTACGGCCTGGCCTGGATGGGCGGGTTGGTGGAAACGGTCGGTCAGCAGCTCAACGTGGGAAGCCTGGTGACGGCCGGCATTGTCAGCAGCCTGCTGGTGCCAACAGACATCCTGTGGCGCGGCGCCTCCTATTTCCTGGAGCCAGCCAACGTGGCCATCGCGCTGCAAGCCACCCGCGGCGTCCCCTTCCTCTCCAGCTCACCCATCGCCACGCCCATGGTCGCGTGGGCGCTGATCTACGTCATCGCGCTCTTTTTCGCCGGCGCGGCGATTATGTCCCGCCGAGACGTGTAGACGCTCAGGCCTTCGCCGGCCCTTCGCGCCACGGGGGCGCGGTACGCTCGATGCTGATGCGGGCACACCAGTCCCAGGGCGGCAGCGCGGGAATGAAGGGCGCAC
>JBOGTU010000026.1:0-2880 GCA_050695655.1 Chloroflexota bacterium | reverse complement strand
CAGCAGGTCGAACCCGGCTCCCGCCAGCAGCGACACGGCCGCCGTGTAGGGGATGAGCCAGCGGAAGGGGGTGTGGATCTGGTTGAAGCCGGGCAGGTTGAAGAAGATGACGTGGTACAGCGGCGTGCCGAACGCCAGCAGCAGCGACACGGCGACAATGGCCCACAAGCACCACAGCGGCCCCATGTCGGTGCTGGGTGCAGGCTTTGGCTGGCCGCCGTCATCTCGGAGCCGCGGCTGAACGACCAGGTACCAGAGGGTCGCCAGCGCCAGCAGCAGAGGCAGCACGCCAACGTAAGCGGCCTGCTCCACGTAGTCCTTGGGGCCCCAGCCGGGCGTGGCCGGCAGGGTGGGGTTGCCGTAAAAGTTGGGCATCACGAAGGCGAGCAGTTGCGGCAGCTTGAGGGCAAAGCCCACCACATCGTGATAGCTCACAGTACCGGAGCGGAAGTTGAGCTTTCCCACCTGAGAGAAGGGCAGCAACTGCACCAGGGCCAGGCCCACTCCCAGCACCACCAGCACCAGGCAGCTGGCAGCGGCGCGCGCGGCCGCCGCCAGGTTCCCTGCGCCTGCGCCCCCCGTGGCCAGTGTGATCAAGCGGCCGGCCGCGTACAGCCCCAGAGTGGCGATGACGTACACGCTGACCTCGATGTGCCCGGCCAGCAGGCCGGTGCCCAGCACGATCGCACCGGCGCTCGCCGGTACCAGTGGCCAGCGGCGGCGCGCCTGCCGAACGATCATCTCCAGCAGCAGCAGCAGCAGCGGCAGGTAGACCATGGCGCCCATCATCTGGGGCCAGAGGATGCTGGTAACCAGCCGGCTGCTGAACATGAATGTGGCGCCGCCGATGAGCCCTGCCCAGCGCGAGCGACCAATGAACCGGAGGTAGGCGTAGGCGAACAGGCCGGCCAGGAACAGGTGCAGGGCCGCGAACCAGGCATACGCCGCGGCCAGGGGCAGCACGAGGAACAGCACGGTGAAGGGGTACAGCACGCTGGCCTGGCCGGGCGCAAAGAAGGGCGTGCCGCCCAGCACGTCAGGATTCCACAGCGGCAGCTGGCGCTGGTGAATGCTTTGCACCAGGAACTGTTTCCAGCCGTAGTTCTGCAGGATGGAGTCGCTGATCAGTGGGTTGTGGGGGCCGGCAAAACCCGCCGGCGCGTCACTGGACCAGGGCGGAAACTGGTACAGGTTATCCGCCGGCAGCAGCACCTTGCCGCCCAGCGTGGTCTGCCAGAAGAAGCCGACGGCGAGCACCGCCAGCAGCAGCACCGGCCAGCCGTGCTCGCGCAGGGCGGCCCTCACAGGGCGAACGCGGGCAGCACCGTGTAGCGCAGCGCGAACAGCGCGAAGGCAAACGAGCCCGCCGCGGCCAGCGCCAGTGCAGCGGGCTGCAGCCGGCGCGGGAACCAGCCAGCCACGCCGAGGCTGGCGGCGAGGGCGATGGGCACGAGCGCTGGAAAAAGGTAGCGCCCCTGCTCCTGCACGAAGGTGAGGTTGTAGTACACCAGGCCAGCTGCTACCCCCAGCCATGTGGCGATGAGACCGCCCGCCTGCCAGGCGAGGTGTGGCGCGGCCGGCGAGGGGCGCTCGTTTTGTGCCCGCGCACGCCAGGCGCGGCAAGCCATGAGCAGCAGCCCCGCGGCCAGCCCTGCGCTGAGCGCCTCGAGCGCGCGATAGGTAGTGCCGGAGAGGGGCACCGACATCCACCCGAACTGGCCCCAGAAGCTGTGAAAGCAGGTGACCAGGAACCTACCTAACATGCCCCAGCCCAGCGCCCCCTGGTGCAGCTGACTGCCCGCCACCTCGGCCTGGCGCGTTTGCGCTGCCAGATCGGTCCAGCCATAAATGAGCCCGTTGCGCACGAACCACCAGCCCGCGCCAGCCAGTGTGACCGCGGCGGTGATGCCCAATGCGCGCGTGGCTCGCCTTGGCCAGCCCGGGGTGCGCCGCGCCGCCTTTTCAGGACTGTTGGCGTAGCTCGCGCGGCAGCCGGCGGCCAGCGTAGCCAGCGCCAGCAGACCCGCCGGCAGGTAGATGGTGACTTTGGTGAGCAGGGCCGCGGCGCACAGCACGCCGAGCACGATCCACAGTCCCCGGAAGGTGCGCCCGCCAGCTACCGCGAGGAACAGCAGCAACAGCGCCGAGAGCACCAGCTCGGACAGTGTGTCGTTATCCACAGACGCCGTCATGAACAGGTGCATGGGGAGAAAGGCGACGAAGGCGGCCGCCGCGACGGCGCCCGCGAACCAGCCTGGGAACACCAGCAGCGCAGACCACGCGACCAGCACCAGCAGGGCTGCGCCGAACAGCACTGAGAGCGCGCGCAAAGCAAACAGACGACCACCGGCCTTGTAGACCACTGCTCCGATGGCGTAGTACAGCGGCGGCTGATGCGATTCGTAGCGGTAAGCGGCGATGTTGGTGAGCACGGCGCGCGGCCCGGGCGGCCCAGCACTGGGATAGTCGCCGCGTTCCAGGATGGGCAGCTGCGCGTAGTCGGCCAGATACTTCACATAATTGTAGTGGGCTGGCTCGTCTGGAGCTTGCCAGGCCGGAACCAGGTGAGCGAATGTCAGCCCCAGCGCCAGGTAGAGGAGGACGATGAGGGCCAGCAGCGCGCGCGCTGTCCCAGCGGTGAAGGCCTTGCCGGGCGCCGGCTCAGTGGTTGTAGCGGCCCCGGAGATCATTCAATCGCACGTTGATGGCATCCTGCAGGTTCTGCAGGGAGTCGCGCAATGGGCTCACCTTGCTGCCCGCGGCGTAGTACCAGTGCACCGGGACCTCGCGGACGCGAAAGCCGAGCTTGCGGGCCAGGAAGAGGACCTCGACGTCGAAACCGGTGACCTTGCTGCGCTGAATAATGGGACTGTCTTCGCC
>JBOGTU010000025.1:0-5649 GCA_050695655.1 Chloroflexota bacterium | reverse complement strand
CCACCCCAGCGTGCGCCTGCCGGGGACGGATCGCGTGCTCATCAAACCGCGGCACTCACTGCGCATCCGCTCGCAGGATCGGCTCAAGCCGGACGATTTCGTGCTGATAGACCTGGATGGCAACCTGCTGGAGGGCGCGGACCCGCCGCCGGGCGAGCGCTTCATTCATACCGCGATCTACCGCCAGCGGCCGGATGTGCAAGCCGTTGTCCACACCCACCAGCCGATGGCCACGGTGATGGGCTCAGCCGGTGTGCCCATCCTGCCCATGCTCCATGTTGAGGGGGCGCTGGTCGCGGAGCCGGTGCCGCTGTGGCCCTGCGCCAAACTGGTGACGGATGCGCAGCTCGGGCGCGAGCTGGCCGACGCGCTCGGCAGCCATTCCGTTTGCCATCTGCAGGGCCACGGCATCGTGAGCGTGGGCCCCACTCTGCCCCAGGCCACACTCGACGCTATCTGGTTGGAGCGGCTGGCCGAGGCCAACTGGCGTGTGCGCGCCATGGGCGCCAGCCCGCGCGTGATCCCACCCGACGAACTGCAGCAGCGACAGGCGCACGGCGTGGGCTGGGAGGTGCGCTGGGCCTACTACCGCGAGCAGGCTGGGCTGTAGAAGTTTGGCCGGAAACCCATAAACGCCCCTCAGCCATGCTCTTCAATTGCCCTCACCGAGCTCAACCGGCCGCGGGAACCCCACCCCGGCCGCCGCGGCCTGTTTCTCAGCCAAACCTTCTGGGGCTAGGGCAGCCGGGTCAGAGGGAGCGCTCCGGTGGGTGTGGCGCCGAAGGCCTGCGCAGGATATCGTCCAGCGCTTCGCGCTCGGCAGCCTGAGCCGGATTCTGGCGGGAGCTCAAACGGCGTGGGGGCTCTCCCAGATTGCCCGCTTCCGGATTCAACTGGTGCTCGATCGCCTCTGCCGCGGCCTGGCGCGCCCGGCTCTCCAGAGGCGCGCCGGCTTCCGGCGCGAGCGGCATGGCCAGCAGCCCGCTGCCGGTGAGACGGCGCTGCTCATCCTCAAACGCGGCCGCTTCGGTTGCGCGCGCTCGTTCGACACCGGCCCGTTGCAGGGTATGCCAGGCCAGCAGGTCGCCCAGCAGTACGCTCCATGCGCCATGGCTCTTCTCGGCCGGCAGCCGACCTTCCTGCACCGCCCGGCGCAGCACCACGACGGACGTCTCCACCCGGCGCGCCGCCTCCGCCAGCGACAGGCGCTCCTCGCCCGATGCCTGCAGTTGCGTGGGACTCATGCAGCCTCACCTCCGCGGGACGTGCGCCGCGTGCCCTTTTCGGCCATTCTACTGCCCTCGGCCGCCAGCATCGCCTCCGCCAGCGGGATGTCGGCCGCCACGGTGATCTTGGGATTGGGCCCCGTGGCGGCGACCACCTGCACGGGGTAGCCCGCCCAGCCCAGCACAGCGGCGGTATCGGTGCCCTCGAAGCTGTGCTGCTCGGCACGCTCGTAAGCATCGAGCAGCCAGGAGGCGCGGGCGGCCTGGGGCGTTTGCGCGCGCCAGATGCGGCTCGCGGCAACTGCCTCCACGACAGTGGGCCAGGCGGACTCGCCCGGCGCGGCGGCAGCCAGTCGCAACAGGGCAGCGTCGGCCGGTTGGGCCAGCAGCGCCGCGCCCGCCGCCCGGGCAGCCTGGAACACGCGAAGGGCATCAGCGCCCGCCACCAGGGGGCGCGCCGCGTCATGCAGGGCCACCACATCATCCGGCTGGAGGCGATCTCGCAGCGCGTGCAGGCCGCGCCACTCCGAGGCGCGCCGCGTGGCGCCCCCGCGCACCAGGGCACAGCCCGGCGCCAGCGTGGCCACCTCCGCCAGCTCCTCCTCGGCCGCCACCAGGAGCACTTCGGCCCCGGCAAGCAGCAGCGTGTCCACGGAATGCAGCAACAGTGGCCGGCCGGCGAGCGGCAGCAACGCTTTGTTACGGGTCGCGGCCATGCGCGTGCCCCGGCCGGCGGCGAGAATGATGGCGTAGTTCACCGGGCAGGTCAGGCTGGCTCGGGCTGGTCGATCTCCAGCCGCAGCCGCACGTCGCCCAGCTGCACCACGTCGCCGGCGTTCAGGATGCCTGGCTGACTCAGCCGGCGATCGTTCACGGCGGTGCCATTGGTGCTGAGTAGGTCCTCCAGCCACCACTGGCCATGCTGGTGGCGAATGGCCGCGTGGTGGGCCGAAACCGCCTGGTCCCCGAGCACAATCGTGTTGTCCGGCGCGCGACCCAGGGTTGCGCTGGACCACAGGTCGAAGCTGGCGCGGGCCAGCGCCGGCTCCGGCGCCGCCAGAACCCGCAGCCGGACGCGGCTGCTGGGTGGGGTGACCGCGTCGCGCGCGGCGGCGGCGCGCCGTACCCCACCCCAGGCCGCCCGGACGACCGCGATGAGAAAGACGTACAGCAGCACCAGAAAGCCAATGCGCAGGACGAACAGCAGCGCATCGACGCTCACTCGGCTTCTACCACGAACACCACCTCCACGCCGCAGATGCCAATGCGATCGCCCGAGTGCAGCACAGCCGAGTGGACGGCCGCGCCGTTCAGTTGGGTGCCGTTGCGGCTGCCCTCATCCCGCAGCACAAAGCTTCCCTCCTCCAGCGTGATGCAGGCGTGCCTGCGCGACACACGAACATCCGCCAGCGTGAGATCGTTCTCGGCGGCTCGGCCGATGCTGAACGGCAGCCGCGTCACCGTCCAGGTCGCGTCGCCACCGCCCAGCAGGCCCAAGCGTGCGCGAGGCACGGAGCTGCCGGGGCGCGCGTCCGCCCCGGCCGTCGGGTTGTGCCGGCCGGACCTGGCATGTCCGAGGTTGGGCGACTCAAGCAGGAATTGCGGCAGCCACGCGGGATCGGCGCGGTTTACTGGCGCAGCCGATGCCACCAGCACCTGGCCGGGCGGGACGGCAGGGTCCGCCCACAGCTCCACCAGCGGCGGCTGGTCGAAGTTGAAGTCGCGCTCGCGCGCCACCTCCACCGCGTAGCTCGCCAGGGTTGCCTCAATGGCCGGATCCAGGCGGCGCAGGTCGGCCTCGCTGGCGGGGTTCAGCCGTACCTGCAGGCGGTTTGGCACGCTGCCCTGGCCCGCTGCCGCGACCGCTGCCAGCTGCTCCAGGTGGCGGCCCAGCTCACGGGCGACTTCTACCGGCTGCAGCTCCCCGCCCAGCAGCCGCACCACGCGGCCATCCATCAGCTCGTGCAGAAAGCCCTCGAAGCGCGAGAGGGCGCTCATCTCCCGCGCATTATAAGAGCGGCGCGGGGCGAGCAGTATGCTGAAGCGAGCATGAGGCAGCGGTGAAGACCGTCGTTGTGGCGCCGCAGGCCTTCAAGGGCAGCCTGCCTGCCCACGAGGTCGCCCGCGCCATCGCCCGCGGCATTCACGACTGCGATCCCGGCATCCTCGTCCACGCCATCCCCGTGGCCGATGGTGGCGAGGGAACCGTGGATGCTCTGCTGGCGGCCCTGGGCGGCGAACGGCGGAGTACGCGCGTAGAGGGGCCCCTGGGCCAGGCGGTGGACGCGGCGTGGGGCATCACTAGAGCGGGTGACGCCGTCGTCGAGATGGCCGCCGCGAGCGGCTTGCCCCTGCTGGCGCCTGGCGAGCTAGATCCGCAGCGCGCCAGCACCTACGGCACCGGCCAGCTCATTCGCGCGGCGTTGGATTTCGGGGCGCGGCGCATCATCATCGGCATCGGCGGCTCCGCCACTAATGACGGCGGTGCGGGCGCTCTGCAGGCGTTGGGCCTGCGGCTGCTGGACGCGCAAGGCCGCGACCTGCAGCGTGGCGGCGCGGCGCTGGCCCATATCGATCGTGCCGACACGAGCGGCCTGGACGCTCGCCTGGCCGGCATCGAGTTACGGGTCATGTGCGACGTCACCAATCCCCTGCTGGGGCCGGCCGGCGCCACCGCCGTGTACGGACCGCAGAAGGGCGTGCAGCCGCATGCCGTGGCCGAGCTCAATGCCGCGCTCGCCCGATTCGCTCAGGTCGTGGAGCGCGACCTTGGCGTGCGAGTTGCAGCGCTGCCCGGGTCGGGTGCCGCCGGTGGCCTGGGCGCCGGACTGCTGGCTCTGGGAGGCAATTTGGAGCCTGGCGCGGAGCTGGTGCTGGATCTGGCGGGCATCGATGCCTTGCTGGCCGGGGCCGACCTGGCCATCACCGGCGAAGGCCGCCTGGATGGCCAGAGCGCGCAGGGGAAGGCGAGCGTTGCCGTGGCGCGGCGGGCGCGGCGGGCCGGCGTGCCCACGCTGCTGCTTGCCGGCGGGCTGGGCGACGCTTGGGAAGCCTGCCACGAGCACGGCGTCTCCGCGGTCATGGTCACCGCGCCGGGCCCCATCTCCCTGGCCGACGCCAGCGCTCAAGCCGCCGGGCTCATCGTTGCCGCCACCCGGCGCGCCCTGCGCCTCATCCAGCTCGGCCATAACATGTGAGAATCTCCGGTGATGCTGCTGGTTCTGGATGTCAGCAACACGTCCACCAAGTTCGGCGTGTACGACGGCGAGCGGTTGCTCGGCAGCTGGCGCGTCAATACGGACGTACGGCAGACCGCCGATGAGTACGGCGTGCTGTTGTCGCGCTTGATCGAAGGCACGGTCCCGGCCGGCGCTATATCTGAATGTATTATGTCAAGTGTTGTGCCCCCACTGAATGCAACCTTCTTAGAGATGGTTGAGCACTGCTTCGGGTTGGAGTGCCTGGTGGTGAGCCACCAGTTGGACCTGGGGCTGGCGTTTCGCACGGACGATCCGGCGGAAACCGGCGCGGACCGGATAGTGAACTCACTGGCGGCCTACAAGCTCTATGGTGGTCCCTGCATTGTGGTGAAGTTCGGCACGGCGACCACGTTCGACGCGGTTTCGGCCGATGGCGCCTTTCTGGGCGGTGCCATCGCCGCCGGCCCGCGGCTGTCGCTCGATGCCCTGGCAGCCCGCGCGGCCCGCCTGTACACGGTTGAACTGCGGGCTCCGGCGAGGGCCATCTCCACCACGACCACCGGCAACCTGCAGTCCGGCGTCGTGTGGGGCTACGTCGGACTCATCGAAGGGTTGGTGGCCCGCTTCAAGGCCGAGCTCGGGCCAGTGAAAGCGGTGGTGGCCACCGGCTGGGAGGCGCAGTTTTACACGCCGCTCACCCCCGCCATCGACATCGACAATCCCAACCTCACGCTGGAGGGGCTGCGCTTCGCTTGCGAGGCGCTGCGGCGATGAGCGAGCTTGCTGGCAAGCACCTGCTGCTGGGCGTGTGCGGCGGCATCGCCGCGTACAAGGCGGCTGCCCTGGCGAGCCGGCTCGTGCAACGCGGCGTCGAACTCGACGTGATCCTGACCGCTCGAGCGCAGCACTTCATCGGTGCTGCGACGTTCGCCGCGCTCGCGCGACGCCGCGTGTGGACTTCGATGTGGGAACGCAGCGAAGAGATCCCGCACATCGCGCTGGTGCGCGAAGCGGAAGTGTTTGCGATCGTCCCGGCCACCGCCGACGTCATTGCGAAGCTCGCGCACGGCATCGCCGACGATCTGCTCACGAACGCGGCGCTCGCCGCGCGCATCCCGCTGATCGTCGCGCCCGCGATGAACACCGCGATGCTCGAACATCCCGCCACCGCCGCGAACCTGCGCACGCTCGAAGCGCGCGGCGTGACGATCGTCGAACCGGAG
>JBOGTU010000024.1:0-9499 GCA_050695655.1 Chloroflexota bacterium | reverse complement strand
GGCGGCATTGCGCGGGTTGGCGAAGAGCGGCTGCCCCTCGGCCGATCGCTCCTCGTTCACGCGTTCGAAACCGCTCTTGGTGAGGTAGATCTCGCCACGCACCTCCAGCCGCTCCGGCGCTCCTTCGGCCAGGGTCCAGGGCACGCTGCGAATGGTTTTGACGTTGGGCGTGATGTTCTCACCGCGGCTGCCGTCGCCCCGGGTGGCGGCGCGCACGAGCTGGCCTTGCTCGTAGGTGAGCGCCACGGCCAGGCCATCCATCTTTGGCTCGGCCACCAGCATGAAGTCGCTGTCCCGGCCCAGCAAGCCACTGATGCGCTTATGCCAGGCGCCCAGCTCCTCGCTGGAGAACCTGTCTGGTTGCTCAGGCTCAGCAGCGGTACCGGGTGCTGCACCACCTCGAAGGTTTCCAGCGGCGACGATCCCACCCGCTGCGTGGGCGAGTCGGGCGACTGGTACTCCGGGTGCGCTTCCTCCAGCTGGCGCAGCTCGCGCAGCAGTGTGTCGTACTCGGCATCGGCGATCTCCGGCGCATCCAGCACGTGGTAGCGGTAGTTGTGATACTCCAGCTGCCGGCGCAGCTGCTCGATGCGCTTTTTGACGTCGCTCGCGTCTACGCTGCTCACGCCTCGAATTATTGCGCCGCCGCGCGCCTACAATTCTCGTGATGATGAGGCGCGGCGACCGCCCCCGTGAGGGGAGTCTGGCAGCGCATCTGGCCGCCGCCTTCCTGAATGGCGCGGTGTCCGGTGCTTCGTGGAACGCGCACAGCCGCCGCACCGCGCGGCAAGTGGAGGTGCTGGTGGATTGGCCGCGCGTGCGCCAGGTGGCCCACCTGGTGGCTCGGCGCAGCGGCGCTGCCCGGCTGGATCAGCCCACCCGCCAAGCCTGGGAAGCGGAGTACCGCGACATCATCGCCCGCGTGTCGCTGCCCTTGCTGCGTTACTTAGGCCTGGGCGCCAACCCCGCCTTCCACTTCGAAACAGCGCCTGAGGTGGTGGGCCGGCTGGACTGGATCGACGTGAACCTGGTGACTTTTCGCGGCATGTTCCAGCCGGTCGATGCCCTGGCGGCGGAGCGCTTGCGGGGGCACATCAGCCAGCCCCTGAACCAGCAGGCCAGCAGCCTCATGCTGGGGCTGGTGCTGGGCTACCTTTCCGGCCGCGTGCTGGGCCAGTACGATCCCAGTCTCTTGGTGAGCCAGGCGCTGCCGCCGGGCAAGCTCTTTCTGCTGCAGCCCAACCTGGAGGCAGCTCAGCACGATCTTGGCGTGCCCGCGCGCCAGTTCTTCACTTGGATCGTGTTTCACGAGCTCACGCACGCCTGGCAGTTTGAGGCGCACCCCTGGCTGCGGAACTACATGAGCAGCCAGGTGGACCAGCTGCTGGCCAGCACCAGCGGCCGCCTGATCGAGACCGACGCGGCCGAGCTGCTGCGGCTGGCCATGCGCGGCGACATCAGCCCGCGGCAGCCCCAGCGCCTGGTCGCGGCCCTGATGACGGCGGATCAGCTGGATACGTTCACCCGCCTGCAGGCGGTGATGTGCCTGGTGGAGGGCTTCAGCAACCATGTGATGGACGTGCTCGGCCCCGAGATGCTGCCCGATTACGCGCACATCTCCCACGCGTTCGAGGGGCGCGACAGGAAGCGCGGCAGTGCCGAGAAGCTGTTCGTGCGCCTCACGGGCCTGGAGCTGAAGATGGAGCAGTACAAAGCCGGCGAGCGCTTTGTGGACGCGGTGGTCGCGGCCCATGGCATCGCCGCCATGAATCGCGCCTGGGAAGGTCCGGCCAATCTGCCTCATCTGCGCGAGATCTACCATCCCCAGCTGTGGCTGGACCGCGTGCTGAGCAGCGGCACCTGACGCCGCCCCTGGCCGCGCCTATCAGCCTCCTCACGCCGCGCTCTAGATTGTGCGATTTCTCGAGGATGAAAACGCGGAGGACGTGATCGAGGTGGTCAAGGGCACAAGCGGCGGCCCGAAAAGGTTGTCCGTTTTGTAGCGTGCTAGGTCGGACAGGACAAACGAGAGCGTTGGCGCTCCGGGTCACACAGTGTGCTCGTGAATCAATTGGCAGCGTTATTGGGCCAGGGTTAGATTTGCCACTTAGACGGAGGGACGAAAGTCCGCGAACCGCGCGTATCCGTCCGGCCAGTGTGCCACGCCATCCAGTGCAAAGCGCGCCGCCAGCTGCCGCGGCAGCGTGCCCAGCGGCACCTGCTCCACCTGGGGCAGCGGGTCCAGCGCCCCGGGCGAGACGGCGGCGGAGAGCTGGGGGCACGTTTCCACGTACAGCGGCAGCTGCCGGCTGCCCTTGCGGGCGGCGAAGGCAACGGGCGAGAGCAGCTCGACCACCAGTTTCAGCTCCAGCCGCATGCACGCTTGCTGAATGAGCCGCGCAACCGTGGCCAGCTCAGGCTGGCCGTCCGCCAGGCTGAGTGTGGCGCGAAAGCCGGCCCCGTAGCCCCCATCGCGCAAGAGTGACCGGGCGCGGCGAAGGTCCTGCGCGGCGCCATGCGGAGGGTGTGGCAGGTCGGTGTAGGGCAGCGCCAATGACAGGGCCGCGCGCACGCGCGGCTCGCTGAAGGGTGCAAAGGCGGGGTCGATGCGCAGTGCTAGGGGCTGCCACGCCTGGCGGCCGTCCAGGTGCAGGCCGGGGCACGCGGCCAGGCGGTTCAGGTCGGCCGCGCCCAGATCTCCCACCACATCCACGGTGCCGCTGCGCAGCGCCCCGGCACGCTGGGCGTCGGCCGCGATGGCCCGCAGCAGCACGCGGTGCACACGCAGCGGGCCGCGCCACCAGCGGTCGTTGCCGCGCAGCAGGATCTCTTCGCCAGGGGCAGTGACCTCCGCCACATACGGCCCAAAGCCGGCCGCGTGCGAGCGCAGCCACTGGTGGCCCCAGGGATCACCCACGGGGCAGTGCTGCTTCACCGTCTCCAGGTCGTACACCGGCAGCAGCGGGCCCGCCAGCGCCGCGGGAAAGGCGAGCCGCGGCTCGTCGAGGTGCACCCTCACATCGTAATTGCCCGCCGTGCGCATGGCGTCCGGCGAGGCCATGCCCAGCGATCGCGCCAGGCGAGCGCTGTGCGAGCCCAGCGCAAAGGCACGCTCCCAGGACCACTTCACATCGTGCGCGGTGAGCTCGCTGCCGTGGCCGCTGCACACACCGCGGCGCAGGCTGAAGGCGTAAGTGCGCCCGTCGCGCGAGACGTCGTAGGCCGTGGCCAAGGCCGGCTCCGGCGCCTCAGGGTTGGCCTCCCGAGCGCCATCAAGACCCGTGCGCAGCGCACAGCCCAGCAGGTGGTCATACGCCTGTACGTGCGCCTCAAGGCTGCCGGCGGGCACGGCAAAGGGGTGCTGCTCCACATCCAGGCAGGCCGGCACGGCCCGCAGCCCAACTATCACGCCACCCTCTCAGCGCACGAACTAGTTCACAGATGCTAACGGCTGAACCGGTCCGGGCGCGCGCTCGAAGGCTCGCGGGAAGCATGCAGCGGGCCGGGCGGAGTTGCCCGGAAACGTCCGTTCAATTCGAAGTGGCGGCGGTAGGGGGCCGGGTCGAGGGTTGCTCATGGCTTTGCGGCCAAACTTCCAGGGCTTCACGCCGCCGGGCGCTCGCTGTACTCCTGGGCGGTGCGCCTGCCCCTCTATCAATGAAGCTGCATGGCTGGGCGAGCGGTCTACGCGCCAGGAGCTCGATAGCTGCCCCGAAGGGCCTGGGCCTTGTCGGCTATGGCGACGAGGTCGCCCGAGTCGATCAGCTCGTGGGTTTCCAGATGCTTGAATGCGCCTGTGCTGGCTACCGCCAGGATGATGGCTGCTGCTGTCTTCGAGTCCGGCACTTCCATGATCACCATGCCGTCGTACTGGCCGAACATCCAAAAGTATTCGAGCAGCTTGCCGCCGGCAACCTCGACCAGCTTGCCCACTGCCCCCTTGCGATCCTCTGGATGCTCGATCAGCCGCGAAAGGGCCGCGGATTCCACGGAAAACAGGGCAACGAACTTTGGCATGCGCCTTCCTCCTTTGGTTCTCGGATGCGAGCTTAGCGCAGCTCGCGCTGGCAGAAAATCAGGGACCCACCTGGGCGAACCAGGCGTGGAGCATAAAGGTGCCGGACCACTCCATAAGCGGCTTGACGCGCAGGTAGTAGGACTGGCGCTCTCGCACCGGCGCCTCAATGCTCATCATGCTGACGGGCGTGCTGAGGAGGGAGAGCGGGTCCAGGTTCTGGTAGAGGTCCAGCGTCAGCTGATCGTCCGGCTGGCGGCTGACAGCCAGGCGACCACTCTCGATTGGGAAGACCCGCAGCCATGTGCTCTGCGCACCGGTGGCGACCTCCGGCGAATCGATGTGCCACACCGTGTTGCCGGGCAGCGTCAGGTCGCGCAATTCGGGCACGGCCGAGGGCGGCGCTGGGCCGGGTCTTGCCGGTTTCGCAACGCCCCCGCTTGTTGCTGGGCTCGTGTATACACCGAACAGCAGCGCCGCGACCAGGCCAGCGCAGGCTGAGCAGCCAATCAGCCAGCGAGCCCAGGCCCGCCAGTGGTGCCGGCGTTTCGAAGGCAGCCCACGAGCTTCACTCGAAAAAGCTGTGCTTGCCATCGCTCCCGCACTATCCCAGGGGAAGGGCGTCTGCCACCACACACAACCCACACAACCACCCACACCTTCCATTCACATTGCCCTGGCCTGACGCCGCATGCTTGAATGTGCCAGACTATGGGCGAATCCGGGGCTTTCGGGCAGGCTCTGCGGCTGCAACGGCGCGAAGCTGGGCTCACGCAGGAGCAGCTGGCCGAGAGGGCCGGCCTGAGCGCGCGCGGGATCAGCGATCTGGAACGCGGGCTGAAGCGGCCACGTCGGGATACGCTCGCGTTGCTTGCTGGAGCCCTCAGCTGGACTGCCGATGAGCGGCGGCGCTGGGAAGTGAGCCCGGCGCATTCTCGCGGCGTTCAGGGCGCCGCGCGCGTACACCTTCCGGCCGAGCTGACATCGTTCGTCGGCAGAGAAGATGAGGTCCAAGAGTTGCTGCAACTGCTGCGCCGCGATGGCCTTCACCTGGTGACACTGACAGGCGTGGGCGGCGTGGGTAAAACGCGGCTGGCTATCCGGTTGGCCCGTGAGCTGGCCGGCGATTTCACCGATGGCACCTGGTTCGTGGACCTGGCGCCCCTGGCTCAGCCGGAGTTGGTGGCGCAGACCGTGGCACGCGAGCTCGGCATTCAGGAGTCGCCGGGCGTGCCGAGCGCTACAACCCTGGTCGCGACCCTGGAGAGCAAGCGCTGCCTGATAGTCCTGGACAACTGCGAGCACATGGTCGAGGCTTGCGCGCAACTCGCGGAAACGCTGCTGCGCAACTGCTCGTGGCTCATGGTTCTGGCCACCAGCCGGGAGGCGCTGGCTCTGACCGGCGAAGTGCTGTGGCCGGTGCCCCCGCTGTGCACGGCCCAGGGATCGCTTCCACTGGAGCAGCTGGCGACCATCGAAGCGATTCGTCTCTTCTGCGAGCGTGCAGCGGCAGTGGCCCCCAGCTTCCGGCTGGCGGCTGCCAATGCCGCCGCCGTGGCCGACATCTGCTCGCGCCTGGATGGCTTGCCGCTGGCCATCGAGCTGGCGGCCGCTCGAACCGCCATCCTCAGCCCGCGGCAGCTGGCTGAACGGCTCGATGACCGCTTCGCCGTGCTGACCAACGCCGGCCGGAGAGCGCTACCCCGCCACCAAACCTTGCGCGGGCTGATCGATTGGAGCTACAAGCTGCTGACTGCTGAGGAGGGAGCGCTCTTTCGACGGGTGTCCGTCTTTGCTGGTGGCTGGACGCTGGAGGCCGCCGAAATCGTGTGCAGCGCCACGCTGGTAGCATCCGAGGCCGTGCTTGACCTGCTCGGCTCGCTGGTCGCCAAGTCGCTGATCGTGGCCGAGGACCGCGACGGCACCACTCGTTTCCGCCTGCTCGAAACGCTGCGGGAGTACGCTGCTGTTGAGCTGAGCGGCGCCGGTGAGACCGAGGTGACGACCCGGCGCCACGCCGAGTATTGCCTGGTGCTGGCGGAGGGGCTTCGGGAGCTCATCCAAGGGGCGGACGAGCTGGCTGCCCTGGAAAAGCAGGCTGTTGAGTACGACAACTGCCGGGCGGCGTTACGCCGCTTCGCGGGCGAGCCGCTGGCGTTCCGGCTGACCGGCGCGCTGGCCGAGTACTGGTCGATTCGAGATCATGCCGAAGAGGCTCAGCCCTGGCTCAACCGCTGCGTCGATCGTCCAGAGGCCGAAGGCATGCCGGCATGGGTTTGGATTGCGCGGACTTCGGCGATCTTCGCGGCGCGCATGGGACAGCGCGAGCAGTCGAAGGCCTTGTTCGAACGAGGGCGACAGGCGGCGCGGGTGGCGGATGATGATCTCGCGCTCGCCTGGATTGCCTGCGCTGACGCTTCGATGTCCGGGCAGTCGAACGACTGGCAGCGGGAAGAAGCGGCTGCCCGCGAGTCGGTTGCCGCGTTCCAACGTGCGGGCAAGGGCGAACGCGCGGGCTTGGCGATGGCCCTCCTGGGCAGCGCGCTGTGGAGGCAAGGCCGGATGGATGAAGCGGCTGTGCACCTGGATGAGGGCCTCAGATTGTCACGCGTTCTCGGCAATCCGACGCGCTGGATCCTGACCTGCACGGTCTGCGGCCGCGGGGCCGTGGCTCGCGGGCAGCTGGCCGAGGCCAAGGCGTTGTTCTCGGAAGCAGGCGCCCTGGCTGCCACGATCGGCCAAGTCACCTATTTGGAGGCGGCGCTCATCGACCGGGGCCATGTGGCCCTGCTTCAGAGCGATCAGGAAGAAGCCGTGGACTGCTTCTCCGAAGCTCTCGACCACATCCAGGATGCTTTTCACCTGAACCGAGTTGACCTGGCCAAGTGCCTGGCAGGCCTCGCCTATGTTGCCGCCGGACGGAACCAGATCGAAGAGGCGGCGTGCCTCTATGGCTTCCTGAGCTCACTCCGCAACGAGATTGGTCTGCGACCGAGCCCGATCGAGGCCAGCATCGAAGCCAAGGGCCTGGAGCGTGTTCGCCAGCAGCTCGACGAGCGCTCCCGCGTGGAAGCGTGGACCAAGGGGCGGCACCTGAGCCAGGACGCGGCGCTGGAGCTGGCGCGGCAAATCCTCAACGGGGCCACGACGGGCTCAAGCGCGAGCAGCGGCCAGCTGGACGCCTGAAGCAGGCGCTGCCGCCCGCGGTGGGCTTGACGCCGCCGGGCGTTCGCTGTCACCCTTGGGCGGTGCGCAGCGAGATAGTGTCCATCGGCACGGAGATACTGATGGGGCAGATCACGGATACCAATGCCTCGTGGCTGGCCCAGCAGCTGCCGGCCCTGGGCATCGATCTTTTCTGGGTGTCCGGCGTGGGCGACAACGAAGGGCGCCTCACCGAGGTGCTGCGCCGCGCGTTCGGCCGTTCCGACCTGGTGATCTGCACCGGCGGCCTGGGCCCGACGGAGGACGATGTCACGCGCGAGTGCATTGCTGCCATGCTGGGCGAGGAGATCGTCCCCTCGACGGAGCTGGAAGCTACGCTGCGCGCCTATTTCGCCGGTCGTGGTGCCGAGATGCCGCGGCGCAACCTGCGGCAGGCCACGCTCACAGCATCCACCGAGCCGCTGCTGAACCCGCTGGGCACCGCGCCCGGTTGGTGGAGCGAGCGCGGCGGGCACGTGCTGGTGGCCATGCCCGGCGTGCCGCACGAGATGCACCGCATGTGGGAGATGGAGGTGGTGCCTCGCTTGCGCCACCGGCTGGGAGGCGACGTCATCTACTCGCGCATCCTGAAGGTGGTCGGCTGGGGTGAGTCTGCCGTGGAGGAGCGCATCCGCCACCTCATCGGCGGCACCAATCCCACCGTGGGGACGTACGCTAAGGATGATGGCATCCACCTGCGGCTGACCGCCAAGTGCCCGAGCCTCGAAGAGGCGCGCCAGCTGGTGGACGCGCTGGACCAGCGCATGCGCGACGAGCTGGGCAACAACATCTACGGCGTGGATGCAGAGCGCATGGAAGGAGTGGTGGGGCGTCTGCTGCACGAACAGGGCCTCACGCTGGCTGTGATGGAATCGTGCACGGGGGGATTGCTCTCCAGCACGCTGACCGACCAGCCGGGCAGCTCCGCCTATGTGCGCGGTGGCGTGGTGTCCTATGCCACGGACGTGAAGGGCGAGCTGGGCGTGCCGGTCGAGGTGCTGCGCCAGTACGGTGCCGTGAGCCCGCAAACGGCGGAGGCCATGGCCGGCGCGGCCCGGCGACAGTTGGGGGCCAGCGTGGGCTTGGCCATCACCGGTGTCGCGGGACCGGAGGAGCAGGAGGGCAAGCCTGTGGGCACGCTGCACATCGCCACGGATGTGCAGGGCCGGCTGGCCGTCACCAGCCAGCAAACGCGCGGCACGCGAGAAGTCATCAAACGCCGCGCCACACTGGCCGCCCTGGACTTCCTGCGCCGGCAACTGTTGTGAAGGGTGAAGTGGAAAGTAAGAATTGAGGGGACGAGGCCTGAGCGAAAGCGTGACGACGGCGGGGCAATCCGCGCGTCAAGGCTCAAGTGAGAAATGAGGGCGAGAGCGCCGAAGGCGTGATTACAGGGCGGTGAAGCGGGCGTCGACGGTGAGCTCGGCGCCCGCGCGGTGCTTGCGGGTGATCTCGGGCTCCGTCCGCACGATGTGCTGCAGCACGTTCACGGCCTCCTCCCGCTCCTCCGACGACAGATTGCCCAGCCAGTCCTCGTAGAGCGAGCGGCGCGCCGGCTCGACATCCGCCAGCAGGCGTTCGCCCGCGGGGGTGAGTACAACGCGACACATCCGGCGGTCTTTGGTGTTGGGCACTTCGGCCACCAGTCCCTTCGCCAGCAGCCGTTGATAGGCCGAGGTCATAGCCTGTTTGATCACGTGCGCGCGCGCCGCCAGTTCGGACAGGCTGAGCGGCTCCTGCGCCTCGCGCAGCAGCAGCAGCACCAGATATTGTGGCAGCGTGAGGCCCGCCTGGCCATAAACCAGCCGCGTAGTTACTCGCTGAATCACGTTGTTGGCGTAGATCGCCGCGCGAATCAGCTGGGCATCAAGCTCAAACGAGTCAGGTCCAAGCATGGAACGTCTATGTATAGACCAGCCGCGCGCATCGGTCAAGCCGGGACGCCGCGTGGAGGCCGCGTCGCGCGGGCGCACGGGCGCCGGCAGGGCCTGCAATTGGATCACTGGCTTGGGCTCCTGCTTAACTCAGCTGGCTCAGACTGCCAGGCGCTGAGCTTCGTCCTGCTCGACATCGTCCAGCTCGAAGCTCACGGTTGGCACCAGCACGCTGGCCATGCGCCGGTACACGCTCAGGAAGCCATTACCCTGGCTCTCCTCGGGCGTCACACGCTCCTCTTCGCTGCCCGGTAGTTCCAGCCATCGGAACGTCTCAGTGGTCATCTTCATTTGTTCTCCCTTCCGCGTCGGATCTCGTCCGTCTTTGGATAGTCCAATTATAGAC
>JBOGTU010000023.1:0-2628 GCA_050695655.1 Chloroflexota bacterium | reverse complement strand
GCACATCCCACCCTCACGCGCCGAGCGGCATCCTCCCAGGCAAAAGAAGACTCGCTCAGCCCTTCCATCGGCGTGAACGCGACCAAAGAGCGGGCGGGCACCACCACCGGCGGCGCGATGTACCGTCTGCACCGCGCATCGAGCGCCGGGCGATCGCCCTCGGGGCAACCACCTGCACTGCTACCGATCCGCTGGAGCTAGACTGGGAGCGTGAAACATGGCGACTACGATGCGGCTAGGCGCTCCATCTGTCCGTTCGACTGCCCCGACGCCTGCGGACTCATCGGCTATGTGAAGGAGGGCCGGCTGGTAGCGGTGGGCGGCGATCCGGACCATCCGGTAACGCGCGGCCACATCTGCGCCAAGGTCGCCTTCGATGATCGGCGCATCTATGGTGCCGACCGTCTCACGCAGCCCCTGCTGCGAGTTGGACCCAAGGGCAGCGGCGAGTTCGCGCCCACCTCCTGGGGCAACGCCATCGATCTCATCGCCGGCCGCTTCAAGCAGATCAGCGCCGACTATGGCGCGGAAGCGATTCTGCCGTACAGCTATGGCGGCACCATGGGCGTGGTGGGCGGCGGCAGCATGGACCGGCGCTTCTTCCACCGGTTGGGGGCCTCGCAGCTGCTGCGCACCATCTGCTCGGCCGCCGGCAACGCCGGCTACCGCTACTCCAACATCGAGAACCGTGGCATCGATCCCGAGGAAACGGTCGACTCGCGCTACATCATCAGCTGGGGCGCGAATCTGGTGAGCGCCAACCTGCACCAGATGGCCTACGTGCAGGAAGCACGCCGCCACGGAGCCAAGCTGATAGTAATCGATGTGCACCGCAACAAAACTGGCGACGCGGCCGATTGGTTCATCCCCATTTATCCCGGGACGGACGGCGCGCTGGCGCTGGGGCTGATGCACGTCATCGTCGCCGAAGGTCTGCACGACGCGGCCTTCGTTCGGGAGCACACGGCCGGGTTCGACCAGCTGCTGGAACGTCTGCGCGACTACCCGCCGGAGCGTGTGGCGGCCGTTACCCGTGTGCCCGCGGAGGACATTCGTCGCCTGGCCCGCGAGTACGCCACCACGCGGCCCGCGTTCATCCGCATCGGCAACGGCTTACAGCATCACGACAACGGCGGCATGTGTGTGCGCAACATCGCCTGCCTACCGGCCCTGGTGGGCGCCTGGCGCGAACGCGGCGGCGGTGCCATGAAGAGCAACGGCGGCTATTCGGAGCTGAATGAGGCCGCGCTGTACCGGACCGATCTCATGCCCACGCCTGCGCGCACGATCAACATGAACCGCCTTGGGCAGGCCCTCGCCGAGGTGCAGGATCCTCCCATCCAGGCCCTGTTCGTGTACAACACCAACCCCGCCGCGGTAGCCCCGAGCCAGGCCAGGGTCATCGACGGCCTGCTCCGCGAGGACCTCTTCACCGTGGTGCACGACATCGTCATGACGGACACCTGCCGCTACGCGGACGTCGTGCTGCCGGCCACGTCCCACTGGGAGCATACGGACCTCTACAAGTCCTACTGGCACCTGCACCTGGGGATCGCGGACCCGGTGATCGACCGCGTGGGCCAGGCCAAGCCGAACATCGAAGTCTTTCAGTTGCTGGCCGCGGCCATGGGCTTTCGGGAGCCCTGCTTCACCGATTCCGCGGACGATGTCATCCGCGAAGCCCTCGACTATGAGCCCAATCCGAGGTTGCATGGCATCAGCCTCGAACGGCTGCGCCGGGAGCAAGTGGTGCGGCTGAACGTGGCCGAAAAGTACGTGCCCTTCACCCACTTCTACTCCGAGGCCATGGCGCACGACGGATACGATCCATTGCCCACCTATGTGCCTCTACCCGAGGGTGGCGACGATGCCGGGCTCATGCTCATCACGCCACCGAACCACCACTTCCTGAACTCCACCTTTGCCGGTTTGGAGGAGATGCGCGCTCGGGAAAAGACGCCACGCCTGCAGATCTGCGCGGTGGATGCGGCTGCGCGCGGCATTGCCGAGGGCGACCTGGTAGAGGTGCGCAACGATCGCGGCGTGTGCGAGCTCACCGCCTGCATCACCGAGGCCGTGCGCCCCGGCGTGGTAGTGAGCCAGGGCGTGTGGTGGCCCAAGCACAGCCGCCGCGGCGGCAACGTGAACCAGACCACGCCGGACCGTATCGCCGACATGGGCGGTGGGGCGGTCTTCTTCTCCAACCGCGTCGATGTGCGCAAGCTCGGCGCTGCCTCCGGCTCGCCCGCGCCCGAGGCAGCAGCCGCCACCCAGCTCCAGCCAGCGACCGTGTAGCCGTCGCGGCAGGCGGTCTCCTTCTCCATATCGCCTGCCCGCTTCTTTGCCTGCGCTGATGCGCTTACTCCCTCGCTCCCTACCCGCAGCTTCTCCCCGCTGCGCGTACTCCCTCGCCGAGCCATCCGAAGGCGGATGGGAGGGGGTCGGGGTGAGGGCCGTAAGCCCGAGCGCCCCCGCGTTCATTCGTCACCCTGTGAGCGGGCGCGGCCAAGAGCGGCGCTCTCAGCCATGCCCTTGTCGGCGCGGGGCCGGCCACGTTTGGGCGGGGCGCCAACCTGTTTGGGCATGCGCCCAGCTTCGGTCAGCGCCTGACGCAGCACCATCTCCACC
>JBOGTU010000022.1:0-9463 GCA_050695655.1 Chloroflexota bacterium | reverse complement strand
GCAGCAGCTGTCGAAGTAGGGGCGCTCGCTGGAGTGCGCTACGTGGTGATCGGCTTGGGTGCGCTGGTGGGCGCGAACCTGCGCTATGTGGTGGGCAGCTGGGCCTTGGCGCGCTGGGGCAGTGCCTTCCCCTACGGCACGTTCATCATCAACGTCAGCGGCGCGTTCGCCATTGGCCTGGTGCTGGCCTTCCTGACCAAGCGGGTGGAGCTCAGCCCGTTGGTGCAGCTGTGCGTCGTCACCGGCTTTCTGGGCGGCTACACCACCTTCAGCACCTACACCTGGGAGGCGCTCCAGCTGGCCCAGACGGGGGCCTTCCTACGCTTTGGCGCCTACTTCCTCGGCAGCAGCGCGCTGGGCCTGCTGGGCGTCTGGCTCGGCTCCACGGCCGCTTCCGCATTGTCCTGAGAGTGTGGCGCTTGGCGCCCGCCGGCTCGCCAATTGGTGACGGCTTGACGCGGGCAAGTCATTCGTCCGGGGCAAGTGGTAGGCGTGCGCGGCCGAACCCGGCTAACTTGCCGGGAGCAGCTCGAAGACGGCTTGCTCAGAAGGCGTGGTAGGCTGGCCCTCACTCGAGGCCGGGCGCTCCGCGTCGTACTTGCGCTTCACGGGGGCGTGCATGGCGCGTGCTTCCGCCGGGTTCGTCACATGGCGAGCCTGCACCGGCACGTCCTGCCCGGCCAGGTGCAGAATGCCGCGGCCGTTGGCCAGCAGGTTCTTGGGCCAGTCGCGTGTGAGGCCCAGCCCTGACCGCACATACACCCGGCCGTCGAGCTCCGTGACCCAGATGACGCGGCGCGATGGGCTGCCGGTCTTCCGTCCGAACGTGGTGAGCTCCACTTCCTTCTCTTGCGCTGCCAGCCGCAGCAAGCTTGCATCGAACACGGCGTGATTGTACTCGCCTACCCTCAGTAGAAGCGGCTGCGCGTGCGATGGCGCGGCCGCGCCTTGTACCGCGGCAGCTGGCCGCGCGTCCAGAGCGCGTAGTCCAGCGCGCGCGCGGTGGTGGGCTGGCCGAATTCGCGCAGCGCGTTCACCAGCAGCTCCACCGCCTGAAGGCCGCAAGCACGAATCTCGATCTCTTCGTCGCAGCCGGCGGGAATGAGCTCTCCCGCCTCAACAGCCGCCGCCAGGGCTGGCTCATACGCCAGCAGCCCTTCCACGCGCAGCACGTGCGGCACCAGGTTGTCCGCGAAGAGGGTGAGGCTGTCCAGATCCCCGAACAGCGGTGGCTCGCCGGGCGTGCGCAGCGTGGCCGCCAGATCCGCCGCGAGGAGCTGGGCGCGCTTGTAGAAGGGCACGTCGAAGCCGTGATAGCGGGACACGTCATGGAATGCCGGGAGCGCTCCCAGCATGTGCACCAGGCGTTCCGCGGACCCTTGGGCGACGTCCATCAGGCCCAGAAAGCGCCCAGTGCAGTGGCGCAGCATCAGCCCGCCCAGCTCGCGCAGCGCCTCGGCGAAGAGGCCCATAAGCTCCTCCACTGGTCCGTTGTCCAGCGGTTGCTCGCAGAGGCTGGCGCAGCCCGCGGCATCTACCTGGCACAACTGCTCGGCCGTGAGCGGCTCGGCGAGCAGGTGCTCGGTCATCGCGGCGGCGATGCTCAGGGAGCCGGACAGGCCCGGGCGCTTGCGCAGCAGCGGATGCCAGCCGGAACCGAACTCTACGGCGTCCTGGCAGCAGATAAGCGCGGCTGATTGCTCACGATCGTAGAGCGCCAGATCCTGGAAGCGCGGATCCTGCTCTCGTGGCTCATCCGTTGTGGCCAGGAGCGCCGCGCACGCGGCAAGCTGATCGTGCTGGATGTGCACGTGACGGGCCTGCTCGGCAACCGCGCGGCTCGCCTCCCGGACGCGGTCAAACAGCGACGGGACGCTCATCGTGCTGTCGTTGCTCCATGGCGGGTAGTGCCGGTCACGCGATGCGTACCAGTGCAGCGTGGGTGAAATCAATCTCCAGCATGCCGGCATCGCGCACGCTCAACACGGGGCCTGCCTTGGGGCTGGTCATCCCAAACTCGCTGATGGTGAAGGATGTGGTGGCCTTGCCACTCACGCTGTTGCCGCCGAATTGCACCACGACATTCCAGGTGCTGGGCCGAGTAAGGCCGTGAACTGTGAGGTTGCCGGCCATCTGGAACGTCACCTCGCCGGTGGCAGGCAGCGGCCAGGGCAGGCCGTCGGTGCCCATGGGGGCGAACAGCGCGTTGGGGAACTGCGCCGTCTCCAGGGTATTGCCCTGAATGAAGTGGTCGCGCTTGGACTTGTCGCTGGTCAGCGAAGTGAGGTCGACAGTGATTTTGGAAGCGCTTGGCAGCACCTTGCCGCTCGCATCCAGCGCGATTGTGCCGGCGATGGCAGTGGTGGAGCCGATGGCCGGGCTGATCACGCTGTGCCCCACCAGCAGCTCCTGCGCCTGATATTCCGCCTTGCTGTCGCTGGAGTTGAGCGTCAGCACCAGGCATCCCGGCGCGACCTGCGCAGGGGAGCTTGTCGCCGCTGTGCTCGCCGCCGGCGCAGAGGCCGAGAGATCGGCCGAGCTGGCAGTAACGAGAGATGCCGTAGAGGCCGCGGGCCTGACGGTAGCTCCAGCTGACGCGGTGGCCGCCGCACTGGCCTGGCCGGCGGCTTGTCCGCCGCAGCCTGCCAGCAGCAGTATTGTCCCGGCGACGGCGCTCCCCAAGTGCCAGCCGCCCCTCATTCCCTTGATAAACATGCACACCTCCCGAAAAGCTGTTGCTGCTGACGCTTGTGAAGTCGGCGTTTCCGCGCCCGCGTGCTTTGATCTTCGCAGCGTGCAGATAGGCGTGGGTCCTGCTCGGCTTAGCCACATCCGGCGGTAGGCGAATGTGCCCGCCGCGCGGTGGCCGTGGCGAAGCAGGGCAGCGATCAAAGAGCAGCGTCGAGGTCGACGTTGCCGCCGAAGAAAGCCAGGGCTCGTGGAAGCGCATCCTGCTCGCCCTGCCAGGGTTCATCGGCAAAGCGGTAGTCGTGTTTGCGGCAGAACTCTGTCAGGTCATTCAGGAGCTGTTGCAGGGTGGGGACCAGCCCCTGGGCCGCGGCGCTGTGGCCGTGGCGGATGCTGCCACGGAGGTGGCGGAGGCAGCCAGGCGCATGCAATCCCGCGGCCAGCAGCGGCTCCTCGCGCACGTGCAGCGCCTGGCAGGTTGAGCAAGGCGGCCGATGGCCAGCCCGGAGCTTGGCGGCAACGGTGGGCAGGCGTGCCGGTTGCAGCAGGGCCACGGCACCTTGAACCCGCGGCCAAACCTCAGACGCATCTCGCGCCAGGAGGGCTTGGCGGTGGGCACCGCAAGCCAGCGGCGAGGGCAGCTCCGGTGTTTGCTCTGGGCGGGTCGCTTGCAAGGCGTCGCATACCGGGCAGGCCGCGGCCAAGCCTTGCGGCGCTGGCAGGCCGTGGTCCGGCGGCAGCCCTGCCAGCAGCTCCGCGCGCGGGCCGTGCACCTGAAAATCGCGGATTGCCTCCTGGGCCGAAGATCGCCCTGCCAGTGGCACGAACTCGGCCAGGTGGCGCAGGCAGAGCCCACCGGACCGCTCGTAGCTCTGCCGAAATTCTGGCCGTCGCAGCTCGCGACTCAGCTGGCGCAGGGCGGTGCGCTCGGCGGTGGCCGCCAGCTCGCAGATGTAGCACTGTGCCAGGCGTCGGCCGAGGCGGGTGCGGCGCGGGTTGGGGCTGGCGAGGTCGCTCAGCAGCTGCTGCGTGAGCGAACGGTAGATGAGCCCCATGCCCAGCAGGCTGTGGATCTGCTCGGCGGCGCAGCGGCTGGCCTGCCAGCCGTGCAGGCGGCAGAAGCCGTAGCCGCGATCGATGCGTTCGCGCACGTCGGGGTCATTCACGCTCTCGTACAGCACGCTGAACTCGCCGCTGGTGGCGCCCTCGCACCACGCCCGGCAGGCGGCGCAGCCCCCGGCGCGGACGAGGCGCTCCAGCAGCGCCGTGGGGCTTTCCACGGCGCCGCGGGATTGGCCCAGGGGCCGCGCGCGAGCCGAGTACCGGGCCGCGCCCGGCGCCCGATCGGGAAGGCCTGGATTGCCCGCCATCAGCTGCTGGTGCCAACCCTCCGCTGCGCAGGGTCCGGAATGGCGGGTGCGACGTCCAGCGCCTGGTAGGCAGTGAAGAAGTGCTCGATGCGCAGCTTCAGCGTGGCCATGCGCTCCGCGTCGCGCTGCAGCCGGTCGTGGCCGGTCGGAGTGAGGGAGTAGTAGCGGCGAGCGGGGCCAGTGCCCTCCACGTTCCACTCCGAAGCGATGTAGCTGCCGGCTTCCAGCTCGCGCAACAGCCGGTACAGGGCGCCCGCGTCACTATCCGCCGGCTCGTAGGCGAACTCTTCAAGGCGCCGCCGGATCTCGTAGCCGTAGGAGCGGCCCTGGGCCAGCATGAGCAGCACAATGGCCTCGGTGGCCCGCCCCAGGCGTACCGGCTCGCGTTCACCGGCCACCGCGGGCGCACGCTGCCGTGGGCGCCGCTTACCTGGAGACATTTCTCACCTAAGTGCATCGTACTGCGGCTGCAGCCGCTGAAGCAAGGCGAGCCACATGGTCCCTCCCAATCCACGTACAATTCTGATTTGTGTCCCGCGCGCCGCGCTTTGTGAGGGAGTGAGCCAAGAGGTATGGCCTTTGTGATCACCGAGCCGTGCATCGGCGTCAAGGATGCCGGATGCCTGGCCGTGTGCCCGGTGGACTGCATCGTGACCACCGATGCAGATGAGATGTACTACATCGACCCGGACCGGTGCATCGACTGCGGCGCGTGCGCCCCGGAGTGCCCGGTGAACGCCATTTTCGAAGAGTCCGACGTACCCACGGACCACCAGGCCTACACGAAGATCAACGCGGACTACTTCAAGAAGTAGCTTTCCGCTTGCCGCGGTCTGAGGCAACGTTGGGCAGCGTCGAGCAGCCCAAATGCCTCAGCGGCCTACCAGCCTGTTTGGGCTATTCCGCTGCCTCTGGCTCCAACCGGCCTATGATGATGCCTGCAGGCGAGCGGGAGAAGTAGCCCGCCGGCCGCGGCGGGCAAGCCGCCGCTCTTTTGGGGGAAGAGAGGCTGCCGCATGGCGGGTAGGGAGCTGCACGCGCGGTGGCGCTGGCATGGGCGGCTGCCCCCGTGGCGCTGACTGTGCTGCGGGCGCTGCTGGTCGAGAGCGACAGCGCCTACGCCGCGCATCTGATGGGTCTGCTGCAGCGAACACGCGCGGCGCACCTGCAGGTTTCGCGCGTGGAGGATGTGGGCGCGGCGGCGAGCCTGCTGCTGAACGAGCAGTTCGATGTGGCGCTGGTGGACCTATCGGGGCCATCCGCGCGCCTCGAGCCAATCTGGACGCTGCGGCGCGAGGCGCCAGAACTCGCGATCGTGGCCATGACGCGCGAGGAGGACGAAGACCTGGGCTTCCAGTCCGTGCAGGCTGGCGCCCAGGATTACGTCGCCAAGTCGGCCGCTTCCGAGAAAGGGCTGCTGCGGACGCTGCGCTTCGCCGTGGAACGCCAGAGGGCCCTCACTGAGGCGATGGCCCTCTCATTTCTGGACACTCTCACCGGCCTGCACAACCGGCGCGGCTTTGTGGCCCTGGCGGAGCACCACCTGCGCATCGCCAACCGCTCACAGCACCCCATGATGGTGCTGTTCGTCGATCTCGACGGCCTGAAGCAGATCAACGACCGGCTGGGCCACCAGCATGGCGACGCCGCCATTGCCGAGGCCGCGGCCCTCCTGCGCGAATCCTTTCGTGAGACCGATCTCATCGCCCGCCTGGGCGGCGACGAGTTCGCCGTGCTGGCCATTGAGGCGCCGGACCAAACATCCGACATCCTGCGCCACCGTCTGGAGGAGCACGTTGCAAGCCACAACGCGGATGTCCGGCGCGACTACTTCATCTCCATGAGCGTGGGGCTGGCGCACTTCTTGCCCGAGGCGCCGCGAACGGTGAACCAGCTTCTGCACGAGGCCGACCGGCTCATGTACGCGGAGAAAGCCGAAAAGAAGCGCGCCCGCGCCTGAGCGGTTTCCGCGGCATGGCCCCAGGTGCGAGCAGGTCAGCTCGGCGAGGGGACGAAGATCTCGGCCGAAGTGATCGAGCTGAGAATGGAGCCCACGCCGCCGGCCACCAGCACGGTGCCATCGTTCAGCGTCGCGGAGGCCGCGGCCTGGCGGGCGTGGGCCATGCTCGCGGTAGTCGACCAGTGCCCCGTAGCCGGGCTGTACAGCTCGGCGGTCCTCAGTGGAAAGGCGGATGATTGGGCCAGTCCGCCCGCGGCCAGAACCTCGCCGTTGCCCAGCGTATCCAGGCTGAAGCTCAAGCGGATGGCGAGCATCTGGTCGATGGGCCCCCAGCTGCCGGTGGCGGGATCGTACGCCTCTACGTGCGGCTTCTGCAGCAGCCCACCGGAATAGTTGCTGGCCACAAACTCGCCATCCAGCAGCACCCGCTGGTTGGGCAGCGCCGCCATGGCCCAGGACACGTAGGCCTGGCTCAGGTCGCTCGTGCTGGACCAGGTGTTGGTGCTGGGGTGGAACAGCTCGCAGCTTTTGATGAACACTTCCACACCTTTGCTGGAGGTTTGGCCGCCCGCCACCAGGATGTCGCCATCGGCCAGCGGCCATATGGACTCGCCGGAGATGGCCTGGGGCAAGGGCGGCCCAACGGCCCACGCATTCGCCTTCGGGTCGTACAGTTCCGTTTCGTTGAGGTCGTTGGTGCCGTCGTAGCCGGCCACCACCAGCACGCGGCCATCCTTGAGCGTGACGGCCGCGAACGACGTGCGCGCCTGGTGCAGGGGCGGACCGGTAGACCAGGTGAGCGTGGCAGGATCGAACAGTTCCGTGCTGGCCAGCGCCTTCTTGCCGTCGTACCCGCCGATGACCATCACCTTGCCCGAGCGCAGCAGCACCGGCACGTCGCCCGTGCGCGGGGTGTGCAGTGTGCCGGCCTCGGACCACGTTTTGGTGGTGGGGTTGAACAGCTCGGCAACGGGAATGCGCTGGTTGGCCGAGATGCCCCCCGTAACCAGCACGCGCCCATCGGCCAGCTTGGTGGCCGCGGCGAATTCCCGCGCGTGCAGCATGCTCCCGGCTGGGATCCAGCGTCCGCCGTGCCCGCTGGTGCTGGTAGATGACGCCGCGGTGGGGCCGCAGGCACCGAGCGCCAGCGCGGCCAGCAGCAGCGCTGCCCCCGCCCACCACCGGAACGGTCGCGCGGGCATGCGCATAGGCTAGCAGACGGTTACCGGCCTCCGTGGCGGGCCGCTGGAGGCGGGTCACATCCGGCGAGTCTGGCACCATTGGGGCCATGGCACAAATGACAGGCAAGCGCGCCCTTCTCGAACAGCTGCGGGTCGACGGCGTACGGCACATCTTCGGCAACCCCGGCACCACGGAACAGGGTTTCATGGACGTGCTGCAGGACTATCCGGACGTGCAGTACCTGCTGGCCTTGCACGAGGGAGTGGCCGTCTCCATGGCCGATGCCTATGCCCGGGTGACGCGCCGGCCTGCCTTTGTGGAAGTGCACATCGCACCGGGACTGGGCAATGCTCTGGGGATGATGCACAACGCCCGCATTGGCATGTCGCCGCTGCTGATCTACGCGGGGCAATCTGCCTCGGCCGCGCTGCTGCAGGAACCGCACCTCTCCGGCCCACTGGTGGACATGGCGCGGCCGGTCTGCAAATGGGCAGTGCAGGTGGAGCACGCGCATGACGTGCCGCAAGCCGTTCGCCGTGCGCTGAAGGTGGCCGAAGAGCCGCCCCAGGGGCCGGTCTTCCTCTCGCTGCCTATCGATGTGCTGGACGAGCCGACAGATGCCGCCATCATCCCCACCAGCTTCACGCGCTGGCGCAGCCGGCCAGACCCGGCCGCCGTGCAGGAGGCGGGTGACCTGCTGCTGCGCGCGCGGCAACCAGTGCTGCTGCTGGGCGATGGTGTGTTTGCCTCCGGCGCGCAGGCAGAGGCGGTTGCCGTGGCTGAGCTGCTGGGGGCGCCCATCCTGGAGTGCTATGCCTCCGAGTTCAACGCGCCAGCCACTCACCCGCTGTATCGCGGCAGCGTGGACTTTGTGACGCCGGTGAAGCTGCGTGAAGCGCTGGCGGGCTGCGACGCGCTGCTGGCTGTCGGCGCGCCGCTGTTTCAGATCATTTTTCCCGAGCCTGGCCGGTCCGTGCTGGACTCGGCGACCCAAGTGGTGCAGATCGATGCCAACAGCTGGCAGATTGGGCGCAACAGCCCGCCGGCCGTGGGGCTGCTGTCGGATCCCAAGGGCGCGTTGGAGGACCTGGCGCAGCAGCTCCGGCAGCACCAGACTGCTGCCCAAAGGGCGCAGGCCGAAGTGCGTGGCAAGGCCATCGCCCGTGAGAATGCGGCGGCCAGTGAGCGTTACTGGGCTGCCGCGCGCGTCCGCTGGGACGAGACGCCCATCACCGGCCCACGCCTCATGTCTGAAATATGGGACGCCGCGCCGGCAAACGCTCTCTTCTTCACCGAGGCGGTGACGAACGGGCAGCACCTTGAGCGGGCCATCCAGGCGCGAGCGCCCGAGCGGCTGGTGCGGGTGCGCGGCGGGGGTATTGGTGGCGGGCTGGCCGGTGCGCTGGGCGCCCAGCTGGCCCGGCCGGATTCCAAAGTGGTCGGTATTTGCTCCGATGGATCATCCATGTACAGCATCACCGCGCTCTGGACGGCGGCGCACCATCGCCTGCCGGTGACCTGGGTGATCCTCAGCAACGCCAGCTATCGCATCCTCAAGCTGAACATGATCGAGTACCTGGGCCAGCAGGCCGCCGCGGGCCGCCAGTTCACCGCCATGGACCTCACCGATCCCAACTTGCGATTCGACCGCATGGCCGAGGCGATGGGTGTGCCTGCCTGGTATGTGAACGACCCCGCCCAGCTCGCCCCCACCCTGCGCGAGGCCATGTCCACCGGCCCCAGCCTGGTGCACGTGGACATGGAGAGCCCCCTGCCGCTGCCCGGCTGAGGTCAATCAATCGCCTGGCTGTGCGCTGTCAGGCGGTTGCCCTCTGAGCCTACAAGATGCGCGGGTTGGGCATGTTCACCCAGCTGCTCATCTCGTGCGGTGGTGTCACGGAATCCGTCCGGCAGACGTAGTTGCGGGTGGCCTTGTCGATGCTGGTGAGGCCGGTAAGCCCCATAGCGCACACCAGCTCATCCTCCAGAATTTCGAGCATGCGCACTACGCCTTCCTTGCCTCCGGCACCCAGCGCCCAGGCCTGCAGCCGGCCCACGGCCACAGCGTCGGCGCCCATGGCTACCGCCTTGAGGATGTCGCCTCCGCGCTGCACGCCGCCATCCACGATGATGCGCGCCCGGCCGCCCACGGCCTGCACGATCTCCGGCAGCGAATCCATGCAGCCCAGCGCGTGGTCGATCTGCCGGCCGCCGTGATTCGATACCCAGATCACGTCCACACCGTGTTGGACCGCGATCTCCG